>NZ_JBEYUH010000001.1:0-430693 GCF_040643435.1 Rhodococcus sp. NPDC047139
CACCGGCACCAGCCGGTGGCGTGTGAGATCGACTGATCGACTGCACAGAGGAACCGGCTCTAGAACCGACCGGACCGACTATCGGGGACCTGCCACCCAGGTTGACGTCGGGAAAGCTGCGCCAGCGTTGTTGCGCGGGCGGGCCACATACGATGCCCGTTCAATGCCGAACGCTCAGTCTGATCCGTAACCTCATCAGAAACTTTGAACTGCTAAATACTTTTCATGAACCGTTGGTGAGGCACCTTTCCTGACCATCCTCGATCCCAGCCCGCGCACTGCGTTGAGACCGGCATGCTCAGCCCCCGATGCGCGCCTGATCGAAACCCGCGATGGGCAATTCGGGCCACCTCAAGTGCCCCGCAGGCGCTCTGGCGAGGGCGAGATCGCCCGCCGGGGTGGACGTGCGGTCCGTCAAAATGTGTCCAAATGCTCGCCGATCTGGCCGGTGGACACCGATCCCGCCATCGGCCAACACATGCGTAAATACACTCGGCAGCTGGTGCTGATAATCGACGACTGGGCGATGTGCGAGCACACCGCCCAGTCCTAACATCTCTACGATCTCGCTTCCGTCCGGGCGATCGCCGTCAAGTCACTGCTCTGACGAGTAAGAACGCTACGAAGGACTGGTATTCGCAGCTTCTGAATCCGGTCGTGGCGGAATCTCTGCTTCAAGACCAGTCTCCAGATTTTGAGGACGGCCCGGCCTACTGGCCCCGAATGTCCCGCGAACCGCACCGACCTGAGGTTGGTGCCGGCGCGGGAAGGCGTGGCCGGAACCCGGGGGCGTACACCCGGTTCCGGGGTGAATGGTCCGGGTCAGCGCAGTTTGATGGTCCCGCCGTCGACCATCAGCGTCTGGCCGGTGATGTAGGACGCGTCCTCGCTGGCGAGGAAGACCGCGACGCGCCCGATATCGGCCTGCGGGTCACCGAACCGGTGCAGTGGGGTCTTCGCCAGCAGTTCTTCCTCGACACCGGGATTGGCCGCGATGTACGCCTCGACGCCTTCGGTCAGCGCCAGAGGTGAGATGAGGTTGACGTTGATGTCGTCTGCAGCCCACTCGTTGGCAGCCACGCGGCTGATCGCTCTGATCGCTTCCTTCGCGGCGGCGTAGGACCCCTGCCGCACATTTCCCTCGATCCCGGCTCCCGACGCGAAGTTGATCACCGACCCTCTGTTCACGGCGAGCTCGGGATAAGCGGCCTTCATCAGTCGGAAGGTCGGGTAGAAGCCCGTGCCGAACGACAGGTCGAGCATCTCCTGCGTGGTTTCCAGTAGCGGTGCCTGCCTGGACGCGTGCGCGTTGTTGACGAGGATGTCGACCTTGCCGAATCGCTCGACGGCGGCGGCGACGATCGTCCCGGCGCTTGCCTCCTCGGAGATGTCCGCGCGGAGGAACTGTCCGGCTCCGCCCAGTTCGGTTTCGAGGGCCTCACCCGCGTTTCTGTCGATGTCGACGAACAGGACTCGGGCGCCTTCCTCCACGAACGCCCGGACGATGCCGCGCCCGATCCCTCCGGCACCACCGGTGACGATCGCGACCTTCTCCGCAAGTCTCATCCCGTGCTCCCTTCGCTGACGTGGCGCGGGGCGATCAATCGACTTCGAGTGCAACTTTCTCGAGCTCCGCAATACTGTACGCGGCGTACGTCTCGTACGGGCCGCGACCGGAGAAGTACGACGAGAGCTGCTGGTCGAGCTCTTCGGCCGTGAAGGCGGAACCGGCTGCATCGAAGCGGTTCTCGACCTTCGGTGATGCCATGAGCGCGACCATCTTTCCGTACACCACGAATACCTGCCCGGTGATCTCCGCGGACGCGGGAGATGCGAGATAACGCACCAGCGTGCCTACGCGCTCGGGGGCGAGCGGGTCGAGTCCGGTCGTGGCATCGGCGTCGCCGAAGGCCTCCGCTGTCATCGCGGTGCGCGCGCGGGGGCAGATCGCGTTGGCCGTGACGCCGTAGCGGCCCAGACCCTGAGCCGTGGACAGGGTGAGCGCCGTGATGCCGGCTTTCGCGGCGGCGTAGTTCGGCTGTCCGGCCGGACCGAAGAGGAAAGCTTCCGACGAGGTGTTGACGATGCGTCCGTAGACCGGTCCACCGGCCGACTTGCTCTTCTGGCGCCAGTGGACGGCGGCGGCGTGTGAGGTTGCGGCGTGTCCTTTGAGGTGAACTCGGATCACGTCGTCCCAGTCGGACTCCGTCAGATTGAAGATCATCTTGTCGCGGATGATGCCTGCGTTGTTGACGAGAATGTCGAAGGATCCGAATGCCTCGACCGATTCGTCGACGAGGCGGCCGCCGAGAGACCAGTCGGATACGTCTCCGGTGACGGCGATCGCCTGGCCGCCGGCCGCCACGATCTCCTCCGCGACCTGATGTGCCGCGTCGCCCATGTCGTTGACGACGATCGCCGCGCCGGCTTCGGCGAGAGCGAGGGCTTCGGCGCGGCCGAGACCTGCCCCGGCACCGGTCACTACGGCTGCGCGCCCGGCCAGACTCAGAGATTCACCCATGCAACGTCTCCTGTTCGGTCGCCGAGGTAGGTCATTGCACCGCGGCAGAATTAGTATTCATTCTAGTCTGCGGCGGCGTGTGATCCGGCCGTCGAACCGGTCCCGCTGGCCGGGACGGGTGGGGCTGCGACCTGCTCTGCCTGGAACGTTCGTCGCCGCGACGGTCGAAGTGCCGATCGGTCACCAAGGGGAGGAGTCGAGGATGCCGAGGCTTGCGGAGGCACGGGATGCGGCCGAGCCGAGTTCGGTGGAGCAGCACGCGCGTTACGACAGAATAATCGGTGCCGCAGCGCAATTGGGTGCAGAAAAGGAACTCGAGCGGGTGCGGATGCAGGAGGTCGCCGAACTCGCGGGCGTCGCCATCGGCACCCTCTACCGTTACTTCCCGTCCAAGACCCACCTGTTCGTGGCGGTCATGGTCGACCGGATCGATCGAATGGGGGTCCAGCTCACCAGGCACTCTCGCGCGTCTGCCTCGCCGGTGGACGCCGTCTACGAGGCGTTGTTGCAAGCGACCCGGGCCCTGGTGCGTACGCCGCTGCTGGCGAACGCGATGATCCAGTCCGCCGCCTCGTCGAACGCTGCCACCATTCCCGATGTGGCGAAGATCGATCGGCATTTCGATCGGCTTCTCCTGGCGGCGGCGGGTATCGAGGAACCCACGGTTCGTGACGCGACCCTCGTGCGACTGGTGGTGGCGCTGTGGTTCGGTCTCGTTCAATCCGCACTCAACGGCCGATCCTCGATCCCCGAGGTCGAGGCCGATCTGGGCACAGCCTGCCGGCTGCTGCTGGTCGACCTTTCGGTCCGTTCGCGCTGACCGGCTTCCCGAAGTGCTGCCTGCAAGCGCGGTCCCGCTCGGTGGGACAGCGGGAGAATCTGTGATCTACGTCAATAGAATAAATTTCAATATCGTCAAACAGCTTGGAGTGGGCATGAGCAACGTCGTCATCGTGGAGGCTGCGCGCACACCGATCGGCCGCCGCCGCGGTCAACTCGCCGGGGTGCATCCCGCGGTGTTGCTCGGTGCCGCCCAGAAGGCGGTCCTCGACCGCACCGGCCTCCCGCCCGAGCAGATCGGTCAGCTGGTCGGGGGCGCCGTCACGCAGGCGGGGGAGCAGTCCAACAACGTCACCCGCCAGGCCTGGCTCCATGCAGGCCTCCCGTACACGGCCGCTGCGACGACCATCGACTGTGCGTGCAGTTCTTCGCAGCAGGCGGTGCACATGGTTGCAGGGTTGATCGCCTCCGGGCAGATCGACGCCGGCATCGGGTGCGGTGTCGAGGTCATGAGCCGGGTGTTCCTCGGCCAGGCCAACGCGCCGGGCACGGGAAATCCCTATCCGGACGACTGGTCGATCGACATGGGCGACCAGTTCACCTCGGCCGAGCGGATCGCGGCGAAGCGCGGAATCAAGCGAGGCGACGTCGACGCCCTCGGGCTCGAGTCGCAGATGCGCGCCGCAACCGCATGGGCGGAAGGCCGATTCGACCGCGAGATCGTCCCCGTCCAGGCGCCGGTGGTGACCAAGGAAGGTGAGCCCACCGGCGAGATCGCCACCGTGACCCGTGACGGCGGGCTTCGCGAGACCACCGCGGAGGGGCTTGCAGGTCTCCGGCCGGTGATCGAGGGCGGAATCCATACCGCCGGAAACTCGTCCCAGGTCAGCGACGGTGCTGCCGCAGTACTGCTGATGAGCGAGGAAAAAGCACGGGCTGCGGGATTACGCCCGCGCGCCCGCATCCTCGCGTCCACGCTCGTCGGCTCCGATCCGTACTACCACCTCGACGGACCGATCGACGCGACTCGCGCGGTGCTCGATCGCACCGGGATGTCGCTGTCGGACATCGACATCGTCGAGATCAACGAGGCATTCGCCTCCGTCGTGCTGTCCTGGGCTCAGGTCCACGACGCCGACATGAGCAAGGTCAACGTCAACGGTGGGGCCATCGCACTCGGACATCCGGTCGGTTCCACCGGTTCCCGGCTGATCACCAGTGCCCTGCACGAACTCGAGCGATCGAACCGTTCGACTGCGCTGGTCACGATGTGCGCGGGTGGCGCGATGGCCACGGCGACCATCATCGAGCGCATCTGACGCCGGACACTCTTCCAACAAAAGGACCCGTTCATGACTCTGGGACTCAGTGACGAGGACCGCGAGCTCCGCGATTCCGTACGCGGCTGGGCTGCGCGACACGCGACATCCGAGGTGATCCGCGCGGCCGTCGATGCGAAGGCGGAAGCGCGCCCCACCTACTGGAACTCGCTCGCCGCGCTCGGCGTGCTGGGACTGCACCTCCCCGAGGAGGTCGGCGGTGCCGGCTTCGGCCTGCTCGAAACAGCGATCGTCGCAGAAGAACTCGGCAGGGCCATGGTTCCCGGCCCCTTCCTGCCGACCGTCATCGTCTCCGCGGTCCTCGACGCGGCGGGACGACGCACCGAACTCGAAGGACTTGCGGACGGTTCCCTGTTCGGGGCGGTCTCCCTGCAGCCGGGCGGATTACGCGTCGTTCGGGACGGCAGCTCCGTCACTCTCTCGGGAACCTCGGGTGTCGTCCTCGGGGGACAGGTGGCCGATCTGTTCCTGCTCGCGGCCGATGACGCCGGCAAGCGGGTATTCGTCGTCGTCGCTCGCGATCGGGTCGAGGTCACGAACCTGCCGAGTTACGACGTGGTTCGGCGGAACGCCGAGATCACCGCGAGTGCCGCAGCCTTGTGCGACGAGGACGTGTTGACGCTGGACCCGCAGCGGATCGTCGATATCGCAGCGACCCTGTTCGCTGCCGAGGCTGCCGGGCTCGCGGATCGGGCAACCACCACGGCCGCCGACTACGCCCGGGTCCGAAAGCAGTTCGGTCGCGTGATCGGACAGTTCCAGGGCGTCAAGCACACCGTCGCCCGGATGCTCTGCCTCACCGAACAGGCCCGGGTCGTGGCGTGGGATGCGGCGCGAGCACTGGACGATGATGTCTCTGACGACGAGGCATCGCTCGCCGTGGCCGTCGCCGCGTCCATCGCCCCGGAGGCGGCCTTCCAGGTCACCAAGAACTGCATTCAGGTTCTCGGCGGCATCGGCTACACCTGGGAGCACGACGCGCACCTGTACATGCGTCGCGCTCAATCGCTCCGGATCCTGCTGGGCTCCACGGCGTCCTGGCAGCGCCGGGTCGCCCGACTCACGCTCGGTGGGGTCCGCCGCGTGCTGAGTGTCGACCTGCCGGCCGAGGCCGAGCAGATCCGCGCCGACATCCGCGCAGAACTGGAACCGGCCACGACACTCGAGGGCGGAGCACGCAAGGCGTATCTGGCCGAAAAGGGCTACACCACCCCGCATCTGCCCGCGCCGTGGGGTAAGGCCGCCGACGCCGTCACACAACTGGTCATCGCCGAGGAACTGCGTGCCGCTCGACTCGAGCCACACGACATGATCATCGGCAACTGGGTGGTGCCCACACTGATCGCACACGGAAGCACCGAACAGATCGAGCGATTCGTCCCGCAGTCGCTGCGCGGGGATCTCGTGTGGTGCCAGCTCTTCTCCGAACCCGGCGCCGGGTCGGACCTGGCGGGCCTGTCCACGAAGGCCGTCAAGGTCGACGGCGGCTGGAAGCTCGACGGCCAGAAGGTGTGGACGTCGATGGCGCGGGTCGCCGACTGGGGAATCTGTCTCGCCCGCACCGACACGAACGCTCCCAAACACAAAGGCCTGTCCTATTTCCTGATCGACATCAGGAACACGGAGGGTCTGGACATCCGGCCGTTGCGGGAGATCACCGGCGAGGCCCTGTTCAATGAGGTGTTCCTCGACGGCGTCTTCGTGCCCGACGAGTGCCTCGTGGGCGAGCCCGGCGACGGATGGAAACTGGCTCGCACCACCCTCGCCAACGAGCGCGTCTCTCTCTCGCACGACTCGACCTTCGGGGCGGGTTGCGAGGTCCTCATGGGGCTCGCGGAGAACACTCCCGGCGGGCCGGACGACGAACAGCTCACCGTCCTCGGCAAGGTGCTCGGTGATGCGGCGTCCGGTGGCCTCATGGGCCTGCGTACCGCCATGCGCTCCCTGGCCGGTGGGCAACCGGGTGCCGAGTCGTCCGTCGCCAAGCTGCTCGGTGTCGAACACCTCCAGCAGGTCTGGGAGCTCGCGATGGACTGGGCCGGACCGGCCTCGTTGCTCGACGATCAGGACCGCGACTCGGCCACCCATATGTTCCTGAACGTCCAGTGCATGTCCATCGCTGGTGGGACGACGAATGTGCAGCTGAACATCATCGGTGAGCGGATCCTCGGTCTGCCCCGCGACCCCGAACCCGGAAGGTGACCGCTATGCCCATCGATCCGAATGCCGCGCTCTCTGCCGCTCCCGCCGTCCGCGAGGCCGCCTGGACCGAACGCGACGTGATCCTCTACCACCTCGGACTGGGCGCCGGCGTCGCCTCGCTGGATCCCGGCGAACTCCGGTGGGTGTACGAGAAGGACCTACAGGTCCTGCCGACCTTTGCGATGGTCGCCGGTCAGGGGATCTCCGCCGGGACGGTAACCCCCGCCGGGCTGAACCTGCCCGGAATCGACATCGATCTGCGCCGGATTCTTCATGGTGGCCAGTCCCTCACCGTGCACGCGCCCATCCCGCTCGCGGGTTCGGCCACGATCTCCTCGCGAATCGCGGATGTGTGGGACAAGGGCAAGGCCGCGGTGATCGTGCTCGAGCAGACTGCCACCGATGCTGACGGAAATCCGTTGTGGACCACGGCAATGCAGATCTGGGCGCGTGGTGAGGGCGGTTTCGGCGGTAGCCCCGGTCCCGACGTGCCGAATGCGGTGCCCGAACGCGAAGCCGACAAGATGCTGGTTTCGCCCACGGGCACCCAGCAAGCGCTGGTGTACCGCCTCAGCGCCGATATGAATCCCCTGCACGCCGACCCCGAGTTCGCGAAGGCGGCCGGCTTCGACAAACCGATCCTGCACGGACTCGCGTCGTACGGCGTCGTGTGCAAGGCGGTCGTCGACGGTGTGCTGGACGGGGATCCCACACGGGTCCGGTCGTTCTCGGTCCGGTTCGCCGGTTCGGTGTATCCGGGAGAGACGATCGAGACGGCGGTCTGGCGCGACGGCGACACCCTCACGCTGCTCGCCACATGTCCCGAACGCGACGGGCAACCGGTGCTCACCCACGCCGCGATGGAGGTCCGATGAAAGTCGATCCCGATGTCCACCCCACCGTGGGGACGGCACCCGACGGCACGGTCCTGACGTCGGCGCCGCAGGACACCGCCGTCGACCGCGCCACTGCTGCTGCCCGGCGCGTGGTGGACGCGTTGCTGCGCACCGACCGGGCCAACGCGAACCTCGAGCGGGTCGCGGAGGAACTCGACAGCATCGCCGAGCACCTCGAGGAACATGCCCCGGAAGTGCAGGAGAGACTGATCGACATGTGGCACGGAGAGGGTGTCACCCGGCACGATCCCGTCACGGGACCGGAGAACGCCCTCGCCCCACCGCTGGTGCTCGCCGGTCGCGAGGACGGATCGGTCGAAGGCGTCGTCGAACTGACCTTTCCGTACCAGGGCCCGCCCGGCCATGTACACGGAGGAGTCTCGGCTCTTCTTCTCGATCACACCCTGGGCGTGGCCAACGCGTGGGCCGGACGCAGCGGCGCCACCGCCCAGCTCAATGTGAGATACCACCGCCCGGCCCCCTTGTTCGAGCCGCTGACGATCAGTGGCCGTCTGGTCGGGCAGGACGGCCGCAAGATCGAGACGGTCGGCGAGATCAGAACTTCGGACGGCACCGTATGTGTGTCCGTCGAGGCGCTCTTCATCGACAAGACCGTTCCCCGTCCTCGCTGACGGACATCGGCGGGCACCTCGTCGGCACTCGGGAAAGGAATCGGACTTGGGGAAACTGGATGGACGGGTGGCGATTGTCACCGGAGCCGGTATGGGAGTCGGCCGTGGGGTCGCGGAGGCGCTGGCCCGCGAGGGCGCGAGCGTCGTGGTCGCCGAGATCGACGAGGCGGCAGGGGCGGAAACCGCCCGTCGGCTCGCCGATCGGTGGGGAGTGCGGGCACACTTCGTGCCGACCGATGTCACCGACCGTGAGCAGGTTCACGCAATGGTGGACACGGCTGTCGGCGAGTTCGGCCGCCTCGACATTCTGGTCAACAATGCCTGGCGTTCATTGGGTTTCGCTCGTCTGGAGAAGACGCCCGAACAGAGCATGCAGGCCGGTTTCGACATGGCCGTGATGGCTGCATTCTGGGCGATGCAGCGTGCGTATCCGGAGCTTGCCCGGCGCGGAACCGGACGTGTGATCAACATGTGCAGTCTCAACGGGGTCAACGCGCACATGTACTCGGTGTCGTACAACGCCGCGAAAGAGGCGTTACGCAGTATGACCCGTACCGCGGCGCGAGAATGGGCTCCGAAGCAGGTGTGCTGCAACGTGATCTGTCCCGGCGCGCAGAGCGCGGCGTATCAGCGGGTTGCGGAGGCAGATCCGCAGATGGCGGCGACGCAGGCCACGGCGAACCCGATGGGCCGTATCGGCGATCCTCTGGACGACATCGGCACGGTCGCGGCCTTCCTCGCGAGCGACGACTCGCGTTATCTCACCGGCAACACGCTGTTCGTCGACGGCGGAAGTCACATCAACGGTGTGCAGTGGGCGCCCGATGTGGACTGAAATCCCAATGGAGGATGCATGATCTGTCGTACTCCCCGGAGCGTGGTTGCAGTAGTCGCCGTCGCTTCGGTGCTCGGTATCACATCCTGTTCCGACAGCGGCGGCCACGGCGAGAAGGAAACCGGCGGACCCGGGTCGTTGGTCACCGAACGTCCGCTCGCCGGCGCCGCGGCACTCCCCAGTGCTTCGCGAACGCACCTGATCACCTACCTGTCCGAGGGCGCCGATCGACGTCCCGTCCTGGTGTCGGGCACCGTGGCGATCCCGGAAGGGGAGGCGCCCGAGGGAGGTTGGCCCGTGATCAGCTGGGCGCACGGCACCACGGGTGTGGGCGACGCCTGCGCGCCCTCCGCCGACACCCCCGGCGGCCCGGCCCACTCCTATGTCGGCAGGACCACGGCCGTACTGGATCGCTGGGTGGCCGACGGCTATGCCGTGGTCCAGACCGACTACGAGGGCCTCGGCACTCCGGGCGGGCATCCTTACATGAACGGAGACAGCGCGGCGGCCAGTGTCGTCGACATCGTGCGTGCCGCCCGAGAACTGGATCCGGGTATCGGTGCCCGGTGGGTGGCGATGGGGCACAGCCAGGGCGGGCACGCCGCGCTGTACGCGGCAGCACGGGGCGAAGAACGTGCCCCCGAGCTCGAACTGCAGGGTGCGGTCGCCTTCGCCCCCGGAAGCCGGACCAGCGAGACGGCTCAGTTCTACGCCACCGCCGGTCCCGCGATCGGTCCGGCGCTCGGCTTCCTGCCGGTCCTGCTGCTCGGAGCCGAGGCGGCGGATCCGAACATCGATGCCGACGCGATGCTCACGGACGCGTCGCGCCCCCTGCTCGACGCAGCGCGCACCGGGTGCATGGACGACATCCGCGAGGTGGCGAACTCGATCCCGGTGGATCAGGTGTTCGCGCCCGGTGCGGACCTCGACGTGCTCCGTGAGTACTACGCGGGCCAGGAGCTCGAAGACCTCGCCCTGTCGGTGCCGACGCTCGTCGTGCAGGGCACCGACGATGTGCTGGTCTCACGTGCGACCACGGACGGGGTGACCGCGGCGCTGTGCGGTAACGGCGCCGGTTTGACCTACCGGGTGTACGAGGGAGCCGACCATCGCGCGGTGCTCGAGGAGTCCCTCGACGACGTCCGGGCATTCGTCGACGGAGTCCGCGCGGGCGAGATACCGGAAGGTACGTGCAGCTGAGGTCGATGTCTCAGTCGGTCTTGATGCGCTCGGGTGCGGTGTAGACGTTCATCGAGTCGCCGCGGAGGAAGCCGACCAGGGTCAGGCCGGACTCCGCGGCGAGGTCGACCGCCAGCGAAGACGGTGCCGACACTGCAGCGAGCACGGGAACCCCGGCCATGACGGCCTTCTGCACGAGTTCGAAGGAAGCACGTCCGCTCACCATGAGCACGCTGTCCGACAGCGGGATCCGGTTGTCGGTCAGTGCCCGCCCGAGCACCTTGTCGACCGCATTGTGCCTGCCGACGTCTTCCCGCAGCGTCAGCAGGGCACCGTCGACCGTGAACAGTGCGGCTGCGTGCAGGCCGCCGGTGGACTCGAAGACCTGCTGGTTGCGGCGCAGCGTGTCGGGAAGTTCGGTGAGTGTGTGCTTCCCGATCGACGCACTCGTCGAATCCCGGAGCGGGTACCGGGTGCGGGTGCGTACCTCGTCGAGCGAGTTCTTCCCGCACACGCCGCATGCGGAGGTGGTGGTGAAGGCGCGGCGCCCCGTGCCTTCCGGAATCGTCATGCCGGGAGCGAGAGTGACGTCGAGAACGTTGTAGGTGTTCGCGCCGCTCTCGTCGACCCCGTCGCAGTACCGGACCGAGGCGATGTCCTCGCGACTGCCGATGATGCCTTCGGCCAGCAGGAATCCGTGTACGAGATCGACGTCGTGCCCAGGGGTGCGCATGGTGATCGTCAGCGAGTCACCGCCGACCCTGATCTCGAGTGGTTCCTCGACGGCGAGGGTGTCGGGCCGCCGCCCCACCCTGTCCGCGGTGATCCGCAGGACCGGCCGGCGTGTCGTGACGCGTCCCATCGCCTACCTCCCCGCTGCAGATGCAGTGGATCCGAAGTGTCGTTCTCGCGGCGTTCGGCCGGTGTGGGATACCCGGAAGTCGCGGGCTCCGTGAACCGGCTGGGTGCGTCGCATCATTTCTCCATCTTGCCCGTTCGTTGCGGCGCCCGGCTCGCATCGCCCTGGTGTGGCGGCGTTACACGAAGTTCACCCCGCCCTCGCAGGGACATTACAGAATCGGTCCACTCTCAGGGGACGGTGATGAATGTGGGTCACCGATTGGCGTGGGGGTCGCGTACCCCGGATGAGCAAGGTGGGCAACTATGGAACAGGCACTCGCGGCCGCCGACACCGCCTGGATATTGGCGGCATTCACAGCAGTCGTACTGATGATTCCCGGTCTGGCGCTGTTCTACAGCGGCATGCTCGGCATCAAGAGCGCACTCAACATGATCATGATGGTCTTCGGCGGCTTCGCGGTCACCGCCGTGCTGTGGGTGCTCTTCGGTCCCGCCGCTGTGCTCGGAGACAGCGTCGGAGGGCTCGGCCTCATCGGTGATCCGTTCAGCGACATCGGTCTCGGTTCACTGCTCGAAGAAGACCCGGCCGGCGGTATGCCCGCCGCGTTGACTGCGGCCTTCCATCTCCTCTTCGCCGGGATCACCGTCGCGATCATCGCCGGTGCTGTGGCCGACCGGATGAAGTTCTCGGCCTGGCTGGTGTTCTCGGGCATCTGGGTCGTGCTGGTCTACTTCCCTGTCGCGCACTGGGTGTTCGCCTTCGACGACGAGGAGGCCGGCACGAAGGGCGGATGGATTGCCAACACGCTGGCCGCACACGACTTCGCAGGTGGCACCGCGGTGCACATGAACTCGGGCGTCGCGGCCCTCGCGCTCGCGATTGCGCTCGGACGCCGTCGTGGATTCCCGCACGTGGCACGTCCCCACAACCTGCCCCTGGTCGTCCTCGGCGGTGGCATCCTGCTGTTCGGCTGGTTCGGCTTCAACGGCGGGTCCGCGGGCGGTGCCAATCACATGGCGGGTGTCGTCGTGCTCAACACCCTTGTCGCGGCCATGGCGGGTCTTCTCGGGTGGCTGATCGTCGAACGCATCAGGGAGAAGCACGCCACCACGCTCGGGGCGATCTCCGGCGTCATCGCCGCACTCGTGGGCATCACGCCTGCGGCGAGTCTCGTCTCCCCGCTCGGCGCCCTGCTGATCGGTGCGGTCGCGGGTGCGGTGGGCTGCTTCGCCGTGGGCTGGAAGTTCCGGGCGGGATACGACGACTCCCTCGACGTCGTCGCCATCCACCTCATGGGCGGTGTCGTCGGCACGACCCTCATCGCGTTCGTAGCGACGGCGGCGGCACCGGCGGGAGTCGACGGTCTGTTCTTCGGTGGCGGTATCGACTTCCTCGGGCGTCAGGTCGTGGCGATGGCGGCAGTCTTCGCGTACTCGTTCGCGGTCACCTTCCTGATCGCCAAGGCGCTCGACAAGATCATGGGCATCCGGGTGGACGCCGAAACCGAGATGCAGGGTATCGACGTCCCCGTGCACGGGGAGACGGCCTACGTGATGGACTCGATCTCTCCGGCCGGCCCGTCGTCACTGCGTCCCGAGGCGTTCTCCGAGGATCGCGAGATCATCGTGCCCACGAAGCCCTGACGGACGCATCCGTCTATCGAACCGTAGGAGCCCTCCCCACTCGGTGTGGGGAGGGCTCCGGCGTGTTCACGGCTGGTGATTGTCCGGATACGCCGTGACGGCGAGGAACCGGATGGGCAGAGTCACGAGCTCGTTCGGTCCGTGCAATCCTTCGCCGTCGAGGAGCAGGGCGTCACCCGGTTGCAGGTGATATTCGGAATCTCCGTGCCCGTAGAGCATTTCACCTTCGAGCATGTACAGCAGTTCGGTACCCGGATGCTGGAACAGGGGGAAGACGTCGCTCGCGTCGTTGAGGGTCACCAGGACCGGTTCGAGCCGCTTGTGCTGGCCGCGCAGTGCGCCGAGCAGTTCGTAGTGGTGGCCCACCCGCGTACCGCGGCCGACGATCTCGGCGCCGTGACCGTTCTTGGTGAACACCGCGTCGCGGTGCGCGTCGGCACCTCGGAAGAGCGAGGTGACGGGTACGTCGAGACCGGCGGCGAGCCGGGCGAGGGTCGACAGACTGCACGAGGTCTGGGCGTTCTCGATCTTCGAGAGCATCGCCTTGGAGATCCCCACCTTGGCGGCCATGTCGCCGACGGACAGGCCACTGGCGAGGCGCAGCGAGCGGACCTGATGTGCTATCGCCCGTTCCAGATCGACGCCGGTGGGAGTGCCGCGCGGGACTTCGCGTCCGGAATCGTCGTACAGGACGTCGCGGTCGGGGCTGGTCATGTCGTCAGCGTAGCGCCTGTCCACTGGTAGTGGACACACGTGAGCCCTCCGTGTGCTCCCGGGAGTCGGGAGCACACGGAGGGCGGGGAGTGATCGACCGCTGCGTCAGGCCGGTCGGCCGGGAATCCAGTCGGTTCCGGCGAGCGGCACCCGAGCCATCGCCGCTGCCTCCATCGTGACGGCGACGAGATCCTGCGGTTCGAGGTTGCGCAGGTGTGACTTGCCGCATGCGCGCGCGATGGTCTGGGCCTCCATCGTGAGCACCCGCAGGTAGTTCGCGAGCCGCCGGCCACCCTCGACGGGATCGAAGCGGGCCTGCAGATCGGGATCCTGGGTGGTGATGCCTGCTGGATCCTTGCCGTCCTGGAAGTCGTCGTAGAAGCCGGCAGCCGATCCCAGTGCTTCGTATTCGGCCTGATAGCGCGGATCGTTGTCGCCGAGGGCGATCAACGCGGCCGTGCCGATGGCGACGGCATCGGCGCCGAGCGCCATGGCCTTGGCGACGTCGGCGCCCGAACGGATGCCGCCCGAGACGATCAGTTGCACACCACCCGGTGTGCGGTGCACACCCATCTCCTGCAGCGCCTGCACGGCCTGGGGGAGCGCGGCGAGCGTCGGGATGCCGACATGTTCGATGAACACGTCCTGGGTGGCTGCCGTGCCGCCCTGCATCCCGTCGACCACCACGACATCCGCGCCGGCCTTCACTGCGAGCTTGACGTCGTAGTAGGTGCGGGTCGCGCCTACCTTGACGTAGATCGGCTTCTCCCAGCCGGTGATCTCCCGCAGTTCGATGATCTTGATGGCGAGATCGTCGGGGCCGGTCCAGTCCGGATGGCGGCAGGCGCTGCGCTGGTCGATACCGACCGGCAGCGTCCGCATCCCCGCAACACGCTCGGTGATCTTCTGGCCGAGCAACATTCCTCCACCGCCCGGCTTCGCGCCCTGGCCCAGGACCACCTCGATCGCGTCGGCCTTGCGCAGATCATCGGGGTTCATCCCGTAGCGCGACGGCAGGTACTGGTAGACGAGGTGCTTGGACTGCCCGCGCTCCTCGGGGGTCATCCCGCCGTCGCCGGTGGTGGTGGATGTGCCGACCTCACTTGCTCCGCGTCCGAGAGCCTCCTTCGCGCGCCCGGACAGGGCGCCGAAGCTCATCCCGGCGATGGTCACCGGAATATCCAGGTGCAGTGGGTATTTCGCATTCCGATCGCCGAGGATCACGTCCGTCTCACACTTCTCGCGGTAGCCCTCGAGTGGGTACCGTGACATCGACGCGCCGAGGAAGACCAGGTCGTCGAAGTGGGGAACCTTGCGCTTGGCGCCCCAGCCGCGGATGTCGTAGATGCCGGTCGAAGCGGCACGCTGGATCTCGTGGATGACATTGCGGTCGAAGGTGGCGGACTCGCGCAGTCCGGGGCGGAAGGTCATGGAAGTCTCCTCGGGTGTCGAGCGGGTGAACGATGGCGAGCGATCAGTACGCTGCGGCGTTGTCGACGTGGAAGTGGTAGAGCCGGCGGGCCGAGCCGTAGCGGGTGAACTCGGCGGGGTCCGCGTCGAACCCGGCGGCATCGAGCAGTTCCTGCAGCTCGGCGACGTGTTCGGGGCGCATCTCCTTCTTCACGCAGTCCGCGCCGAGCGAGGCGACGGTGCCGCGCACGTAGATCCGCGCCTCGTACAGCGAGTCACCCAGGGCCTCGCCGGCATCACCGAGGACGACGAGTCGCCCCGCCTGGCCCATGAAGGCGCTCATGTGCCCGATATCGCCGCCGACGACGATGTCGACACCCTTCATCGAGATTCCGCAGCGCGCCGCGGCGTTGCCTTCGATCACCAGCAGTCCACCGTGGGCGGTCGCGCCCGCGGATTGGGAGGCGTCACCGGTGACGCGAACCGTGCCCGACATCATGTTCTCGGCCACTCCGACGCCGGCATTGCCGTCGATGGTGACGCGCGCATGCTTGTTCATTCCGGCTGCGTAGTAGCCGACGTGGCCCTCGATGCGGACGTCGATCGGCCGGTTCAGGCCGCACGCTACGGCGTGGCCGCCTTGCGGATTCGTCACGTACGCCGAGGCCGGTGCTTCCATCGCGTGCAGCGCCGCGTTCAGTTCACGGGTGGTGGTCACGTCCAGGTCGAACCGGGTGGCCTCGGTCAGGCTGTCGGGAGAGAGGATATCGGCGGTCATGGTGGTCTCCGGGGGCGGGATGAGGGCGGATGCGGTCAGCGATGCCATACGTAGACCCGTTCCGGTTCGGGTTCGAAGATGTGGGCGTCGGCGATCCCGGGAAGTCCGGCAAGCGCGCGGAATTCGGATGCCATGGCGACGTAGGCGTCGCATTCGGCGACGATCGCGGGCTTGCAGGCGATGGGATCGCGGACCACGGCGAACGAGTCGGAGGTCGAGACGAGCAGGGTGTAGAAGCCGTCGAAGCGCTCGCCGAGCAGGCGCAGCGACTTCTCGAGGTCGGCGCCTTCGGCCAGATGCTTCGCGACGAACCGGGCACCGACCTCGGTGTCGTTCTCGCTGTCGAAGCGCACCCCTTCCGCTTCGAGTTCACGCTTGATCGACAAGTGATTCGAGAACGACCCGTTGTGGACGAGGCACTGGTCGGGCCCGACCGCGAAGGGGTGAGAACCCGCTGCTGTGACGGCCGATTCGGTGGCCATGCGGGTGTGGCCCACACCTTGCCATCCCGACGCCGCCGGCAGTCCGAAACTCTCGGCGAGATCACGCGGGTCGCCGGTGCCCTTGAGCACGGTCACGTCGTCGCCGAAGCCGATGACGGTGGCCGTCGGAGTGATCGCCCGGACGGTGTCGGCGAGCAGAGCCGCGGGGACGGGTGCGTGAACGACGGTGGTCGGTGCGAGCTCGACCACGCCCACCGTCACTCCGAGGGCGTCGCCCAGTCGTTCGTCGAGGTCTGCGGGTGCGTCCAGCAGCGAGACCGACGATTCGCCGGCGGGCGAGAAAGTCGGGTTGCCGTAGACGGCGACACCCGCCGAATCCGGACCTCGGTCCACCATCTGCCCGAGCATCCCGGTGAGCAGCGCGCCCAGTCGAGGTTCGAGCGTGGTGTCCCGCAAGTGAAGTCCGACGATTCCGCACATGGTCGTCTCTCCTGTTCGATCGGTTCAGAAAGCTGTCAGGTAGCTGTCGATCTCCCATGGCGTCACGGTGTTGTGCCACTGGAAGAATTCCTCCCTCTTGAGGGAGGCGAAGTAGTCGGCGACGCCTGGCCCGGCGGTGTCGAGAGCACCGGAGACGACCGGGTCGGCCGAGAGCGCGTCCATCGCGTGTAGCAGCGTCATCGGCAGGGTGTCCGACGATCCACCGACACCGGGGACGCCCGGGTCGAGGCATCGTTCGATTCCGTCGAGTCCTGCGGCGACCGTCGCAGCCGTCGCGAGGTAGGGATTCGCCGAACCGTCGCCGCCGCGCAGTTCGACGCGGTTGGCGTCCGGGACACGCAGGTAGTGCGTGCGATCGTTGCCACCGTAGGTCGCGTATCGGGGCGACCACGTCGCACCCGACGAGGTGGTGGTCGCGCCGGTGCGCTTGTAGGAGTTCACGGTCGGCGCGATCACCCCCTGCAGCGCGCCGGCGTGTTCGAGGATCCCTGCGATGAACGAGTACGCGGTCTCGGAGAGGCCGAGCCCGCGAGGATCTGCGGCGTCGGGGAAGACAGGAGTCTCACCGCGCCAGAGCGACAGGTGCATGTGCATCCCGGAGCCCGTGCGATCGGCGAACGGTTTGGGCATGAAGGTCGCCGTCATGCCGCGCTGCTCGGCGAGAACCGAGAGCAGATAGCGCAGCGTCACAACGCGGTCCGCGGTGGTCAGTGCGTCGGCGTACTGGAAGTTCTGCTCGAACTGGCCGTTGCCGTCCTCGTGGTCGTTGGCGTAGTTGCCCCACCCGAGCCGGTTCATCGCGGCCGAGATCGATGTCAGGTGGTCGTACATGCGGGTCACGTCGCGGGCGTCGTAGCAGGGCTGACGTGAGGTGTCGAGACGGTCGGCGGTCCGAAGTGCTCCGTGCTCGTCGCGCTGGACGAGGAAGTACTCGATCTCCGCGCCGACCTTGACCGACAGGCCCTTGCGCGCGGCCTCGGCGAGCACACTCTTCAAGATCACGCGCGGTGCGAACGGCCAGGGCTTGCCTTCGACGTGCGGGTCGCAGTGGACGAGCGCGAGGCCTTCGCGCACGAACGGGATGGGGGTGAACGAGCTCGCGTCGGGGATGGCGACGAGGTCGGGATCCTTGGGGACCTGTCCGATGGTGCCGGCGGCGTAACCGGCGAAGCCCACGCCGTCGGTCTGGAGCTCTTCGACCGATTCGACGGGAACGAGCTTGGCGCAAGGCTTTCCGGAGAGCGTGGTGAAGACCGCGAGGATGAAGCGGGTGCCGGTGGTTCGGGCGAGTTCGGCGAGGTCAGGGGATTCGGAAGTTGCAGGCGACCGGCCGTTCGTCGACTGGAGACGCAACACGGACATGTCGGTGGCTTCCAGCGTCATGGGAACTCCTCGGTTTCTACGGCGTGGTTTCACAATATGAATCAGTGTCGAACATTAGGAAACAGTCTTGTCATGACGTGTGTGTTACGCAGCAGTGAGATTGCGGTGACGCTTGCCTGCGGCCGGTGTGGAGGGTCGCCGTGGCACGGCTCTGGACGGTCGCGCGCGATCGGGGGTGGTGGGTCCGAGATCGGTTACACGCGTTAACCGATCGGCAACCATCGCCTCGTTTCTTCGTATTACCGTCCGTTTCACATCAGCGATCGACGTCTCGTCTCAGCGCGTGTTCCGCACCGTTCGAAGGAGTCCTCATGCTCGACATTCGATCCACCCGACTCGGGACGCATGCGCGTACTACTCCGTCTTCCGGGGTGTTACGTCTTCGGGCGCAGCCATGAGTGTCCATATGGAGACCACCAGTGTGCCGCGGTGGGACGAGGAGCGGCACATCGCCGCCGGGGCGCGGACCGTCACGATCCTGTCCTTCGGTGCGGCAGCTGCGACTCGGGCGCGACAGTTGTTGTCGTCCTTCGACGGTTGCCGGACGGACTGGATGTGCCTGCCCGACGAGTGGGGTGAGACCGCCGCGCGCGTACTCGGCAGTCGACTCGGTGGTGCACGCATCGGGTGGCGCCTGGTTCTCGTCGGGCCCGAAGCGGCGGTTCTCTCGGCCGGTGCCGCGGCAAGGGGAGGGGGACTGCTCGACGCGGAGATCCTTCCGATACCGATCGATACCGCCGACCGCACTGTCTACTGCGGGCACTGCCATACGGCCCATGTCGCCACCGTCGAGGTCGGCGGGTGTACCACCTGCCCGACGTGTCGAACGAACCTTGTTGTCTACCATCATGTCTCGCGTATGCACGGTGCTTACCTAGGCTTCATGTCCGATGCGGAGGAACGGCCATGACCCTGATCTCCGAAACCCCCACGAAAAATTCCTCTGCCGGAAGCGATCTGGTGCTCTCGGTCGCCGAGACGACCGAATTGTCTCCGACGGTGCTGCACGTGCGCATGATTTCGCCCGACGGCCACGCGTTGCCGTCCTTCACCCCGGGCAGTCACATCGTCGTCACCTGCGGGACCGGTCCGAATGGGCGGCCGCGCCGGAATTCCTACTCGCTCACCGGACCCGGGTTCGAGCCGGATCACTACGGGATCTCGGTGCGGCTCGACGACCAGGGGAGGGGCGGTTCGAGGTGGATCCACCGATTGCAGGTCGGCGACCCGGTACGGGTGAGTACGCCACGCAGTGCCTTCGCTCCGGTCCTCACCGCCCGCCATCATGTCCTCGTCGCCGGCGGAATCGGCGTCACACCCATCCTGTCGCACGTGCGCGCTGCCGTGCAGTGGGGACGGTCGTTCGAGGTGCATTACGCCTTCCGTGCCGGCGACGGGCCGCATCTGGACGAACTGCGCCGGTTGTGTGGGGCACGACTCCGCACGTATTCCGGCTCGGGTGAGTTCTGGGAGAACATGGGCCCGGCGCTGCTGGACCAGCCGCTCGGCACGCACATGTACGTGTGCGGACCGTCGGGACTGATCGACGAGCTGACGGCACGTGCCCGCAGCGCGGGATGGCCCGACGCCCGCCTCCACTACGAGCATTTCGGTGTCGGCGACCTCGACCCCGGCGCACCGTTCACCGCACGCCTGCGCCGAAGCGGCAGCGAGGTGGGCGTCGACCCCGGTGTCAGCCTGCTCGAAGCTCTCGAAAACCAGGGGATCGCAGTACCCAGCTTGTGCCGGCAGGGCGTGTGTGGTGAGTGCCGGCTTCCTGTGGTGAGCGGCGACGTCGACCATCGCGATCTGTTCCTGACTGCTGCGGAGAAGGAGGCAGGCGACTGTCTCATGCCCTGCGTCTCCCGCGCGAGCGGACCACGATTGGAGTTGGAACTATGAGTGCGGCAGTAGATTTCGCGGTTCACGACGGTGGTGCCGATCTTCCCGATCGAATCGCACGGTTTCCGTTCCCCTTCCTCCGCGACACGTATCGATACAGCACCAACGTCGAACCCGCCGGAAGCGCGGTGGACACCGCTGCGGGCCGATGGGGAGAGCACCCGGTCGATCTCGACGCGCACTACCGGGACGATCTGGCCGAGCGTGAGCGGATTCTTGCCGAGGATCCCACTCGATTCCAGGCCCTGCCCCACATGGACGTCGCCCAGTGGGACGCGATGGTCACCTTGATGCGGATGCTCGTCGACGCCGATCCCCGGACCTTCTCCCTCGACCGTGACGGTGCGATTCTGTGCTTCACGAACAGAGCGCTCGACGTAGAGCAGGCTTTCGTCTTCGGTGAGCGGTCCACCCTGCCCGAGCCGCCCCTGCGCTTCATCGGTCGGCACATCCAGGAGGACATCGTCCTGCTCGACCAGCGCGACGGCGCACTCTGGGGTGACGCCGGACTCGTGACGTTCGCGGCCGACTGGTCGCTGCGCTTCGACGTCGGTATGTCTTTCCTGCAGATCCACGGACCTGTTCCGCGCGTCCACACCGAAGGAGTCATTCCGCGCGCACAACAGTTCCTCATGGGCCTGCAGCCCGGTCAGTGCTACCGGCGCACGAACTGGTCGCTCAGCGTCGACCGGAGGCTCGATCAGTCCACCGAGGCCTACCCACAGTGGGGCCGCGATCGGCGGCTGCTCGCCGAAGGCCCGCTCGAGGAGGTCGGGCGACGATTGAATCTGCGAGTCGAGGTCCAGCACCTAGTGCGTCTCGGCGTTTCCGGCACGATCATGTTCCTCATCCGCACCCATCTGCTGCCGTTCGAGGACATCGCCAGAGTGCCCGAGTGGTCCGACCGTCTCTACCGTGTGCTCGACGAGCTACCGGCGGACATGGCCGATTACAAGGGCATCACCCGTACCCGCGAGCCGGGCCTGCGCTGGTTGCGAACCTTCGGGGGCGTGCGGGCGTGAAGACCTCCGGATTCGTTCTCGGCGGCCCGCCCCGAACTCGATGGTGCGGATCGTCCTGATGCCGTCGAGACCGGGGTTGTTGCGGATCTTCTCGATCTCTCGCGAACAACCCCGGTCTCGGGAGCACTCCTAGCGCATTTCGCCTGCTCCGGCATACGGATTCAGGCTCGCGAGCGGCTTGCCCTCCTCGAACCGCGAATAACGGAAGTCGGTTCCGTCGACCGCCGGGTCGCTGGAGATGCCGTCCAGCAGGAGGTCGGCAGCGAGGCGGCCCACCGCCGGGGAGATCTTGTATCCGTGCCCGCTGAAGCCCACCAGCAGGAACAGTCCGGGGGCAGGGGAGGGGCCGATGATCGGGTTGTAGTCGGGAGTGGTGTCGTAGCAACCGGCGTAGGTCGACGAGAGCTTCGGGTCGGGCATGTCGGGAAGCAGTCGATCGAGCTTGGCGATCGCGGTCTCGATGTAGTCGTCGGTCGCGTGGTTCGAATAGTTGTCGGGATCGGCGAACTCCGGAGCGGAGTGGTCGCTGTTGCCGACGAGCAGATCGCCGTTCGGTTCGCGACGCACATAGTGCAGGTTGACCAGGTCGGAGAATGTCGGCACGTCGGGGGTGGGTTCACCCTGGTCCACGAGGAGGATGGGCTCACGCTGGGCTCGGATCGGGATGTCGACGCCGGCGGTCGCGCCGAGCGTCGGCGACCACACGCCGGTCGCGAGAACCACCGTATCGGCGTGGATTTCGTCGCCTGCAGCGGTGCGCACGCCGTAGACCTCGCCGTTGTCGCGCTGCAGGAGAGTGGCGACGGGGGTGGACTGTCGCACGCGCACGCCGAGTCGGCGGGCTTTCGCCCCGTATGCCATTCCGGTCATGTAGGCGTCACCGTGACCACCGAGGGGTTCGTAGGCGAAGGCGGCGAAGTCGTCGAGGGAGATCCCCGGCCAGAGTCGGCGCACCTCGTCGGCTCCGATTCCCTCGACCGGCACCCCGAGTGCGCGATGCATCGCGACATTCGCCGCGAGCGGCGCGGTGTTGTTCTCACCGACACCCACGATGTACCCGGTCTGCCGGAAGCCGATGTCGGTGCCGAAGATGTCGTCGGCCTCGGAGAACACCCGGACGCCGTGCCACGCCATCGCCGCGAGGGACGGGACGCCGTAATGGCAGCGGACGATGCCGCTCGACTTGCCGGTCATGCCCGAGCACAGTGTTTCCCGTTCCAGGACGAGGACGTCGGTCTCACCCCGCTCGGCGAGAGACCACGCTGTCGCGAGTCCTTCGAGTCCGCCGCCGACGATGACTACTCGTGCGCTCTCTGCCATTGGGTTTCCTCACCGCTCCGATATGGCGTCTCCGCCTGTGTCTATTGACGATAAACACTGTTGCAGCTTAAGAAACAGATGTGAACCTCGGTACGTGACAACAACGTAAATTCTCGACCACTGGTGTCGTACCTCGCACCTACCATGCCTTCATGGCTGTGCGGAGGATCGGGGCAAGCGAACGCCGGGCACGACTGGCCGCCAGGCATCGCTTGCAT
Organism: Rhodococcus sp. NPDC047139; assembly: GCF_040643435.1. NCBI lineage: Bacteria > Bacillati > Actinomycetota > Actinomycetes > Mycobacteriales > Nocardiaceae > Rhodococcus > Rhodococcus sp. NPDC047139. The sequence continues at coordinate 22,582 of NZ_JBEYUH010000001.1, forward strand.
CCGAAACACCGCGCGTTCCACGCCGTCGAGGCTGCGACGAGCATGGTGTGTCTGCACGGCACCGATCCGTCGAGCGTCTTCCTGTCCGCGTGGGCGCGGGTCGACGACTTCACGGTCCGCGACCTCGAGCAGGCGCTCTACAGCGATCGCTCTCTCGTCAAGCACATGGCGATGCGGCGGACGGTCTTCGTCGTCCCTCGCGACGTGCTTCCGGTCGTGCAGGCGGGCGCGAGTGCGCGGGTGGCCGCGGCGCAGCGTCGGCAGGTGATCAAGGACGCCGAGAAAGCCGGACTGCACCGAGACGGAGGGCAGTGGCTCGACGACGTGAGTGCGCACGTCCTCGAAGCCCTGTCCGGCGGACGAGAAGCGACGTCGAGCGAATTGCGTGCCGAGATTCCCCTCCTCGACAGCGCTGTCGACTACGGGATCGGCAAGTCGTGGGGCGGCAAGGTGCCCTTCGCCCCGCGGGTCCTCACGGTGCTGTCCGCCGAGGGAAAAGTGGTACGGGCGTCCAACAAGGGATCATGGCGGGTGTCGCGTCCGACCTGGGCGTCGACGGAATCGTGGCTCGGTGCAGCGATCGAACCACGCGACGAAACCGACAGTGTGCGTGCGCTCGTGGAATCGTGGTTGCGGGTCTTCGGGCCGGGGACCGAGGCCGACATCAAGTGGTGGCTGGGCTCGACCCTTGCCGCAGTGCGCGCGGCCCTCGCCGAACTCGATGTGGTCGAGGTCGACCTCGACGGCCGTCCCGGATATCTCCTTCCCCACGACCTCGAGGAGCCCGCTCCCGTCGAACCGTGGGGTGTGTTGTTGCCGGCGCTGGATCCCACCGTGATGGGGTGGACCGAACGAGACTGGTATCTGGGGCCGTACAAGAACGATCTGTTCGACTCGAACGGCAATGCCGGTCCCACAGCCTGGTGGGACGGCCGGATTGTCGGAACGTGGTGGCAGAGCGAGTCGGGAGCTGTGGAACTGCACCTGCTCGAGGACATCGGAGCGGACGGGAGGTCGGTGCTCGAGCAGGAGGCCGAGCGCCTCGACGAGTGGCTCGGCAAAGTCAAGGTCATGGCCCGATTCCCGACGCCGCTCGCGAAAGAACTCGCGGGCGCGTCCGAAGGCAACCGGCCGGGAATGTCCTCGTCGTAGGCTTCGGACATGCCCGTGGAATCGAGAGCCGCCACGCCCGGCGACATCCCCACCTTCGCTCCGGTGCTGGCCGAAGCATTCTCCGACGACCCGACCTTCATGTGGATGTTCCCGGACGAACAGCATCGGATCCGGCGCATGACCCGCTTCTTCGCGGCCGACGCCCGCCACCATATGGTCCCGCTCGGTGCCACGGACCTTGCCGTGTCCGACGGCATGGTCGGAGGCGCAGCGATGTGGGCTCCGCCCGGTCGGTGGCGCGGCGATCTGTGGACCTCGCTGCGGCTGCTTCCGGCGTTCTACGCAACGCTCGGCAGGAACATGGGACGAGGGCGGGACGTGAGCGAGACGCTCGACGCGGCGCACCCGGAGGAGCCGCACTGGTATCTGTCGACGATCGGCACGTCGCCTGCTGCACGCGGCGGGGGCTTCGGGTCGGTGCTCATGAACGTCGGGCTGAGCCGTGCCGACGCCGGACATGCTCCTGCCTACCTCGAATCGAGCAAGGAGCAGAACATCTCCTACTACGAGAGGTTCGGGTTCGAGGTCACTCGCGAAATCGTCGTCCCCCGTGGAGGACCGACACTCTGGGGGATGTGGCGACAGCCGCGCTGACCGGGCGGGCATCCGGAGCGAATCTGTTCATCGACGTGATAGGAGGAGGCGAGTGACGGATACCGCGTCGTATGCCGCCTTCCTCCCCGAGCGTCACCGTTCCGACGCGGTAGCGCTCACCTCGACTTGGTGGGAGTGGCGCGGCCGGCGTGTGCACATTGCGCGAGCTCCGAACCGCGATGCGCAGGTGCGCCTTCTGGGCATTCACGGAGCGGGCGGGTACTCCGGAGCGCTGTGGCCGTTCACATCCGCCGCGGCCCGGCAGGCGGAGATTCTCGTCCCGGACATGCCGCTGTACGGGCACACCGTCGAACCCCGGCCCGGACGTGTGCGCTACGGCCACTGGCTCGACCTCCTGTGCGATCTCGTCGTTGCCGAACGAACCACCGACCCGCGTCCGCTGATCCTGTTCGGCGCGAGTATGGGCGGAATGATGGCCTACGAGACGGCAGCACGAACAGGGCAGGCCGACGCGGTGATCGTCACGTGCCTGCTCGACCCGTCCGACCCGGACGCGAGAGCCGCCGCGGCACGGTGGGCTGCGGTCGGGCGCACCGCTCCCCGGACGCTCCCGGTGGCTTCGCGCGTCGCAGGAGATGTGCGCCTGCCCATCCGGTGGCTCACTCGCATGGACCGGATCAGCAACGATCCGGCCCTGTCGAGCCTGTGTGCCTCGGACCCGCGTGGGGGAGGCACTCGCGTCCCCATCGGGTTCCTCGACAGTTGGTTTCGGTACCGCCACACTCCGCCCGAGGACTACGACGGCCCGCCGGTCACCCTGGTGCATCCGGCCGACGATCGGTGGACGCCACCGTTCGTCAGCACCCGCTTCGCCGATCGCATCGCCGCGCCCACCCGGACAGTGATGCTCGACGGTTGCGGGCACTTCCCGATCGAGGAACCAGGCCTGACTCAGATGAGGGAAGCGGTCGAAGACGTCGCGCGATCCTTGCTCGCCTGATCCGAAGGCACTGTTCGCCCGACTGCACCGGTCTGCGATGGCTAGCATGGCACCCGCACGTGCACCCACGAATGCTCGAGGAGCGCCGACATGCAGGTACTCGTGGTCTACGAATCCATGTACGGCAACACCCGTCACGCCGCCGAGGCCATCGCCCGGGGAATGGAAGGACGTGCCGCCACCGAGGTCGTCGCGGCCTCCGAGGCCGTCGGCAAGGACACATCCGCCTACGACCTGATCGTGGTCGGCGGACCCACTCACGTCCACGGTATGAGCCGAGCGAGCACCCGGCAGGGGGCAGCGGAGGCGGCGCACCAGCCGGACAGCAACCTCGAACTCGAACCCGACGCGGAAAGCGACGGCGTGCGTGAATGGCTCGCCTCGCTCGACGAAGTGTCAGGTGCTGCTGCGGCATTCGATACCCGCCGCGACGTTTCGCCGACGTTCAGCGGGCGTGCTTCGAAGACGATCGCCAAGAAACTACGTAAAGCGGGGTTCACGCTCGTCGCCGACCCTGAGAGCTTCCTCGTCGACAAGCAGACGGTCCTCGAGCCGGGCGAAGTCGACCGCGCGAGCCAGTGGGGGCGGGCGCTCGTCGACGGGCGCTGACGCCGCATGGTGACGAAGCGGAATGCCTCGCCCGGCCGCAAAGTGGGCTATTCGATCGGGATCGCCGTCGATGCGGTGCTGCTGTACCTGGTGAACGGATGGCCGGGTTGGGAGGCGGTGCCGTTCCTCACCGAGGACACCACCCGGGTCCTGGGGTGGGTGAACGCCTCGTTCATCGCCGGCATCGTCACGAACGCACTGTATCTCGTCGTCGACCCGCCACGACTCAAAGCAGTGGGCGACCTGGTGGTGGCCGGCATCGGCCTGTCCGGGCTCGTGCGGATCTGGCAAGTATTTCCGTTCGCCTTCCCCGACGAATCGGTGCCGTGGGATCTGATCGCCCGGAGCCTGTTGGCGGTCGCCATGTTCGCAACGATCGTCGCCCTGATCGTTGCGGTGGTCCGGTTCGTCACCGGTCGCGCGTAGGTGAGCCCGTCGAAGTCCCTCCGCGTCGAAGTGCCTCAGGGGACGGTGTACTCGGAGGAGCAGTCGAGGGTCGTGACGTCGTTGCCGTTGTCCGCGATGTTGCTCACCCCGGTGACCGCGGTGATCCGGCCAGGTCCGGTGTCCTGAACTGGGATTACGATCGTCGTCTCGCCGGGTTCGACGCGGGCCGACACGGTGTCCCCTCCGCTGATGCCGCTGTCGAGATTCGCCCAGATGACCGATGCGCGCTGCGTGTACGGCGCCGTGCTTCCGGAGCGGGTGTGAAAGGTGAACTCCACCCTTCCCGCGCCGGGTGACGACACCGTGACATCGCTTCTGTCGTAACGGTCGAAGTCGTTGGGGTCGGGGTACTCGATGCTGCAGAACGGTGTTTCGACCGGATCGGCCGACGACCCGAAGTCGAGGGAGCCGAGGAGGTCGGCGTGAGCGACACCTGCGTTCAACGATGCTGCGACGGCTGCAGTTACAAACGATCCAGCGATGAGGCGGGTCAGCTTCCCGGTCATACCACTCCTGACGAGTTCGGCGAAATATCCGACGCTGTTCGAGCAGTTGTCCAGCCGATTGTGTCACCCGGCCTCCGATTGTGCGGCCGCATCGCCGAATTCGCGATCAGCGTGCTTCGGCAGAAGGCGCGGGCCGAGAAGAGACCGGGCTCACGAACTCCTACGGCACGCTACGAACCCGTCGATGCGAACACGGAGCCGCGCGCCCCGACATACAAGTCGGAAGCCGTGCGGAACCTCAGACGCCTTGCCAGACGGTATCGAACGGGGTGTTGGCCGACACCCGCGCCTTGATGCCGGCGGTGACGAAGTCCTTGGCGCGCGCCGCAGCGTCCGCCACCGACGCGCCCTTCGCGAGCTCGGCGGTGATCGCAGCAGCGAGGGTGCAGCCTGCGCCGGACACTCGCTCGTTGCCGATCTTCGGGGCCTCGAGCAAAGTGACCTCCGAACCGTCGAACAGCACGTCCACCGCATTGTCGCCGTCGAGTTCGACGCCGCCCTTCGCGACGACGTACTTCGGACCGAGATCGTGGATGCGGCGCGCTGCCTCCACCAGATCGTCGATCGAGGTGACGGCGTCCATCCCGGACAGGGTGCGTGCCTCGAACAGATTCGGGGTGACGACCGTGGCGTGCGGGAGGATCTGCGCGCGCAGTGCATTGTCGGTATCGAGCGCGGCGCCCGCCTCCTGGCCCTTGCAGATCAGAACCGGATCGAGCACGACGTGCCGCCAGTTCTGCTGCTCGAGACCCTCCGCGACCACGTCGATCGTCGCGGGCGTCCCCAGCATGCCGATCTTCACGACGTCGAGGTCGTGGGCCGAGGTGGCTGCCTCGATCTGCTCGGCGATGACCTCGGCGGGCACAGGGAAGAAGCGGTGCCCCCAGTTTTTCTTCGGATCGAACGAGACGATGCAGGTCGTGGTGCCCACGCCGTAGACGCCGAGCTGCTGGAAGGTCTTGAGATCGACCTGCAGACCGGCGCCGCCGGTCGCTTCCGAGCCGGCGATGACGTATGCGAGATCGACCATGTGAGTGCTCCGTTCGGACTGGGAGACGATGTCTCGGCGGTGTGCACCCGCCGGGTGACCAGGTTACAGAGGCGTTCGGCGCCAACTTCGGACCGCCCACCTTCGCTGCCGATATCGTCCAGGCATGACAGCTTTCGGCGAGCTCGACGACTACCTGGCACTTCCGCGGGTCACTTCCCTCACGATGTCTCCCGACGGAACCCGCCTGGTGATCACTCGATCGACGCTCGACGACGAGGCGACCTCGTACACCGGGGCACTGTGGGAGGTGGATCCCGAAGGCCGTGCCCCGGCGCGGCGCCTGACGCACGGCATCACCGGAGAGTCGAATCCGGTGTTCACCTCCACCGGTGACCTGCTGTTCACCGCCGCGCGCGGCAAAGGCGAGCCGCCGGTGTCCGTCTGGCGCCTGCCCGCGGCCGGTGGGGAAGCCGAGCAGTTCGCATCCCGTAAGGGCGGGTTCGTGTCGGTATCTGCGGCGTCCGGCGAGGACCGGACCCTGTTCACCGCACCCGTTCTCGGCCACAGCGACTCGGACGACGAACGGATCCGAGACGCCCGCAAGGACGGGGAGGTCACCGCCGTGCTGCACACGGGCTATCCCGTGCGCTACTGGGATCACGATCTCGGACCCGACCAGCCGCATCTCCTCGTCCTGGACGGCAGTGGCGGATTCACCGATCTCACCCCGGGTATCCGGGGGTCGCTGCGTGATGCGCACATCGATATCGCTGCGGACGGTTCGTTCGCTGCCGTCACCTGGGTGGTCCCGGGACCGCTCGCATCGCGCCGGGTCAGTCTTGTGCGGGTCGATCTGGGCACCGGCCTGCGCACTCCGCTCATCGACGACGAGACGGGTGACGTGACGCAGCCGGCGATCTCACCCGACGGGACGAAGCTCGCCTACCTGCACGAATCTCTCGGCGATGCGGAGAATCCGCCGCGGGTGACCGCCCGTGTCCTCGACATCGCGGCCGGGACTGTGAGCGTCGCGGCCTCGGAATGGGACAGGCGTCCCACTTCGGTCGCCTGGCTGCCCGACGGTTCCGGACTCGTACTCACAGCCGACGACCGTGGCCGGGCGCCGGTGTTCGTGCACCGGCTCGGCAACACCCGACCCGAGCGGTTCACCTCGGACGACGCCGCGTACACCCACGTGCACGTCGCGCCCCACGGCGCCTGCGCATATGCCCTTCGCGCGGCGTACGACGCGCCGCCTCATCCGGTACGCATCGGTCTTGCAGGAGCCGAGGCCGGCCTCGTCACCCCCCTTCTCGTCCCCGGACCGCAACCGGAGTTGCCGGGCCGACTCGTCGAACTGACCACCGAGGCCGACGACGGCACCCCGGTGCGAGCGTGGTTCGCCCTCCCGCACACCGCATCCGCCGCCGACCCGGCACCGCTGCTGCTGTGGGTACACGGGGGTCCGCTGAGCAGCTGGAACACCTGGTCGTGGCGATGGAATCCGTGGCTTCTCGTCGCACGGGGCTATGCGGTCCTGCTGCCGGACCCCGCACTGTCCACCGGATACGGCGAGGCCTTCATTCGGCGTGGTTGGGGTCGCTGGGGTCGTGAGCCGTACACCGATCTGATGGCGATCACCGACGCGGCTGTCGCGCGGGACGACATCGACGAGGAGCGCACCGCAGTGATGGGGGGATCGTTCGGCGGGTATCTGGCCAACTGGATCGCCGGTCACACGGATCGATTTCGGGCGATCGTCACGCACGCGAGCCTGTGGGCGCTGGACCAGTTCACGCCGACCACCGACGTCGCGTGGTATTGGCAACGTGAGATGACTCCGGAGATGGCGGTCGACAACTCACCGCACCTGTTCGTCGCCGACATCGTCACGCCCATGCTCGTCATCCATGGCGACAAGGACTACCGCGTACCCATCGGGGAAGCGCTACGCCTGTGGTACGAGTTGCTCAACGAATCGGGGCTCCCGGCCGATGACGACGGCACCACGGTCCACCGATTCCTCTATTTTCCGACGGAGAGCCACTGGGTGCTCCGGCCGCAGCACTCGAAGATCTGGTACCGCGCGGTCGAAGCGTTTCTGTCCGAGCACGTACTGGGCCGCCCGCTCGACCTACCGGAGGAGTTGGGCTGACCGAGACCACCGGTCGGCTCGCAACTACACCTCGGGACTGCGAGGCTGGTCACCCGGTGCGGTAGGCGGACGTGTCGGCTCGTCGGTCGCAGGTGTCGATGCGCTCGGTGACGAACCGGGCGGTGTCGCCGAAACCTGGCCGCTCGACTCGCTCTGGCCGCGGTTGGTGACCTTCTCTGCCAGGCCGCCGACCGTTTCCTGGAGGTGTGGTGCCTTCTCCTTCACGACAGCGGCCGCTCCCGTGGCCTTGTCCTGCACCGTAGGGATGATCTTGTCCTGCACGGCCGGGTTGTGCCACAGCTCGTTCGAGCGGCCTCGCATCTTGTCGTAGGTCTCACGACCAGCTCTCGTTCCCGCGACGAATCCCGCGGCTGCACCTGCTGCGAAGATCAATGCCCGCATCATGGCGGTCTCCTCCGTCCTGTCCGTTCGGCTCCCGTGCGTTCGGGCGCTCGGCTATGCGATACCCGGTCGATGTTCGGACCACACCCCGAGGTCGTAGCCCCTGTCCAGGCGGTTCGTGTTCGACGCTTAGGATTGACGGGTGACCAGTGCGCCAGAGAACTCGCAGAACCCCGCCGACGCCCTTCCCAAGAGCTGGGATCCCAGCGCCGTCGAAGCGGAGCTCTACCAGCAGTGGGTGGACGCCGGCTATTTCGAGGCAGACCCGTCGAGCGACAAGCCCGGGTACTCGATCGTCCTGCCCCCGCCGAACGTCACCGGCAGCCTGCACATGGGTCACGCCCTCGACCACACCCTCATGGACGCACTCACTCGGCGTAAGCGCATGCAGGGTTTCGAGGTGCTGTGGCTGCCCGGTATGGACCACGCCGGTATCGCCACTCAGACCGTCGTCGAGAAGCAACTCGCCGCGGACGGCAAGACGAAGGAAGACCTCGGCCGCGAAGCGTTCATCGAGAAGGTGTGGGACTGGAAGCGCGAATCCGGCGGCACCATCCAGGGCCAGATGCGGCGCATCGGCGACGGCGTCGACTGGTCTCGCGACCGCTTCACCATGGACGAGGGCCTCTCGCGTGCCGTGCAGACCATCTTCAAGCGCATGTACGACGACGGCCTGATCTACCGCGCCGAGCGCCTCGTCAACTGGTCGCCGGTGCTGCAGACCGCCATCTCCGACATCGAGGTGAAGTTCGAAGAGGTCGAAGGCGAACTCGTCTCGCTGCGTTACGGGTCTCTGAACGACGACGAACCGCACGTGGTGGTCGCAACCACCCGTGTCGAGACGATGCTCGGTGACACCGCCGTGGCGGTGCATCCCGACGACGAGCGCTACAAGGACCTGATCGGCACCACTCTCGAACACCCGATCACCGGACGGCAGATCCCCGTCATCGCCGACGAGTACGTCGACCCCGAATTCGGTACCGGCGCGGTGAAGATCACCCCCGCCCACGATCCCAACGACTTCGAGATGGGGCTTCGGCACAACCTGCCGATGCCGACCGTCATGGACAAGGCCGGCAGGATCGCCGACACGGGAACGCCTTTCGACGGCATGGACCGGTTCGAGGCGCGCGTCGCCATCCGCGAGGAGCTGGCACGGCAGGGCCGGGTCGTCGCGGAGAAGCGACCCTACGTGCACAGCGTCGGGCACTCCGAACGCTCCGGAGAAACCATCGAACCGCGGCTGTCGATGCAGTGGTGGGTGAAGGTCGAATCGCTCGCCAAGGCGGCCGGTGACGCAGTCCGCAACGGCGACATGGTCATTCACCCGAAGAGCCAGGAACCGCGCTGGTTCGACTGGATCGACAACATGCACGACTGGTGTATCTCGCGCCAGTTGTGGTGGGGCCACCGCATCCCGATCTGGTACGGCCCCGACGGTGAGGTGGAGTGTTTCGGCCCCGACGAGACCGCGCCCGAAGGCTGGGAGCAGGACCCGGACGTGCTCGACACGTGGTTCTCCTCCGGGCTGTGGCCGTTCTCGACGATGGGCTGGCCCGAAGCTACCCCCGAGCTCGAGAAGTTCTACCCCACAAGCGTTCTCGTCACCGGCTACGACATCCTGTTCTTCTGGGTGGCGCGCATGATGATGTTCGGTACCTATGTCGCCGACGATCCCGGACTCGGCCCGGTGCCGTTCACCGATCTGTTCCTGCACGGTCTCGTCCGAGACCAGTACGGCAAGAAGATGTCGAAGTCGCGTGGGAACGGCGTCGACCCCCTCGACTGGGTCGAGCGTTACGGTGCCGACGCACTGCGCTTCACGTTGGCGCGCGGCGCGAACCCCGGCGGCGACCTCGCTGTCGGTGAGGACCACGCCCAGTCCTCGCGCAACTTCGCGAACAAGCTGTTCAATGCGACCAAGTTCGCGCTCATGAACGGCGCAGTCGTCGCCGACCTGCCCGCCCGGGGCGAGTTGACCGACGCCGACCGCTGGATCCTCGATCGTCTCGAGCAGGTACGCGCCGAGGTCGATGCGGCCTTCGACCGGTTCGAGTTCTCCAAGGCGTGCGAGGCGCTCTACCACTTCGCCTGGGACGAGGTGTGCGACTGGTACCTCGAACTCGCGAAGGTCCAACTGGCCGACTCCGGTGCCGGAGCCGACAACACCAAGGTGGTGCTCGGCACCGTCCTCGACCAGTTGCTGCGCCTGCTGCACCCGGTGATCCCCTTCGTCACCGAAACGTTGTGGAAGGTGCTCACCGGCGGTGAGTCGGTGGTCGTCGCGTCCTGGCCTGCCGCGAGCGGGGTGGACGCCGATCCGACAGCGGCCCGGCGCGTCGAGGACATGCAGAAGCTGATCACCGAGATCCGCCGTTTCCGCAGCGATCAGGGGCTCAAACCGTCGCAGAAGGTGGCCGCGCGCCTGACCGGCATCGCGGACGCCGACCTCGCGGCGCAGGTTCCGGCCGTGCAGTCGCTGGCTCGCCTGACCGAAGCCGACGAGGCCTTCTCCGCGACCGCTTCCATCGAGGTGCGTCTGCAGCTCGCCACGGTGACCGTCGAACTCGACACCTCGGGCAGCATCGACGTCGGCGCCGAGATCGCCCGTCTGCGCAAGGATCTCGCAGCCGCGGAGAAGGAGCTGGCAGGCACCACCGGCAAGCTGTCGAACGACGCCTTCCTGGCGAAGGCGCCGGAGCAGGTCGTCGAGAAGATCCGCGGTCGCAAGCAGATCGCCGAAGAAGAGATCGCGCGGATCACTGCGCGGCTGAAGGAGCTGGGCGCGGAGTGAGCACGGATACCCCGGGGTCGCCGTCCCCGGTGGACCTCGCCGAACTGGCGCTGGTCGAGGCCGAACTCGACCAGCGCTGGCCGGAGACGAAGATCGAACCGTCCCTGGCGCGGATCTCCGCGCTCATGGACATCCTCGGCTCCCCGCAGAACAGCTACCCGTCGATCCACGTGGCCGGCACCAACGGCAAGACATCGACGACCCGCATGATCGATGCCCTGCTCACCCGCATGCATCACCGTGTCGGCCGCACGACGAGCCCGCACCTGCAACTGGCCACCGAGCGGATCAGTATCGACGGAGCACCGGTCTCACCTCGTACCTACGTCGATACCTACCGCGACATCGAGCCGTACGTCCGGATGATCGACGAGCAATCCGAGGCGGCCGGCGGACCGAGGATGAGCAAGTTCGAGGTGACCACGGCGATGGCATTCGCGGCGTTCGCCGACGCGCCCGTCGATGTGGCTGTCGTGGAGGTCGGTCTCGGTGGACGCTGGGACGCCACCAACGTCGTCACCGGACAGGTTGCGGTGATCACGCCCATCGGCATCGACCACACCGGTTATCTCGGCAACACCCTCACGGAGATCGCGGGGGAGAAGGCCGGGATCATCAAGAAGGCGCCGGACGACGGGCTCGTTCCGCGCGACACCGTGGCGGTCATCGCGCAGCAGGAACCGGAAGCGATGGACGTGCTGCTGCGGCGTGCCGTCGAAGCCGACGCAGCGGTCGCACGTCAGGGCTCGGAGTTCGCAGTGGTGCGCCGCGCGGTCGCCGTCGGTGGGCAGCAGATCGACCTCCAGGGACTCGGCGGCCTCTACACCGATATCTTTCTCCCACTCCACGGTGAGCATCAGGCCCACAACGCGTCGGTCGCGCTCGCCGCCGTCGAGGCGTTCTTCGGAGCCGGACCGGACAAGCAACTCGACGTCGAGGCGGTGCGCGACGCGTTCGCGTCGGTCACCGCACCCGGCCGGCTGGAACGGGTGCGCAATGCACCCACCGTCTTCCTCGACGCGGCGCACAATCCGCACGGCGCGAAGGCTCTCGCAGCCGCACTCGTGCAGGAGTTCGATTTCCGTAAGTTGGTCGGCGTCGTGAGCGTCATGTCCGACAAGGACGTCGCAGGGCTGATCGAGGCCCTCGAGCCGGTCTTCGACGAGATCGTCGTCACTCACAACGGCTCCCCGCGTGCGATGGACGTCGACGATCTGGCGAACATCGCCGTAGCCCGATTCGGCGACGAGCGGGTCGTCACGGCGGCGACGCTTCCGGACGCGATCGAGACCGCTATTGCGCTCGCGGAGGAGGTCGGCGAGCCCGGCGAAGCGGTTTCGGGTGCCGGTGTCGTGGTCACAGGTTCGGTGGTGACCGCGGGTGCGGCCCGCAGTTTGTTCGGAAAGGATCCCGCGTGAGTAACGACAATCCGGAGGAGCCGCAGTTCCGGCCGCCGACGACGGACCCGTGGAAGGGGTTCCGTGGCGTGATGGCAGGCACGCTGGTGCTCGAGGCGATCGTGGTCCTGCTGGTACTGCCGGTCATCGCGACCGTCGGTGGGGGACTGAGCCCATGGTCGACGACCTACGTCGTGGGTCTCGCCGTGGTGATGATCGCCGGGGCGGGGCTGCAGAAGCGTTCGTGGGCGATCCCGTTCAACCTGACGCTGCAGGCTCTCGCGGTCCTCGGCTTCTTCGTCGACCTCGCGTTCGGCGCGGTCGGCGTCCTCTTCGCAGTGGTCTGGGCGTACATCCTCTACCTGCGCAAAGACATCAAGGATCGTGAATCGAGGGGTCTGCTCCCGGGACAGCGGGACTGACCTCTAGGCTTGTCGCGTGACTGAGCGGACCCTGGTACTGATCAAGCCCGACGGCGTCGCACGCCGTCATGTCGGAGAGATCCTCTCGCGTATCGAGCGCAAGGGACTGGACATCGTGGCTCTCGAGCTCCGTACGGCGACCGAGGAGGTCGCCGGAGCGCACTACGCAGAGCATGAAGGCAAGCCCTTCTACGCATCGCTGATCGAGTTCATTACGGGCGGTCCGCTCGTGGCCGCCGTTCTCGAAGGCCCCCGCGCGATCGCGGCCTTCCGGCAGCTCGCCGGTGGTACCGATCCCGTCGAGAAGGCCGTGCCCGGCTCGATCCGGGGCGACCTCGGCCTGGACCCGGGCGAGAACCTGGTCCACGGCTCCGATTCGGTGGAATCCGCCGAGCGCGAGATCGCCCTCTGGTTCCCCGCACTGGCTGCGAAGTAGCCTTCCGCGATCGACCCTCGACGGGCGCACACGGCGTATTGCCTGCGAAACCGTTCGGGCGTTGCGATTCGACCCTTCCGAGACCCGCCGACGGCGCCCTCCGGGGCGCCGTTGGCGTATTCGCGCACGGCTGTGTGGGATACTGGCAACGGTTGCCCCGCACACACCGCGTGCGGAGCGGCCGAACGACATCACGGATCGATGCCCGACATCGCTGTGGCCGAGAACGAAGGAGACACCTCACTCGGCGGCACGCTGGATGTTCCGGCGCTCGATCCGCGATCAAGCCAGGCATTGCTCGGTCGTGCAGTGAAAACGGGCACCGGACGACCGCGCGATGCGAGACCGGAAGCACTCGCGCCCGACGGGCGTGAGTACACAAGCTGCGCCCCCGCGTGGCCGCTCACATCACTGTGGTGGTGATGGACGCGCCCGGGGGCCTTAGGAGACTTACGTGGCCGATCAAGAGCCGCAGGAGAACAACTCGATCGAGGCGTCGGACGCAGGGGGACGGAACCTGCTCGGTCTGCCTGCCAAGATCCGCGTCCATGCCCTCGCCAAGTTGCTCGGGCTCACCAGTAAACAGGTGATCGCGAAAGCCGCGGAGCGCGGCACCGAGTTGCGCAGCGCGCACTCGACACTTCCGCGCGACGTAGCGGAGGATCTGCACGCCGCGCTCAGCGATTCGGGCACGCCCGAACCGACCGTGCAGGACGCCGACACGGCTTCCGAGGTGACTGCCGGATCGCCCCCCGAGACGACAGTCGACACAACCCCCGAGACCCCGGTGGACACGGCCGACGAGACTCCGGCAGAAGCACTCCCGGAGCCCGCGGTGGCAGAGCCGGCGGAGACCGAGGCCGAGGCTGTGCCGATCGAGCAGGGGGAGCTCCGGCCGGCCGAGAAGGCGGCGGACGATACCGCCCCGCAGGCCGTCGACCTCCCTTCCGTGGGAGGGCCCACAGGACTGTTCACGTCGGCGGAGCAGGAAACTCCGCTGTTCCGGATGCCCGAGCCGTCCACCGCGGCCGAGCCGGTCGTCGCCGCGCCGCTGTTCCTGCAGCCCGAGGTGCCCTCGCCGGCCGAGGAGGACGAGACCCGTCCGCGGCGGCGCCGGGCCCGTCGCGGCCCCAAGGACACCGAGCAGCCGGCGAGCAGCGACGATCAGCAGCCCGCTGCCGAGAGCGAGCCCGCCCAGGAGGCTCCGTCCTCGCAGGCGGAGGAAGACCAGGACGACCACCCGCGTCGCCGCCGTCGCGGCCGTCGTGGTCGTGGACGCGGGCGCGGAGAGGGTGCCGACACCGAACAGCAGGACGAGACGACCGCGACCGGTGAGGACACCGAGGCGTCTGCTGCTACGGATACGGCCGAGTCCACCACCGGTGCGACCACCGAGACCGACGAGGACACCTCGGAGGAGAAGGCTTCGACCGACGACCAGGACACCGACGAGCAGGACGGTGACGACGACCAGAGCGGGGGGACCTCCCGCCGCCGCCGCCGTCGTCGGCGCCGGCGTGGTTCTTCCGATACCGACACCGCGAGCACCGACGACGATTCGGTCCCCACGGTGGTCCACGAACGGGAGCCCCGCCCGAAGAGCCGCGTCAAGGACGAGGTCCAGGGCATCAGCGGTTCGACGCGTCTCGAGGCGAAGCGTCAGCGTCGGCGCGACGGGCGCGAGGCCGGTCGCCGCCGTCCTCCGATCCTGACCGAGTCGGAGTTCCTCGCCCGCCGCGAAGCCGTCGACCGGGTGATGGTCGTCCGTGAGCGCACCACCGGTGCGCACGCGGGCATGACGCAGGTCGCGGTGCTCGAGGACGGAATCCTCGTCGAACATTTCGTCACGACCTCCGGCTCGGCATCGATGGTCGGCAACATCTACCTCGGCCGCGTGCAGAACGTCCTTCCGTCGATGGAGGCCGCCTTCATCGACATCGGACGAGGACGCAACGGCGTGCTCTATGCCGGTGAGGTCAACTGGGAAGCTGCCGGACTCGGGGGCAACTCGCGCAAGATCGAACAGGCTCTCAAGCCCGGCGACCAGGTGGTCGTGCAGGTGAGCAAGGATCCGGTCGGGCACAAGGGTGCGCGTCTGACCACCCAGATCAGCCTCGCGGGGCGCTTCCTCGTGTACGTGCCGGGTGGTTCGTCCACGGGGATCAGCCGCAAGTTGCCCGACACCGAACGTAAGCGTCTGAAGGACATCCTCCGCGAGATCGTTCCCGCCGATGCGGGCGTGATCATCCGCACCGCTGCGGAGGGCGTGAGCGAGGAAGAGCTCTCGCGCGACGTGACCCGGCTGCAGACGCAGTGGGAGGCGATCCGAGAGCAGTCCGAGAAGCTTCAAGCCGACGCGTCGGGACAACCCAAGACCCTCTACGAGGAGCCGGATCTGCTCGTGAAGGTCGTGCGCGACCTGTTCAACGAGGACTTCTCCAAACTGGTCATCGAGGGTGAAACGGCGTGGAACACCGTCGAGGGTTACATCCGGACGGTCGCACCCGATCTGTTGCCGCGCGTCGAGCGCTACCGCTCGGAGAACTCGGTGGACGTCTTCGGGGCGCACCGCATCGACGAGCAGCTCGCGAAGGCACTCGACCGCAAGGTGTGGTTGCCGTCCGGCGGCACTCTCGTCATCGACCGCACCGAGGCGATGACCGTCATCGACGTCAACACCGGAAAGTTCACCGGTTCCGGCGGCAACCTCGAGGAGACGGTCACCCGCAACAACCTCGAGGCGGCCGAGGAGATCGTCCGGCAGATGCGCCTGCGCGACATCGGCGGCATGATCGTCGTCGACTTCATCGACATGGTGCTCGAGTCGAACCGCGATCTCGTGCTGCGCAGGCTGACCGAGGCGCTCGGCCGGGACCGTACCCGCCACCAGGTGTCGGAGGTCACCTCGCTCGGACTCGTCCAGATGACGCGCAAGCGTCTCGGGACCGGCCTGGTGGAGGCCTTCTCGACCACGTGTGAGCACTGCAACGGCCGGGGGCTGATCGTGCACTCCGAGCCGATCGAGTCGAAGTCCTCGGACGATTCGGGTCGCTCTTCCGGCGGTGGTTCCCGGCGCAAGCGCGGACGCGACAAGGGCGCGCAGGAGGCTGTCGCCGAGGCGCCCACGCCGCCGGCCACGCCCGACGATGCGGCCAAGCGTGCCGCGCATCCGGTGGCGCTCGCGATGGCGGCGCACGGTTCGACGTCGGCGACAGAAGCGTCGGCGACAGAAGCGCCGGCGACCGAATCGGCAACGCAGTCCGAGACGGTGACGGCGCCCGAGAAGGCAGCCGATGCAGCGACCGAGACGGCGCCGGACAGGGTGTCGGCGTCGGCGCCGGAATCCGACCCGGTGAAGGTCACCGAGCCGCTGCACGCCGTCGAACCGGAGAAGATCGCTGCACAGGTCGGGGACTCCGCCGCCGGTGAGGACACCACGACGGTGACGACAGAGGCCGACGAGCCCGCCGAGATCGAAGCAGAGGTCGCAGCGGCGGAATCAGCGGTCGGGGATACCTCCGACGGAGCGGCGTCCGCCGAGGATGCCGCAGAGGTGGCGGCTCCGCGTCGCCGCCGAGCACGCCGGGTCGCCCGAGCGGCCGCCGCGCCGGCCGGCGACGGGGCGCCCGGTGGCAAGGTGTTCGTCGTTCCGGCCTCGCCGGCGTCCGAGCCGGAGCCCGAGTCCACGACGAGCGCTTCGGTCGAGCCGTCCGTCGAGATCGTGCGGCGCCCGCGCTCGCGGCGTGCTGCTGGTCGCGCGGCAGGTCCTCCGGTGGACGCCGAAGCGTGATCTCCGTTCCGGGCCGGTCACGCACCGGCCCGGAACGGGGGCGTGACCATGCCACCCGGTTTGACCCTGGCAGTCACCTTCCCGTAATCTTGTTCAGTCGCTACTCGGCGATATTGCCCAGCCGCGTCCGGATACGGGATGCCGGCGGGACCCGAGTCAGCAACCACACCAGACCAGTCGCGTCCGCAGCACTGTGGCGCGAGCACGTTCGAAGAAGCAAGGGGTAGCCGTCCGATGGCAACGTACGCGATCGTCAAGACCGGCGGTAAGCAGTACAAGGTCGCTGAGGGCGACCTCGTCAAGGTCGAGAAGATCGAGGGTGAGCCCGGCGCTGCTGTCTCGCTTGCCCCGATCCTCGTCGTCGACGGATCCGAACTGACCACCGACGCCGACAAGCTGGCCAAGGTCTCGGTCACCGGCGAGATCGTCGAGCACACCAAGGGCCCGAAGATCCGCATCCACAAGTTCAAGAACAAGACCGGGTACCACAAGCGCCAGGGCCACCGTCAGAAGCTGACGGTCGTCAAGGTCACCGGCATCAAGTAAACCGAGCTTCGAGCTTCAACCCCAGGAGGGTTCGTCATGGCACACAAGAAGGGTGCGTCCAGCTCCCGTAACGGTCGCGATTCGAACGCACAGCGACTCGGCGTGAAGCGCTTCGGTGGCCAGGCCGTCAACGCCGGTGAGATCATCGTGCGCCAGCGCGGCACCCACTTCCACCCCGGCGTGAACGTGGGACGCGGCGGCGACGACACGCTGTTCGCCCTCGCGGCCGGCGCCGTCGAGTTCGGTACCAAGCGCGGTCGCAAGACCGTCAACATCGTTCCGGCCACGGCAGACGCCTGATCTGTCGTCCGGTACGGACACCGCGAGGACGTCCTCGCGACATACTCCCAATAGGGGCGGGCCAGGGTCGCACACCCTGACCCGCCCCTATTGTGTTGATCATCAAGGTTGTTTTCGGACGGAGAGAAGGTCCACCCATGTCCCGCTTCATCGACCGGGTGGTGCTGCATGTCAGCGCCGGCAAAGGCGGTAACGGCTGCGCCTCCGTCCACCGTGAGAAGTTCAAGCCGCTCGGCGGCCCCGACGGCGGCAACGGCGGCAACGGCGGCGACGTCGTCCTCGAGGTCGACGGCAACGTCCACACGCTGCTCGACTTCCACTTCCACCAGCACGCGAAGGCCTCCAACGGCGCGCAGGGCGCGGGCAGCAACCGCGACGGCGCCAACGGCCGCGACCTCGTCCTGAAGGTTCCCGACGGCACCGTCGTGCTCGACCGCAACGGCCGGATCCTCGCCGACCTCGTCGGAGCCGGGACCCGTTTCGTGGCGGCCCGGGGCGGCCGCGGTGGACTCGGCAACGCCGCTCTCGCGTCGAAGGCACGCAAGGCGCCGGGTTTCGCGCTGCTCGGCGAGGAAGGGGAGGAACTCGACCTCGTCCTCGAGTTGAAGTCCGTCGCCGACGTCGGACTCGTGGGCTTCCCCTCCGCAGGTAAGTCGTCCCTGGTGTCGGTGCTCTCGGCGGCGAAGCCGAAGATCGCCGACTACCCGTTCACCACCCTCGTGCCGAATCTCGGTGTGGTGCAGTCGGGCGACACGACCTTCACCGTGGCCGACGTGCCGGGCCTGATCCCGGGGGCGAGCGAGGGCCGCGGTCTCGGCCTCGACTTCCTGCGGCATCTCGAGCGCTGTGCCGTGCTCGCGCACGTCGTCGACTGCGCGACCCTCGAACCCGGCCGCGACCCCATCTCCGACATCGACGCGCTCGAGGCCGAACTCGCCGCCTACCAACCGGCCCTGTCGGGCGACAGTGGACTCGGCGACCTCGCCGAGCGACCCCGCATCGTGATCCTGAACAAGGCCGATGTACCCGACGCGAAGGAACTCGCCGAGTTCGTCACGCCGGATCTCGAGGCACGTGGATGGCCCGTCTTCACCATCTCCGCGGTCAGCCGCGAGGGACTGCGCCCGCTGACGTTCGCTCTCGCCAAGATGGTCGACGAGTACCGCGCCGCGCATCCTCCGGCCGCGCCGACCCGACCGGTGATCCGGCCCGTCGCCCGCGACGAGGAGAGCTTCACCGTGGCGGCCGATCCGGAGGTGCCGGGTGGATTCATCGTGCGGGGAACCCGACCCGAGCGGTGGGTACGCCAGACGGCCTTCGACAACGACGAGGCGGTGGGTTATCTCGCCGACCGGCTCGCGCGTCTCGGTGTCGAGGACAAGCTCGTCAAGCTGGGCGCGGAACCGGGATGCTCGGTCACCATCGGCGACGTCAGCTTCGAATGGGAACCGCAGACCCAGGCCGGCGTGGACGTCGTGCCCACAGGTCGCGGCACCGATTCCCGTCTCGATCAGGTGGACCGCGTGAGCGCCTCCGAGCGTCGCCACGCCAAGAAGGTGCGCCGCGGCCTGGCCGACGAGGACGACTTCGAGTAGCAGGACCGCGTTCCGCTCGTCCGGAAAGCCCGACCCGTACCGAGGAGAACATGAGCGACACCCGGGAGGTCATCTCCCACGCCCGTAGCGTAGTGGTCAAGATCGGGTCGTCGGCGATCACGAGTCTGGTGGGCGGACTCGACCGGCGGCGTCTCGACCGCCTCGTCGACGCCATCGAAGGCCGGATGCGCACGGGCGCGAGTGTCGTGGTCGTCTCCTCCGGTGCCGTCGGTGCCGGCCTGGCGCCCCTCGGTCTGACGAGCCGACCGCGCGACCTCGCGACGAAGCAGGCGGCGGCGAGCGTCGGTCAGCTCGCGCTGGCACACGCGTGGGGTACCTCCTTCGCCCGCCACGACCGTACTGTGGGCCAGGTGTTGCTCACCGCGGACGACATCGGTCGGCGCACCCAGCACCGCAACGCCCAGCGCACCCTGGATCGGCTGCGCTCCCTCGGCGCGGTTCCGGTGGTCAACGAGAACGACACCGTCGCGACCGTCGAGCTGCGCTTCGGCGACAACGATCGGCTCGCAGCGCTGGTCGCACATCTCATCGGTGCCGATGCCCTCATCCTGCTGTCCGATGTCGACGGCCTCTACGACGGGGATCCGCGCAAGGGAGCCGCGAATCTCATCCCCGAGGTCCGTACGCCCGAGGATCTCGACGGCGTGGTCGCCGGATCGGGGGGAGCGCTCGGCACAGGCGGCATGGCCTCGAAGCTCTCGGCAGCCCGCCTCGCGGCGGACTCCGGCGTGCCGGTGCTCCTCGCCGCGGCCTCGCAGGCCGACCGTGCGCTCGGTGCGGCCGACGTCGGGACGGCGTTCGCGGCTCGTCCCCAGCGACTGTCCGCGCGCCGCTTCTGGGTGCGCCACGCCGCGGACGTGCACGGCTCGCTGTATGTCGACAGTGGTGCGGTCCGTGCCGTCATGGAGCGGCGACGCTCACTGCTCGCCGCCGGAATCACCGGCACCAGTGGCGGTTTCCACGCCGGAGATGTGGTGGGAATCGTGGCGCCGGACGGTCGCACGGTCGCTCGTGGTGTGGTGGCCTACGACGCCTCGGAACTGGATTTCATGATCGGATTCTCGACGAGTCAGCTACCTCCGGATCTCCAGCGGCCCGTGGTGCACGCCGACGATCTGGTGGGGGTCTAGGCCCGATTCAGGAGCTGGTCGCCGCCATCGCATCGGCCAGGAAGACGAGGGTCTCGGAGGTTCCCGCGTCGACCTTGACGCTCGCGAGCGCATCCCCGCGTGTGGGCCCCCGATTGATCACGATCACCGGAATGTTCCGCTGCACGGCGTGGCGAACGAAACGCAGACCCGACTGCACGGTCAGCGAACTGCCGGCGACGAGCAGGGCGTCGGCGGCGTCCACGATCGAATAGGCGAGATCGACACGTGGGCGGGGCACGATCTCCCCGAAGTAGACGATGTCGGGTTTGAGCATCCCCCCGCAGCGCTCGCAGTCGACGACGACGAAATCCTCGGTGTCGGCGACGACCGCGTCGGCGTCCGGCGCGACCTCGAGACCGCTCGTTGCGCGGGTTCGTTCGTCGAATCCCGGATTGGCGGCGCACAGACGTTCGTGCAGCGTGAACCGGGAGATGCGGTGCTCGCAGAACAGACACCGGACCTGCGCATAAGTGCCGTGCAGGTCGACGACCCGCCGGCTGCCGGCCTTCGTGTGCAGCAGGTCGACGTTCTGGGTGATGACACCGACGATGGCTCCGGCTCGTTCGAGTGCCGCGATCGCCCGATGCCCGGCATTCGGCCGGGCGGCGTCCATATGTCTCCAGCCCACATGGTTGCGTGCCCAGTAGCGTTGCCGGAACTCGCGATCGCCGACGAACTGCTGGAAAGTCATCGGATTGCGTGGAGGGGAGTCCGGACCGCGGTAATCGGGGATACCGGAATCCGTCGACAGGCCGGCGCCGGTGAGAACAGCGATCCGACGCCCGTGCAGGAGCGAGTGCAGGTCGTCGGAAGCGGGTGGAACGTCGATCACTCCATCTACGGTAGGCCGTTCTCGGCGACCGGCGTCGAGGGCAGGAGTGCGCGGACCGTCTCGATGGTGTCGGCATCGGCGGCGGATCGGTCGGGCCGATAGCGCAGCACCCGCGCGAAACGCAGCGCGACCCCACCCGGATATCGGGTGCTGGCCTGCACCCCGTCGAGTTCGATCTCCACGACGATCGCGGGCCGCAGGTACACGGTGTGCTCGTCGCGGTGCGTCTCGTGCCGCGGGAATTCTTCTGTCTGCCAGAGCAGCAGCGCGTCGGTGAGCCCCTTGAAGGTCTTTCCGACCATGATCGGTGGGCCGCCGTCCGGGTCCCGCGCACCGAGATGGAGGTTGGACAGGTATCCGCTGCGGCGCCCGTAACCCCATTCGGCGGCGAGCACCACGAGATCCAGCGTGTGCTCCGGCTTGACCTTCTGCCACGCCCGTCCCCGTCGGCCGGCGGTGTAGGTCGACGTGAGGGACTTCACCATGACACCTTCGTGCCCGTGGCCGAGCGAGGCCCCGAGATGCGCCTCGGCGCTCGCAGCAGCAGGACGGACGAGCCTCGGTATGCGATGCTCACCGGCGACGCGTTCGAGGTATTCGAGCCGCACCGACAGTGGCTCGTCGAGCAGGTCGTCACCGTCGAGGTGCAGGCAGTCGAAGAAGTAGGGGTGTAGCAACAGTTCGCGCTCGGTGCGGGCGCCGAACCGGCTCATCGTCTCCTGGAAGGGCCGGGGGCGTCCGGCGTCGGTGAGTGCGAGCGTCTCGCCGTCGAGCACTACGCTGCGACAGGGTAGGGCCCTGACCAGATCGACGAGTTCGGGGACCGAAGTGGTGATGTCGCGCAGGGTACGGGTGAACACCCACACGGTGTCGTCGCGACGATGTACCTGGATGCGTGCGCCGTCGAGTTTGAACTCCACGCTCACCGCACCGTCGAATTCGGTGAGGGCGGCCTCGAGCGATTCGGCGGGGGAGGCGAGCATCGGTCGTACCGGACGCCCGAGTTCGAGACCGAAACCGGCCAGCGCATCGACACCTCCCTCGAAGGCTGCGGCCGCCGCCTGCGCGAGGCGGCCCGACAACATGACCGCGCGGCGGACCGGTGCGACGGGGAGCCCCGCTGCGGCCGCGACCGCATCGGTCATCACACCCTCGAGCGCACCCTGCCGCAGTTCTCCTCCGAGAAGCGCCACGAGGAAGCCTTGCTCGGCTTCGGTGGCCTGCTCGAAAAGTCGGGTGAGCAGGCCCGTGCGTGCTGCTGTGGATCCGGGACCCGAGACGGCGCCGAGCCGGTCGAAGAAGGCCGACACCTCACCGACGGTGAGGGTCGGATCTGCCGCGGCAGACACGGACAGTGCGGTCAGGGTGCGGTAGCCGACACCGATCCGACCCTGAGTCATCTCGCCGGAGAGCCACGAGACCACCGACTCCACCTCGTGGGGCTCTGCCCGCTCGAGCAGGTCGCGCAGCAGATCGATCTTGGCGCGCCGGGACCGTGTGGCGGCGACGTCAGCGGAGGTGTCGGCGACCGAGTTCAGCAGCATCGTCTCGACGTTAGCCGGGCGGCCCGCCGGTCGGAGGAAATCGTCGCGGGGTGGTGCAAATATCCACACGTGGGTGAACCCGACGCGCGAGGATGATGCACGAGCCGAGTAGACGGAGGCACGGATGAGTAAGGATCGGGATGCGGCCGAGCTCGAGGTGGACGGTCGCACAGTGCGCATCTCGCACCCCGAGCGCGTGTACTTTCCGGAGATCGGCGCGACCAAAATCGATCTCGCGAACTACTACCTGAGTGTGGGGGAGGGCATCGTCCGGGCGCTGCGTGAGCGACCCTGCATGCTGCATCGGTTCCCCGATGGCCTCGAAGGTCAGAAGGTACACCAGAAGAGGCTTCCCCGAGGAGCACCCGACTGGGTGGAGACCGTTCGCGTGCACTTCCCGCGATACG
Source organism: Rhodococcus sp. NPDC047139 (assembly GCF_040643435.1). NCBI lineage: Bacteria > Bacillati > Actinomycetota > Actinomycetes > Mycobacteriales > Nocardiaceae > Rhodococcus > Rhodococcus sp. NPDC047139. Next base: position 45,658 of record NZ_JBEYUH010000001.1, read on the forward strand.
ACCGCGATGCCGACGAGCTGTGCGTCACGCACCTGTCGGATGTCTTGTGGGCGGTGCAGATGTCCACCGTCGAGTTCCATCCCTGGAACTCGCGACGCGGCGACGTCGAACGTCCCGACGAGTGGCGCATCGACCTCGACCCGATGCCGGACTGCGATTTCGATCGGGTCCGGCGGGTCGCGAAGGTCGCCCACGAGGTGCTCGACGAACTCAGTGCCGAGGGCTGGCCGAAGACGTCGGGGGGCACCGGTCTGCACATCTACGTCCGGATCGAGCCCAATTGGGGCTTCGAGGACGTGCGAAGGGCTGCATGGGCTTTCGCGCGGGAGGTCGAGCGACGCGCGTCCGGGGAAGTGACGACGGCGTGGTGGCGCAAGGAACGCGACCCGGCGGCGGTCTTCGTGGACTACAACCAGAACTCGCGCGATCACACGATCGCCAGTGCGTATTCGGTTCGCGGTGTGCCCACGGCGACGGTCTCCACTCCGGTGCGGTGGGAGGAAATTGACGACCTCGATCCGAAGGATTTCACGATCCGGACGGTGCCGAAGCGGTTCGAGGAACTCGGTGACCTGCATGCGGGGATCGACGACGCGGTGTTCTCCCTCGATCCACTGCTCGAGTGGGCAGAGCGCGACGAGAAGCACGGTGGGCGGGCGAAATGAGGGGTGCTGCTCAGTAGCCCGCGCTCGGATCGATCACCGCCGTCGGCACGAGACCCGAGGCGAACCGGGTGACGTTTTCGGTGACGTGCTCGAGATAGGCCGGAATGCGCAACGGGGGAGGGTTGGAATCGTGGGGGGTGATCACGGCGTTGGGCAATGTCCACAAGGGGTGGTCGTCCGGAAGTGGTTGGGGTTCGGTGACATCGAGGCCCGCACCACCGATTGCGCCGGTCTGGAGCGCGGCAACGAGCGCATCGGTGTCGACGAGATCTCCACGTGCGACATTGATGACCCAGGCAGTCGGTTTCATCGCGGCGAGTTCACTTGCTCCCACGAGTCGCTCGACGTCGCGCGTGGCTGTCGCCGAGATGACGAAATGGTCTGCGAGGGACCATATCTCGTCGATACGCTCGACGGGGTACGTTTCGACGGCACCAGGGACCGGACGACCACTGCGGGTCACGGCGAGAGTGTGGGCTCCCAGCGTGGCCAGCATCGGGATCAATGCCCGGCCGACGCCACCCGCACCGACGAGGCCGACGGTCGCACCCCGGAGGGTGCCGACAGCGGGGGCGAGGGCCTCGGGTGTCCACGAAGTGGCGGCGAGGTGGGCGGGTAGCGCGCGTACTCCTGCAAGGAGAAGCATCAGTGCGTGCTCGGCGACGGCCGCCGCATATGCGCCTGCCGCCGAGGTCCAGGTGACGCCGGGGTGTGCTCTGACGATGCCCTGGGACAACCAGTACTCGACTCCGGCGGTGGGTAGCTGCACCCACTTCACGGAGGAAGGCAAGACCTCGGGAAAGCCGTCCGGACCGGCTGTCCAGACGAGTGCGTCGGGAGTGTCCTCGAAGTCGCACGGTATGCCGCCCCCGCCGACGACCGCCCGTTCGAAACGAGGGTCGCGCTCGGGACCGACAGCGATGCGGGGCGCACGCTCGGAGGTCATGGTCTCGACTCTAAGCGTCCGCCCCGCATCGGTCACGTGGTTGCCCCTCAGGCAGGCTCCTCGATCAACGGGTACACACCGTTCTCGTCGTGAACCTCACGGCCGGTGACCGGGGGGTTGAAGACGCACAGCATGCGCATCCGCGTCTCGGGAAGCACGCGATGCCGCTCGTGTCCGTTGAGCAGGTACATCGAGCCCGGGCCGAGTTCGTACTCCACGTCGTTGTCGAGGTCCTGCAGCTTGCCGGTGCCCTCGACCAGCCACACCGCCTCGATGTGGTTCGCATAGTGGAACTCGTTGACAGTGCCGGGCTCGATGGTCGTCTCGTGGAACGAGAAACCGACCTTGTCGCCGGCGAGCACGATGCGCTTGCTGCGCCACTGCCCGTCCTCCGAGACGACATCGCGCTCGGTGCCGGTGATCTCTTCTGTCGTGCGAACGATCATGGGTGTCGAAAGTCCTTCTCTGTACAGCGGTTCGAGAGGTGTGGAGCGGCGATCAGGTCAGGAACGGACCTTGGCCGTCGCTTCGGCGAGGATATTGAGTCCGAACTCGAGTTCGTCGTCGGTGATGGTCAGCGGCGGGAGCAGCTTGACGACCTCGTCCGACGGGCCGGACGTCTCGGCGAGCAGTCCCTGTTCGAAGGAGAGTGCGCACACCTTCTCGGCATCGTCCGGGTTCTCGAAGACCAGACCCTGAACCAGACCGCGTCCGCGAGTCGAGACACCGTCGAACATGTCCGACAGGTTCATGAAGGTCTGACGGATACGCTCACCCTTGCGCAGGGTGTCGCGTTCGAGCTTGTCGTCGGCCCAGTAGTGCTCGAGCGCGGCGGTTGCCGTCACGAATGCCGGGTTGTTGCCGCGGAAGGTGCCGTTGTGCTCGCCCGGACCCCACACGTCGAGTTCGCGTTTGAAGAGGGTGAAGGCGAGCGGCAGTCCGTAACCACCGATCGACTTCGACAGAGTCACGATGTCGGGCGTGATCCCGGCGATCTCGAACGAGAAGAACGGACCTGTCCGGCCGCAACCCATCTGCACATCGTCGACGATGAGGAGGATGTCGCGCTCGCGGCACAGATCCGCCAGGGCGCGAAGCCATTCGGGCCGAGCGACGTTGACGCCACCCTCGCCCTGGACCGTCTCGACGATGACCGCCGCGGGCCGATTGAGGCCGCTGCCCGCATCGTCGAGGACTCGCGAGAACCACTGGAAGTCTTCGGTGACGCCGTTGAAGTAGTTGTCGAACGGCATCGGGGTGGCGTGGACCAGCGGGACACCTGCACCGGCGCGCTTCATCGAGTTACCGGTGACCGACAGAGCGCCGAGCGTCATGCCGTGGAAGGCGTTGGTGAAGTTGATGACCGACTCGCGACCGGTGACCTTGCGGGCGAGCTTGAGTGCTGCCTCGACGGCGTTCGTGCCGGTCGGGCCGGGGAACTGGACCTTGTAGTCGAGGCCGCGGGGTGCGAGCACGTGCGACTCGAAGGTCTCGAGGAGCTTGCGCTTGGCGACGGTGTGCATGTCGAGGCCGTGAGTGATGCCGTCGCTCATGATGTAGTCGACGAGGGCCGATTTGAGGATCGGATTGTTGTGCCCGTAGTTCAGGGCGCCCGCGCCGGCGAAGAAGTCGAGATAATCCTTCCCGTCCTCGCTGCGCAACCAGGATCCCGACGCCTTCTCGAATACTGTGGGCCATCCGCGGCTGTAACTCCGGACCTCGGATTCGAGATGCGAGAAAATCGCTGTATCGGACTTCGGGGCGGTCTCGGGCTTGTGCTCCAGGATGGTCATGTTGTGGTCCTCCTGTGATAACTTCGAATATTTCGAGATTTATGGGATTTCTGAGCGGCGATCATTCGCCGATGGTGTAGAGATCCTCGGCGAGATGCGAATCGGGGAAATCGTCCGGCGCGAACAGTTCGGTGCGAGTTATATGTGTTCCGCGACGACGGGCGAGTGCGGTGAACATCGCGATCGACGCCTCGTTGTCGGGGCTCACCGTCGTTTCGAGACGGGTCACGCCCAGCGGCTCGAGACGGTCGAGCAGAGCGTCGAGCATCCGGCCGGCCACACCGCGTCCGCGCTGGTCGGCATCCACTGCCACCTGCCAGACGAACAAGGTGTGCGGGGCATCGGGCCGGCGGTAGCCGGTCACGAAGCCCACGGGGCGATCAGCCTCGTCGGTGGCAACGACCGAAGTATCTGCAAAATCGCGACACCACAGCACATATGCGTAACCGGAATTGACGTCGAGAACCTGCGAGTCTCGCGCGATCTGCCATAGCCGTTTTCCGTCGGCAATACGCGGACGCCGGAATTCGATCGGATCCGGCTCACTACCGGACTCGGCGATATCGGCCATCTCTTGCGAGACGGCCGCACTGTCCATTTCAGCCGAGTCGGGGGACGGGGTACTTCTTTCCTTGACGGGCCTCATATGTCCTCTCAACCTAACAACTTGCGGTGTCGAGATCACCCCAAAAGCCGGATTCGGGACCGGAACCTTGTGGTCCGCGCAGGTCGCATGTGTGTTGTGATACCGGTCACAAACATGTTACGTCGGGCCTCCTCGTGGCGATTACTTCGGGCTTGCGAGGGCATACGGCAACACCGCGTCGGCTCCCGCGGCGACGAGGGTTCTCGCCGCCATCGTGAGCGTCCAGCCGGTGTCGGTCGCCGCGTCGACGAGCAGGATCGGACCACGCAGCCCGAGCAGGTCGGGCTGTTCCCACGCATCGATCAGTGCGGCGACCCGGTATGCCGAGTTCGCAGCCGTCGGCTCCGTATTCCCATTTCGTCTGCGAAGTACACCTAGATCTCGTAATCGTCCGATTTGTGCCAATCGGGACGCGAGGGACTGCACCAGGAGAGGATGGGTGTGGGAGTCCATGGCCATGACCGCGGTCGGCCGTTCCTCCCAGTCCCAGGCGGCGAGCACCGCGATCGACGCGTCGATCACCCCCTGTGGTGCCTCGCGGTCCGGGCCGTCGAGCAGTTCGCGCAGCCGCGGGCCCCATCCGAGATCCGACAGCCTCCCCAGGACGCGGCCCGCGCGCGGACCGTCCGTGATGCGACCCGACAGCTGTACACCGAGGGTCGCCATACCGGTCGGCCACTGCCGCCGCGGGGGTAGGTCCACGCCCGGTCGTTCGAGCCGGGCCCGGGTCCGGGCGAGGTCCTCGTCGTCGACCGTCGTCTCCCATCTGGAGCCGGTGCAGTTGTCGCAGCGACCGCAGCCGGTGCCCTGCGCGTCCAGTTCGGGATCGTCGAGCTGGCGGCGGAGGAACAACATCCGGCATTCGGTGGTGCGCTCGTATTCCAGCATTGCTTCCTGCTCGGCTGCGCGAGCCTCTTCGAGGCGCCCGTAACGGTCCTCGTCGTACACCCACGGCTGTCCGGTGGCCACCCAGCCGCCCTTCACCCTTTTCACCGCCCCGTCGACATCGAGGACCTTGAGCACCATCTCGAGGCGGGCGCGATTGAGATCGACCCGCGGTTCGAGCGCCTGAGTAGACAGTGGCCGTTCGGTGTCGAGTGCTGCGATGACGCGCCGCACGAGTGCTTCCTCGGGGAAGGCGACCGAGGCGAACCATTCCCAGATCCGGCTGTCCTCCGGGCCGGGCAGCAGCACCACCTCGGCGCGCTCGGTGGAGCGGCCGGCACGCCCGACCTGCTGGTAGTAGGAGATCGGGGACGAGGGGGCGCCGAGATGGACGACGAAACCGAGATCGGGTTTGTCGAAGCCCATGCCGAGTGCGGAGGTCGCGACGAGGGCCTTGACCTTGTTGCCGAGGAGATCGGCTTCGAGCTGTTCACGTTCGGTCGGTTCGGTCTGCCCGGTGTAGGCGGCCACCGCGTAGCCGCGGTCGGACAGCAGGGCGGCGAGGTCGCGTGCGGCCGAGACCGTCAGCGTGTACACGATGCCCGAGCCCGGCAGATCCTCCAGATGCCGTGCGAGCCATGCCGCGCGTCGCGCCGGCTCGTCGATCCGCACGACCGACAGGTGCAGTGACGGGCGATCGAGGCCCCCGCGCAGAATCAGGGTGTCGTCGGACGGAGCATTCCCGCTTCCGCCGACTCCCAGCTGGGTGGCGATGTCGGCCACCACCCGGTCGTTGGCGGTGGCCGTCGTCGCGAGCACGGGAACGTCCTCGCCGAGTTCGGCGACGAGTGTGCGGATACGGCGGTAGTCGGGCCGGAAGTCGTGCCCCCAGTCCGACACGCAGTGCGCTTCGTCGACGACCACGAGTCCGGCGTCGCGTGCGAGGGAGGGCAGCACCTGGTCGCGGAAGTCGGGGTTGTTGAGACGTTCCGGGCTGACGAGCAGGACGTCGATCTCGCCTGCGGCGATCCGGCGGTGGATGTCGTCCCATTCCGTGACGTTGCCGGAGTTGATGGTGGCCGCGTGGACGCCGGCCCGATCTGCGGCTGCGACCTGATTGCGCATCAGTGCGAGCAGTGGGGAGACGATCACGGTGGGGCCGCGTCCCTGCCGGCGCAGCAGCTTGGCCGAGATGAAGTAGACGGCGGACTTCCCCCAGCCGGTCCGCTGTACGACGAGGGCGCGTCGACGGTGGACGACGAGGGCTTCGATCGCGATCCACTGGTCGTCGCGTAACCGGGCGCCGGGTCCGGCCAGTTCGCGGAGAAGTCGTTCGGCATCGTCACGCAGCAGGACGCTGGAGTTCGTCATGGTGCAATCGTGCCCGACGGCCTTCCCTCGCGAAGGCGGCGAACGGTCCGTCGCAGGCGGTGAACGGTATCGGTGCGGCGGTGAACGGGGATACCGTGAAACGGTGTGACGGATGCGCAGCGTGAGGCACGTGGCACCGAGTGTCAATCAAAGTGCCGGAAATCGTGATGTAAAATATTGCGAAACAATAACTTTCAATGACAATGATCTTGGAGCGCGAGTCGTGACACTCTGTGTCGAAATTGGTGACGGCGATCGCCGGTCCGGCCCGAGTGTGATGAGGGGATCAGGCGCGCCGCTATGGTCGTCGGCATGCATGCAGCCCTTTCATCCTCTGCAGCGCCTGCGGAGCCGGTCGTGGTGAGCCCGGCCGAGGCTCGGGTACGGCACGAGGCCTACCGCAGCAAGATCGTGACGGCGCAGGAAGCAGTGCAGTGGATCCGCCCCGGCGACACCGTCGCCATCAGTGGGTTCGCCAGCGCGGGCACTCCGAAAGCCGTGACTCCCGCCCTCGCCGAGCACATCCGTCGTACACGGGCGACCGGTGGCGATTTCCGGGTCAACCTCCTCACCGGCGCCTCGGTCGCCGCCGATACGGAGCGCATGCTCGCGGAAGTCGACGGCATCGCGCTGCGCATGCCCTACCAGTCGGAACCCACCGCACGTGGGCGGATCAACGACGGGCGGATGGAGTACGTCGACATCCACCTCTCGCACGTCGCGCAGCAGGTCTGGGAGGGTTATTACGGACATGTCGACGTCGCAGTCGTCGAGATCTCCGGCATCACCGAGACGGGCGAACTGATCCCGGCGACCTCCATCGGCAACAACAAGACCTGGCTCGACGTCGCGGAGAAGGTCATCCTCGAGGTCAACTCGTGGATCCCGGACGCGATGGACGGGGTGCACGATGTCTACTACGGCACCGCCCTTCCTCCGAACCGGCGGCCGATCGAGCTGACCGACGTCGAGGACCGCATCGGCCGGCCCCATTTCCGCATCGATCCGGAACGGGTCGTGGCTGTGGTCGAGACCGACCGCCCCGACAGCGCCACGAAGTTGACCGCTCCCGATGTCACGAGCAGTGCCATCGCGGCCCACGTCCTCGACTTCTTCGCACACGAGGTCGCCGCGGGACGGCTGCCCGCCGACACGCTGCTTCCGTTGCAATCGGGTATCGGCAACGTCGCCAATGCCGTGCTCGCCGGACTCGGCCGCGGACCGTACCGGGGCCTGACCTGCTACTCCGAGGTCATCCAGGACGGCATGCTCGATCTCGTCAAGAACGGCACAGTCCGTTTCGCGTCGGCGACCGCGCTCGCGCTCTCGGAAGCGGGACTGGCCGACTTCGTCGAGAACATCGACTTCTACCGCGACCACATCGTGTTGCGTCCGCAGGAGATCAGCAATCACCCGGAGATCGTGCGCCGGCTCGGCATCATCGCCATGAACGGCATGCTCGAGGCCGACATCTACGGCAACGTCAACTCCACCCACGTCATGGGCACCCGAATCATGAACGGCATCGGTGGTTCCGGCGACTTCGCCCGCAACGGCTATCTGTCGATGTTCCTGAGTCCGTCGACCGCCCGCGACGGTGCGATCTCGTCGATCGTTCCGATGGTGCCGCATGTCGACCACACCGAACACGACGTGCAGGTCATCGTCACCGAGCAGGGGCTCGCCGATCTGCGCGGCCTGTCACCGCGGCGGCGGTCGCGGGTCGTGGTGGAGCGCTGCGCGCATCCCGACTACCGCGCGGAGCTGCTCGACTACATCGAACGCGCCGAAGCGACCCCGGGTGCCGGCCACACACCGCACCTGCTCGGTGAGGCGTTCTCCTTCCACGACCGCTTCCAGCGCACGGGAACCATGCGCACGTCCTGAGCGCGCGACCGATACGTATGTCGGCCTCGGCACCGCGGTGCCGAGGCCGACATACGTTCGTCCATTTTCAGCGGATCGGTGCCGGGTCGATCTCTTCCTGCGGCAGCGTCGCCGCGATCGCCGTCGTGATGTCCTGGAGCGGCGTCGGCCCGGAGCCGTCGGGCACCGTCAGTGCCACATACACCGGGCGATCGACGACGAACCACGTACTCGCGGGGATACCTTCCGCGGCACCGGACACCTCGAACCACTGCACACCGTCGATCACCTGGAGCGCAGCCGCCTGATCGAACTCGGCAGGCCGGTCGAGGCCGCAACGCAGAACCACCTCGTCACCCTCGGGGGACTGCCAGGCCGCCGCACCGATCGGTGCCGGATCGGCCAGTTCTGCACGTGTGTAGTCGCCGAGATCCTCAGGGAGGGCACCGAGCAGTTGTGAGCAGGATTCGGATTCGGCTTCCGGGGCGGGCACGGGACCGAGACCCACGGGAGTGTTCACCGGACTCCGGGACACGATCACCGCGGCCACGACCACGCCGACGAGCAAGGCGACGGGCAGTGCGATCGCCGTCGCGATCAGAGCGGGACTGCGTCGGGTCTTGTCCGATTCGTGGCCCTCTGTAGAGGCGTCGTCGGAAGACTCGCGGTCGGGATCAGGGGTGTCGTTCATCGTGTCCAGCGTCCGGGCTCGGGGGCAAGGGGCGGTAGCGTGATCGAACGTAGCAGGGCACGCGCCGGCTCTCTCCCACCGCCGACCGAGAAAGAGGCGACCGTCACCGTGACGAACCCGACCCGACCCACCGTATCCGACATCGGGGAGTTCCCCGTGATCGAACGTGCGGTGAGAGCACGGCGACAGCCCGACAGCACGCTGGTCGGCCCGGGCCACGATGCTGCGGTCGTCGCGGCCGCCGACGGGCGTATCGCAATCTCGACCGACATGCTCGTCGAGGGCCGCCATTTCCGTCTCGACTGGTCGACTCCGCGGGAGGTCGGCCGCAAGGCCGTCGCTCAGAACGGCGCCGACGTCGCTGCGGTCGGTGCGCGGCCCACCGCGTTCGTCGTCGGTCTCGGGTGCCCGCCCGACACTCCGGTCGCCGTTCTCGACGAGATCTCGGCAGGGATCGGGGAGGCCGCGGAGGAGATCGGTGCCGGAGTCGTGGGTGGAGATCTCGTACAGGCGGCTCAAGTGATCGTCTCGGTCACCGTGCTCGGCGAACTGGAAGGGCGCCCGCCCCTGCTCCGATCGGGTGCACGCGCCGGTGACATCGTCGCTCTGGCCGGAACTACCGGTCGCTCGGCAGCCGGATTGGCTCTGCTCCTGGCCGGCAACCGGGAGTTTCCCGAACTGGTCGCGTCGCATCTCGTGCCGGAACCGCCCTACGCGGCCGGTCCCGCCGCAGCCGCGGCCGGAGCCCACGCCTGCACCGACATCTCCGACGGTCTCGTCGCAGACCTCGGACACATCTGCGCTGCATCGGAGGTGGCGATCGATCTGGACTCCCGAACGCTCACTCCCGGCCGCACGCTGCGGGAAGCCGGGGCCGCATTGGCAGCCGATCCGTGGGAATGGACCCTCGCCGGCGGTGAGGATCACGCGCTCGCGGCGTGCTTCCCGCCCGAGGTCGTGCTGCCCGAGGGGTGGCGGCCGATCGGAGTGGTGGCCACCGGGCGAGGAGTGACCCTCGACGGGAAGGAACGCTCCGCACCGGGAGGCTGGGAGAGCTTCGCTCCGGGCAGTGCACGTTAGGCGGCTTCGCTCGAGATAGGTTCTGCAGTCATGGCTGTCTACGCACTCGGCGAGCGTGTCCCCGATATCCATCCCGACGCGTGGGTTCATCCCGACGCGGTCGTGATCGGCAACGTCACCCTCGGTGCCGGGGCCTCCGTCTGGCCCTCCGCGGTGCTGCGTGGGGACTACGGCACGATCACCGTCGGAGAGAAGACCAACATCCAGGACGGCACGATCATCCACTGCACCGCGATCGAGCCCACGAGCATCGGAGCCCGGTGCGTCGTCGGCCACAACGCCCACATCGAAGGCTCCACCATCGGCGACGGCGTGCTGATCGGGTCGGGTTCGCTGGTCCTCAACGGATCGGTCATCGGTGCCGGTGCCCAGGTCGCGGCCGGTGCCCTGATCCCTCCACGATTCGAGCTTCCGCCGCGCCGCATGGCTATGGGTATCCCCGCGAAGGTCCGCGAGGGATACGAGATCCCCGAGGGGAACTTCGACGCGAACGCCGAGATGTACGCGGCGAATGCCGCCTACTACCGGACCGCCCTCCGCCGCATCGACCAGGAGTGACCAGGGTGGACGACACCGTCGATACGCAGTCCGTGGTCGGGCAGGCGGGTGAACCCCGCTCCGGTCGGCCTCTCGCAGAACTCGTCGATCCGGGTTGGGCGCGGGCGCTCGCACCGGTCGCCGACGACATCACCGCGATGGGACACTTCCTCCGCGCGGAACTCGCCGCGGGACGCAGCTACCTGCCGTCGGGCCGGAACGTGCTGCGCGCGTTCACCCAGCCGTTCGAGTCGGTGCGGGTGCTCATCGTCGGGCAGGATCCGTATCCCACACCCGGTCACGCTGTAGGGCTGAGCTTCTCGGTGGCTCCGGACGTGCGGCCGATTCCGCGGAGTCTGGTCAACATCTACCGTGAGTACACCGAGGATCTCGGTCTTCCGACGCCGTCCACGGGCGACCTGTCGCCGTGGACGGAACACGGGATCCTGCTGCTCAACCGGGTGCTGACCGTGGCGCCCGGCCAGCCGGCATCGCACCGCGGCAAGGGCTGGGAAGCGGTGACCGAGCAGGCGATCAGGGCGCTGGTCGGCCGCGGGACTCCGCTCGTGGCGATCCTCTGGGGTCGCGACGCCGCGACCCTCGAGCCGATGCTCGGGGATGTGCCCACCGTCAAGTCGGCCCATCCCTCGCCACTGTCGGCCTCGCGCGGATTCTTCGGATCGCGCCCGTTCAGCCGCGCTAACGCACTCCTCGTCGAGCAGGGCGGCGAACCGGTGGACTGGCGCCTGTCCTGACCACCGGTTCGGTGCCGGATCGACGTCGTCAGTTACGGACCGACTCCCAATCGGGTCGCCGCTTCGCCACGAACGCGTCGACGCCCTCGATGCCCGTGGGTGTCGTCGCAGCCGCAGAGATCGCAGCAGCTTCCACGTCGAGCTGCTCGGACAGCGACCGGCCTGCGGACCCGGCGACGAGCGTGCGGACAGCAGCGTAGGACTGCGTCGGGCCGTGCGCGAGGGTTCGGGCGATGCGCAATGCTTCGCTCTGGATCTCTCCGTCGGCGACGAGCCGGCTGAGCAGGCCCAGGCGCACGGCTTCGTCCGCGCCGATCACCGAGTCGGTCATGATGATCTCTCGTGCCCGCGACGGACCGACGATCCGCGGCAGGGTCCAGGACATCCCGCCGTCGGGGGAGAACCCGATCGACGGATACGCGGCGCGCATCTTCGTGCCCGGACCGGCAAGTGCGATGTCGGCAAGCAAGGCCAGGCTCATACCCGCGCCCGCGGCCCAGCCGTGCACGGCGGCGACGACCGGTACGGGGGCCTTCTCCAACTCGCGGACGAAGTCGTGGAAGAGATTCGCGATCTCGAGGAGGTGGGCACCGCGGTCCTCGGCCGCGGCGAATCCGAGGACGTTTCCGCCCGCACAGAAGTTCGCACCCTCACCGACGAGCAGAACGGCGCCGATCTCGGATCCGGCGGCGCGCAAGGCTGCGGTGCCTTGCTCCATCCCGAGCGGGGACAGGGAAGTGCCGTGCTCGGATGTCGCCACGGCGATTCGCAGGACGCGGTCCTCGACACTCACCAGCGAATGCTGCGGATTGTCGCCTGCGGGGAAGGAAACTTGATTCTCGGTCATTCGGGCACGATAACCGGCGTGCCGGATCGAGCGACGAAGGCCCCCGGCGCAATCGCGCCGGGGGCCTTCGCTACAGCTCTACCGGGTCTCAGCCCCGAACGACCTTGCCGGCCTTGAGGCAGGAGGTGCACACGTTCATCTTGCGGGTGTTGCCCGGAGCAACCTGAGCGCGCACGCTCTGGATGTTCGGGTTCCAGCGACGGTTGGTACGCCGGTGCGAGTGCGAGACCGACTTCCCGAAGCCGGGGCCCTTGGCGCATACGTCGCAGACGGCAGCCATGTCGCGAACTCCTTGTGTCTAGTGGATAGATCTTCTGTCTGTTGGTTCGACCTGCAAACACGGGGAACGAGTCACCCGTGCGAGGCAACCCGGCAAGCTTAGCGAACTCGAGGGCGGATGGCCAAACCGGACGGTGCAGCCACCCACGGCTACCCTGTCGGGCAGGACCCGACACACCTGCCTGTCGGCGTCGGGTGAACAGCATGACGGTGCCCGGAAGGTGAGAGGCGAAGGGGGTGGAATCGTTGCTCGGAGCCGAGGACACAGTGGACGGCCGGGCGCTGCGCCGATGGGTCGAGTTCGGCGTCGAAGCGCTCGACCAGCGTCGGGCGGAGATCAATTCGCTCAACGTCTTCCCGGTTCCGGACGGGGACACCGGCAACAACCTGCTGTTCACGCTGCAGGCTGCGGCGGCCCGGATCGGGGGTCCCGTGGACGGCGCTCTCACCGCCTCGGACGTCGCCGAAGGTCTCGCCCGCGGCGCGTTCGAGGGTGCTCGGGGCAATTCGGGAATCATCCTGGCGCAGGCACTGCGCGGGGTCGCCGATGCCGTCGCCGGCCTGAAAACGGTCGGCGCCCGGGATCTCGCCGCAGCTCTCGCGAACGCTGCGACTCTCGTCACCGGGGCGCTCAGCGCGCCTGCGAAGGGCACCATCGTCAGTGTTCTCGAAGCCGCTGCGGACGGCGCCGGACGGGCCGCCCAGGGCACCGATGCAACGGTGTGCGAGGTGGCCGTCGCGAGCGCGGACGCCGCCGCCGACGCCTTGCAGCGCACCACCACCCAACTCGACGTTCTCGCCGAGGCCGGGGTGGTCGATGCAGGCGGTCTCGGGCTGCTCGTGCTGCTGGACTGCCTGGTCGAGGTCACGACAGGAACGCGCCCGGACCGCCGGATGGAGCTCGCAGGTGCCTCACGACCCGTGGTGGAACCCGAGATCGTCGACGACCACCACGACCGCGACCACCAGGAATACGAGGTGATGTACCTCGTCGAGCAGACCGACGAAGCGCGGGTCGCCGCGCTGCGTTCGGATCTCGACGCCCTCGGTGACTCGGTTGCCATCGCCGCCGGTGAGGCCGGTTGCTGGTCCGTGCACGTCCACTGCTGTGATCCCGGCGCGGCGGTGGAGGCAGGCCTCGCGGCGGGTGCTCTCAGCCGCATCGACATCACCTGCTTCGCGCTCGAGTCCGTTCGCCGCGGATGCGCCGACGACTCCGCTGCGGCCGGATCCGGCGCGGCTGCCCCGGCGCGCGTCGAGAGGGCAGGGGAGCAGCCGCGGGCGATTCTCGCGGTGGTCGGCGGTGACGGTGCCGCCGAACTGTTCGAGGCAGAGGGAGCGACGGTGTTGCGGGCGGAGGAGATCTCCGCTCCGGACGACCTTCTCGAAGCGATTCGCGCCCTGCCGAGCCGTGATGTCCTCGTCCTGCCCAACGGGGCGCTCTCGGCGCAGGACGTGGTCGCGGTGGGTGCCCGGGCGCGGCGGGAGGACCGGGACGTGATGTTTCTGCCCAGCTCGTCGGTGGTGCAGGGGCTGGCGTCACTGGCCGTGCACGACCCGATGCGGGCGACCGTCGACGACGCCTTCGCGATGTCGGAGGCCGCATCGTGCGTGCGCTGGGGGTCCTTGCGGTATGCGGACGAACGGGCGCTGACCTGGGTCGGAACGTGCGAACCAGGCGACAGTCTCGGACTCTCGGGTCACGATGTCGTAGTGATCGAGCATGATCTGGTGACAGCGGGAGCGTCGCTGCTCGACAAGATTCTCGCCGCGGGTGGTGAGCTCGTGACGATGCTCGTCGGTGCGCATGCCCCCGCCGAACTCGTCGAGCAGCTGGCCGCGCACCTCGATCACCGTCACCCGGAGATCGACGTAGTGGTGTATCAGGGGGGTCAGCGCAGCGACCTGCTGCAGCTCGGCGTCGAGTAGCCGGTGTGCCGAGAGGTCACCGCGCGAGAAGCAGAAGGGACGGCAGTGGCGACACTCGCGGACCGGCTCGACCATGTCCTCGGCCGCAAGACGGCGGACGCATTGCACGACGCGTTCGGGATGGTCACGGTCGAGGATCTGCTACGTCACTATCCGCACCGCTACGCCACCCAGGGTGCCGAGCTGGGCGAGAGCCGGCCCGAAGAAGGTCAGCACATCACGATCATCGCGCGGGTCGAATCGGCGCAGGAGGTGCCGATGAAGTCGCGTGCCGGCAAGAGACTCGCCGTGCGGCTGCGCTCCGACCGCCACAGCATCGACGTCACCTTCTTCAACCCGCACCGGGTCAAGCACAACATCAAACCGGGAGTGCGCGCGATGTTCTCGGGCACCGTGAAGTACTTCCGCGACAAATGGAGCCTGACCCACCCCAGCTATCTCGTGCTGCCCGAGCCGCGCGACGCAGAGGACCTAGTATCCGCGGCGCCTGCCCGGGTGCGGGGCGCCGGTGCCCTCGCGGGTCTTGCGCGTACCGCCCAGGACGGCTCGGGCGTGGACATGTCGGTCTTCGACCGTGCGCTCATCCCCATGTACCGCGCGACCCGCGAGGTGGAGTCGTGGACCGTCATGCGGTGCGTGCGGCAGGTGCTCGACCAGCTCGACCGGGTCGACGATCCGCTGCCCGCATGGGTGCGCGAAGAGCACGGTTTCATGGGTCTCGACGAGGCGCTCCGGTCGATCCACCTTCCCGACACGAAGCAGGAGATCGATCGTGCGCGCGACCGCCTGCGGTTCGACGAGGCCGCCGCGGTGCAGCTCGTACTCGCGGGTCGCCGGCACGACGTCGAGGTGCGGTCGGCGCCGGCGTGTCCGCACCGTGACGGTGGGATCGCCGACGAGTTCGATCGCCGGCTTCCCTTCGAACTGACGGCGGGGCAGCTCGCCGTCGCCGACGAGATCTCGGCCGACCTGTCCCGCGGGCATCCCATGAACCGGCTGCTGCAGGGCGAGGTCGGTTCGGGCAAGACGATCGTGGCGCTGCGGGCGATGCTGCAGGTGATCGACTCGGGGCGGCAGTGTGCGTTGCTCGCTCCGACCGAGGTGCTCGCGGCACAGCACGCGCGTTCGCTCACCACGATGCTCGGCGATCTCGCCGCGGCGGGCGAACTCGGCGCTCACGAACTCGCGACCCGCGTGACGCTGCTGACGGGTTCGATGGGTACCGCGCGCAAACGGCAGGCGCTCAACGAGGCGGTGACCGGCGATGCCGGGATCGTGATCGGCACCCACGCGCTGATCGAGGACAAGGTGCAGTTCTTCGATCTCGGTCTCGTGGTGATCGACGAGCAGCACCGCTTCGGTGTCGAGCAACGCGATGCATTGCGGTCGCGAGGTCGCGACGGCGCGTCTCCGCACGTGTTGGTGATGACGGCCACGCCCATCCCACGCACCATCGCCATGACCGTGCTCGGCGACCTCGAGGTATCCACACTCCGCGAACTGCCGCGTGGCCGGTCACCGATCGTCAGTCGCGTGGTGCCCGCGAAGGTGCACCCGAAGTGGGTCGACCGCGCGTGGGAGCGCATTCGCGAGGAGGTCGCCGAGGGACGTCAGGCCTATGTGGTGTGCTCGCGAATCGGCGACGGCGATGCCGACGACGACGCGGCCTTCGACGCCGGTGCGCCCGAGCCGTCCGGCAAAGGCAAGCAGGCTCCCCCCGAGACGACCTCGGTGCTCGAGCAGTACGATTTCCTGACCTCCGGGCCGCTGAGCGAGCTGCGGGTGGGGCTGCTGCACGGCCGGTTGCCGGCCGACGAGAAGGACGCGGTGATGCAGGCGTTCAACGCCGCGAAGATCGACGTTCTCGTGTGCACGACCGTCGTCGAGGTCGGCGTCGATGTGCCGAACGCGACCGTGATGGTGATCGTCGATGCCGACAGATTCGGCGTCAGCCAGCTGCATCAGCTGCGCGGCCGCGTCGGTCGTGGCGGCCATCAGGGCCTGTGTCTCCTGGTGACCGACGCGAAGCCCGGGACGCCCACGATGATGCGGCTCGAGGCCGTCGCCGGCACGACCGACGGGTTCGAACTCGCCCAGCTCGATCTGCAACTGCGGCGGGAGGGAGACGTCCTCGGTGTCGCACAGTCCGGCACGGTCTCGACGCTGCGGCTGCTCTCGCTCGTCGACGACGCCGACGTCATCGAGTCCGCCCGTGCCTTTTCCCGGGCGGTGACGGAGAAGGATCCCGGACTCGACCGGCATCCCGGGCTTGCGAGCATGGTGCGGGCCGCCCTCGACGCCGAGCGTGTCGTGTATCTCGACAAGTCCTGAGTTACGTTCTGCGCACTCTCGAACCGAATCTGCGGTGAGGTTTCCGGGAGTGCTCCCGCAATGTTGACATCGTGTTACGGCCGGGGCCGACTGCATCGTTCCAGTCATGGGATCCGGGCATTCCGTCTCAGGATGTGGAACGCCCGCGGAAGTTCGCATGTCACGGCGCGGTACCGTCGACCAATGTTCTCGAAAGTGCTTGTCGCCAACCGTGGCGAGATCGCGATCCGCGCGTTCCGCGCTGCCTACGAACTCGGTGCCGGAACGGTCGCGGTGTTCCCGTACGAAGACCGGAACTCCCTCCACCGGCTGAAGGCCGACGAGGCCTATCAGATCGGCGAGGAGGGCCATCCGGTCCGTGCCTATCTGTCGGTGGAGAAGATCGTCGAAGCGGCCGTGGCGGCCGGTGCCGATGCGATCTACCCCGGATACGGCTTCCTGTCGGAGAATCCGGACCTCGCCGCGGCGTGCGCGGAAGCGGACATCACCTTCGTCGGTCCGTCGGCGGAGATCCTGGAGCTGACCGGGAACAAGGCCCGGGCGATCGCCTCGGCCAAGGCTGCCGGTCTGCCGGTGCTGGCGTCGTCGCAGCCGTCCGCGGACGTCGACGAACTGCTCGCCGCAGCCGAGTCGATGACCTTCCCGGTGTTCGTCAAGGCGGTCGCGGGCGGTGGCGGGCGTGGCATGCGCCGAGTCGCCGAACCCGCCCAGCTGCGCGAGGCGATCGAAGCCGCCTCGCGGGAGGCGGACGCGGCCTTCGGTGATCCGACCGTCTTCCTCGAGCAGGCCGTGATCAACCCGCGGCATATCGAGGTGCAGATCCTCGCAGACAAGTACGGCAACGTCATCCACCTGTACGAGCGTGACTGCTCGGTGCAGCGCCGGCACCAGAAGGTGATCGAGCTCGCGCCTGCCCCGAATCTCGATCCCGAGCTGCGCGACCGTATCTGTGCCGACGCCGTCGCCTTCGCGAAGGAGATCGGCTATCAGTGCGCGGGCACGGTCGAGTTCCTCGTCGACGAGCGTGGCAATCACGTGTTCATCGAGATGAATCCGCGCATCCAGGTCGAGCACACCGTCACCGAGGAGATCACCGACGTCGATCTGGTGCAGTCTCAGCTGCGCATCGCGGCCGGTGAGTCGCTCGACGATCTCGGCCTTTCGCAGGAGAACATCACCATCCGCGGCGCGGCGTTGCAGTGCCGCATCACGACCGAGGACCCCGCGAACGGATTCCGCCCCGACACCGGCCGTATCACCGGCTACCGCACCCCGGGCGGTGCGGGTATCCGTCTCGACGGCGGCACGTCGGTCGGTGCGGAGATCTCGGCGCACTTCGACTCCATGCTGGTCAAGCTCACATGCCGGGGCCGCACCTTCGAGACGGCGGTGGCCCGTGCCCGCCGCGCGGTCGCCGAGTTCCGTATCCGGGGCGTGGCCACCAACATCCCGTTCCTGCAGGCGGTCCTCGACGACGACGACTTCCGCGCCGGGAATGTGAACACCTCGTTCATCGAGGAGCGCCCGCACCTTCTGACGTTGCGCTCGTCCGCCGACCGCGGCACCAAGATCCTCCGGTACCTCGCGGACGTGACGGTCAACAAGCCGCACGGGGAACGCCCCACGACGATCTACCCGCACGACAAGCTCCCCGAGATCGATCTGAGCACCGAGCCGCCCGCCGGTTCGCGCCAGCGCCTTCTCGAACTCGGACCCGAAGGCTTCGCCCGCGCCCTGCGTGAGCAGAAGGCGATCGGGGTCACCGACACCACCTTCCGCGACGCCCACCAGTCGCTCCTCGCGACCCGGGTGCGCAGCAAGGATCTGCTGACGGTCGCCGGGCACGTGGCCCGGATGACCCCGCAGCTGCTGTCCATCGAGGCCTGGGGCGGCGCGACCTATGACGTCGCACTGCGATTCCTGCACGAGGATCCGTGGGAACGCCTCGCCGCGCTGCGTGAGGCGATCCCGAACATCAACCTGCAGATGCTGCTGCGCGGGCGCAACACCGTGGGGTACACCCCCTACCCGGAGGCTGTCACCCGCTCGTTCGTGCAGGAGGCAGCAGACACCGGCATCGACATCTTCCGCATCTTCGATGCGCTGAACAATGTCGACCAGATGCGTCCGGCGATCGATGCGGTGCGTGAGACGGGCACCACTCTCGCCGAAGTAGCGATGTCGTACACCGGCGATCTGTCGAACCCGAACGAGACGATCTACACGCTGGACTACTACCTGCGTCTGGCGGAGGAGATCGTGGAGGCCGGCGCGCATGTGCTGGCCATCAAGGACATGGCAGGTCTGCTGCGCGCCCCGGCCGCGGCGACGCTGGTCTCCGCACTGCGCAAGAACTTCGACCTGCCCGTGCACGTACACACCCACGACACGCCCGGTGGCCAGTTGGCGACCTATCTCGCGGCATGGCACGCCGGTGCCGACGCGGTCGACGGTGCGTCCGCGGCGCTCGCGGGAACGACGAGCCAGCCTGCCCTCTCGGCGATCGTCGCCGCAGCAGCCAACAGTGAGTTCGACACCGGGCTCGACCTGCAGGCGGTGTGCGATCTCGAGCCGTACTGGGAGGCTCTGCGCAAGGTCTACCGGCCGTTCGAATCGGGACTGCCCGCGCCGACGGGCCGCGTGTACACCCACGAGATCCCCGGCGGTCAGTTGTCGAATCTGCGTCAGCAGGCGATCGCTCTCGGGCTCGGCGACCGCTTCGAGGAGGTCGAGGCCGCATACGCCGGTGCCGATCGGCTTCTCGGCCGCCTGATCAAGGTCACCCCGTCCAGCAAGGTCGTCGGTGATCTCGCGCTGCACCTCGTCGGAGCGGGTGTCTCGGTCGACGACTTCGCCGCCGAACCCGACAAGTTCGACATTCCCGATTCGGTGATCGGTTTCCTGCGCGGAGATCTCGGTACCCCGGCCGGTGGCTGGCCCGAGCCGTTCCGGAGCAAGGCACTGTCGGGTCGCGCCGAGCCCAAGCCGGTGACCCCGCTCGCCCCGGAGGAGGAGAAAGCCCTCGGTGGTTCGTCCGAGGAGCGACGCCGGATGCTCAACCGACTGCTGTTCCCGGGCCCTGCGAAAGAGTTCGAGCAGCACCGCGAGACCTACGGCGACACCACCGAGTTGTCGGCCAACCAGTTCTTCTACGGGCTGCGCCACGGTGACGAGCACCGGGTGCGCCTGGACAAGGGCGTCGAACTGCTCATCGGTCTCGAGGCGATCTCGGATCCGGACGAGAAGGGCTTCCGCACGGTCATGTGCATCCTCAACGGGCAACTGCGCCCGGTGTCGGTGCGCGACCGCACGGTCGCGGCGGAGATCCCGGCCGCGGAGAAGGCCGACCGTAACCATCCCGGTCACGTCGCCGCGCCGTTCGCCGGCATGGTCACCCTCGTCGTGTCCGAGGGCGACAGTGTCTCGGCGGGCGACACCGTCGCGACCATCGAGGCCATGAAGATGGAGGCCGCGATCACCGCCCCGCGCGGTGGCCGTATCACGCGGGTCGCGATCGGCGCGGTGCAGCAGGTCGAAGGCGGCGATCTGCTCGTCGAGGTGTCCACAGGAGACAGTGCCGAGTGACACGGATCGTCGCCGGCCGGGCCGGGGGGCGGCGCCTGAAGGTGCCGCCCCGCGGGACCCGGCCCACCTCCGAACGGGTGCGTGAAGCCCTGTTCTCCTCGCTGGAATCGCGTATGGACCTCGACGGTGCCGCCGTCCTCGACCTCTACGCGGGGTCGGGAGCGCTCGGTCTCGAGGCTCTGTCCCGCGGCGCGGCACATGCGACGCTCGTCGAGTCCGATGCCAAGGCGGCGGGGGTGATCCGCGAGAACATCGCTGCTGTGAGTCTGCCGGGCGCGGTGTTGCGCGCCGCACCGGTGGCCGCGGTGCTCGCGGGTACCGCCGACCGTGTCTACGACCTCGTACTGGCCGACCCGCCTTACGCGGTGACCGAGAGTGCCGTGACCGCGGTACTCGAGGCGTTGGTGGCCGGCGGCTGGGTCGACGAGGGCTCCGTCGTTGTGCTCGAACGCTCCTCGCGATCGCCGGAAACGCTGTGGCCGCAGGCATTCGACGTCGGCAAGGTACGGCGCTACGGCGAGACCAGAGTGGAGATCGCCACCTGCTACGGTGCTGGATCATGAGCCGCGCGGTCTGCCCAGGATCCTTCGACCCGGTCACCAACGGGCATCTCGACGTCATCGGCCGGGTCTCGGCCCAGTTCGACGAGGTCGTCGTGACCGTCACGATCAATCCCAACAAGCAGGGGATGTTCACGATCGACGAACGCCTCGAGATGCTCACCGAGGCCACTGCACATCTGCCGAACGTCACGGTCGACGCGTGGCAGGGCCTGCTCGTCGACTACGCACGAGAGCGGGGGATATCCGCGATCGTCAAGGGGCTGCGTGGCGCCAACGATTTCGACTACGAACTGCAGATGGCGCAGATGAACCACAAGCTCACCGGCGTCGACACCCTGTTCGTGGCCACCAATCCGGTCTACAGCTATCTGTCGAGCTCGCTCGTCAAGGAGGTCGCGACCTACGGCGGCGACGTCTCCGACATGCTTCCCGCGTCCGTGCACGACCGCCTGCTCGCGCGTCTCGCCGAACGAGCCGCCGCGAAGTAGAGGACACCCGATCCCGACACACCGTGTCGGGGGCACGCAACCGCACCCTGCGCTACGGCAGACTGGACCGTGGCGCGACCGCACCGGTCGCGCCGGGCGAGTGATTGGGGTTGGGCGTGTACCGGGTATTCGAGGCACTCGACGAGCTGGTCGCAATCGTCGAAGAGGCACGTAGCGTTCCGATGACGGCGAGTTGTGTGGTGCCGCGTGGCGATGTCCTCGAACTGCTCGACGACGTGCGCGACGCCCTGCCACCCGAACTCGACGATGCCCAGGATGTGCTCGACCACCGCGACAAACTGATCGGCGACGCGCGGGCGCAAGCGGACAAGACGGTCGGCGATGCCGATGTGGAGGCGCGCACGCTTCTCGAGGATGCGCGGGCGGACGCCGACCGAATGCTCGCGGAGGCGAAGGCGCAGGCCGACCGGATGGTCATGGAAGCGCGGGCCCATGCCGACGAGCTCGTGCGAGACGCGCAGCTCGAGGCCGACGATCTCGTCGCCGAGGGCAACAAGCAGTACGAGAGCGTGACCGGGCGTGCCCGCGCCGAGGCCGATCGCTTGATCGAGTCCGGCCAGGCGTCGTACGAGCGCTCGGTGGCAGAGGGTGAGGCGGAGAAGGCGCGGCTGGTCTCGCAGACGGAGGTCGTGCAGGCTGCGCATGCCGAGTCGGCGCGTGTCATCGATTGCGCGCACGCCGAGTCGGACCGGCTCCGGACCGAATGTGACGAATACATCGACGGCAAGCTCGCCGAGTTCGAGGAATTGCTGGGCACCACACTGCGTTCGGTCGGCCGTGGCCGGCAGCAGTTGCGGCTGTCGGGTGCCCCCGACTATGCAGAGGCGGACCACCGAGCGGGTCGCCGCCGCTGAGCAGTGCGAGTTTTCACCGCTGTGCTCCATCGCGTATCATGGAGCGGTTGCCCTATCACGACCGAGTCGTGTTCCCGAGTCGTCCGAAGAAGGTGAGTTCCCCGTGTCCGCTCGTGGTTCCAGCACGTCTCGTCCTGCACGGGACACCGGACTGGTGCTCGACACGCTCTCCTTGGGCCGGCAGCCCGGCTCGATGCGCACGGTCGAGCGAAAGGTGGCGGCGCCGTCACGTATCGGCCTCGACCTGATCGCAATCGAAGAGGGTTCCGAGATCGATCTCGATCTCCGGATGGAGTCGGTGTCCGAGGGTGTCCTGGTCACCGGTACAGTTCGCGCCGAGGCAGTCGGTGAGTGCTCGCGGTGTCTCGAGTCGTTCACCCTGCCTGTGGACCTGTACCTCACCGAGCTGTTCGCCTACCCGAACAGTGTCACGGAGCAGACCACCGAGGACGACGAGGTCTACCGCATCGAGAACGATCTGATCGATCTCGAGCCGGTCCTCGTCGACGCGGTGGGACTGGAACTTCCGCTGCAGCCGTTGTGTAGTGACGACTGCGCGGGATTGTGCCCCGAATGCGGCATTCGCCTGGCGATTGCGGAATCCGGGCACCGTCATGAGACAATGGATCCTCGCTGGGCTGGGTTGGCAGCCAAGTTCGGCGCGGGCTCCGAAGAACCCAGCAGTCAAATCGACAGCATGAACAACGAGGAGAAGTAGACGTGGCCGTCCCCAAGCGCAGAATGTCGCGTTCCAACACCCGGTCGCGGCGCAGCCAGTGGAACACCACTGCGCCGACGCTCGTCACCTGCCCGAACCGGGGTTGCGGAGAGAAGAAGCTCCCCCATGTGGCGTGCCCGTCCTGCGGCACCTACAACGGCCGTCAGGTGACCGCGCCCGTCTAATCGGTACCTCACGTGACGAGCAAGTCCTCCGAGACAGCCACCGAGGGCGGCGAAGAGAGCCATGAGTCTCTCCTCGCCGCCCTCGGTGTGCCTCTGGACGCAGAACTACTGACCTTGGCGCTGACCCATCGCTCGTACGCCTACGAGAACGGCGGGCTGCCCACCAACGAACGTCTCGAGTTCCTGGGCGACGCCGTCCTCGGGCTCGCGGTCACCGAGAAGCTCTATCTCACCCACCCCGACAAGTCCGAGGGTGAACTCGCCAAGATCCGCGCGAGTGTCGTCAACATGCACGCGCTCGCCGAAGTTGCGCGCGATCTCGGGGACGGCGGCCTCGGCGCTCACCTCCTCCTCGGTAAGGGCGAGGAACTGACGGGCGGCCGCAACAAGGCCAGCATTCTCGCCGACGGTATGGAATCGCTCCTCGGCGCCGTGCACCTCGAGCACGGCATCGACGTCGCTCGCGAAGTGGTTCTTCGTCTGTTCGCCGATCTCCTCGAACGAGGACCCCGGCTCGGTGCCGGCCTCGACTGGAAGACGAGTCTGCAGGAACTCACCGCCGAACGTGCTCTCGGTGTTCCGGCCTACGAGATCACCGCGACCGGCCCGGACCACGACAAGGAATTCACGGCCACCGCCCTCGTCGGCGGTAACCCTTACGGAACCGGCATCGGACGCACCAAGAAGGAAGCCGAGCAGAAGGCTGCGGCGGCCGCGTGGAATGCGCTCTCCGCCGAGGACGCCAGTGATGCCGAAACGCAGTCCGATTCCGATTCGGAAACGTCTTCCGGGAGCAACTGACCGCACGTGCCGGAACTTCCCGAAGTCGAGGTGGTCCGTCGCGGACTCGACGCGCACGTCGTCGGCGCGACCGTGAGTTCGGTGCAGGTGCTGCATCCGCGTGCTGTGCGCCGGCACGAACTCGGCCCGCGTGATCTCGCCATGCAGGTGACCGGTCAGAAGGTCGCTTCGGTCGAGCGCCGCGGCAAGTACATGTGGCTCGTTCTCGAGCCGGCCGATCTCGCCCTCGTGGTACATCTGGGGATGAGCGGGCAGATGCTCGTGCAGCCCCCTACCGTTCAGGACGAGAAGCACCTCCGTATCCGTGCGGTTCTCGACAACGGCGCCGACCTGCGCTTCGTGGACCAGCGCACTTTCGGGGGATGGGCTCTGGCTCCTCTGGTGGAGGTCGACGGCGATCGTCTGCCGCTGCCTGTCGCGCACATCGCGCGGGATCCGATGGACCCCCGATTCGACCCGGACGCGGTAGTGGCCGTGCTGCGCAACAAGCACACGGAGATCAAGCGTGCCCTGCTCGATCAGACCGTCGTCTCAGGGATCGGCAACATATATGCCGACGAAGCCCTGTGGCGTGCAAGGATTCACGGCAATCGGGTGACCGACGCGTTGTCGCGCCCGAAACTTCGTGGGGTCCTCGACGCCGCGACCGAGGTCATGGCGGAGGCCCTCGGTCATGGCGGAACGTCGTTCGATGCTCTCTATGTCGACGTCAACGGAGAGTCCGGCTACTTCGAGCGTTCACTGAATGTCTACGGGCGTGAGAACGAGGGCTGCCGACGCTGCGGCGCCCCGATCCGCCGGGAGAAGTTCATGAACCGCTCGTCGTACAGCTGCCCGAAATGTCAGCCGCGACCGCGAACGGCCCGGTAGCGCTGGGCGTACCGGGCCGTTCGGGAGCGGTGAGGCGTCAGATGTCGAAGAACACCGTCTCGGCGCCGCCGTCGGGGGTGTCCTGTAGGCGGATGTCGATGGTGTAGACGGTGCGGCCGTCCCGCTGGGAGCGCGAGGCGATCAGCGTGTTACGCCGGACCTCCCACTCGATGCCCTTCAGAACCGGGTCCTGAGCGTTGAGTTCGGCCTCGTCCTCGAAGTAGACCCGAGTGTGCAGGCCGATGTTGATGCCGCGCGCGAAGATCACCAGCAGGATGTGAGGTGCGGAGACCGATCCGTCGGGATTGGTCACCGCGCCCGGCTTGACCGTCTCGATCGTGAAGATCCCGGTCTCGAAATCGCCGCCGGTACGACCCCACCCGCGGAAGGCCGGATCGAGATCCTTGTCCTGCTCGTCGTCCGGATGCGCGTACCGGCCGTGGGCGTTCGCTTGCCAGCTCTCGAGCAGAGCGTCACGCACGGGTGTCCCGGTACCGTCGATGACCCTGCCTTCCAACGTAATTCGTTCGCCCACGGTCTCGTCGGTCACGAGGACGTTGCCGAAGTTGTTGTCGAAGATGTCGAAGCCGGCCTGCTGCGGTGCGAGGCCGATGTGGACGTACGGGCCACCGGTCTGCGAGGGCGTCTCGGGGAACCGGGTGACCATCGGCCGGGGGAGGAGCGGGGGGACGGGCTGGTACGGGTCGGTGGGCAGGCTCATCGCGGGGCTCCGGGAAGGTTGACGTTGTCGAAGAAGGTGGCGCGGCGACCGCGCAAGGTGATGTCCCACCGGTAGGCACGCGCGTCGAAGGGCGCGTTCGAGGCGGGATCCTCCTGGGCGATCAGGCTGCGCAACTGGTCCACGGTCGGGATCGTGCGTGCGATGGGGCACTTCTCGATGAGCGGGTCGCCTTCGAAGTAGAGCTGGGTGATCAGGCGCTGCGCCCACCCCCGTCCGAGGATCGACACGTGAATGTGGGCCGGCCGCCATGCATTCCGGCTGTTGCCCCACGGATAGGCACCCGGCTTGATCGTCCGGAAATGGTAGTAGCCCCTCGCGTCGGTGAGCATCCGGCCGCAGCCGCCGAAGTTCGGATCGATGGGCGCGAGGTAGGTGTCCTTCTTGTGCCGGTACCGTCCACCGGCGTTCGCCTGCCAGACCTCGACGAGCGCGCCTTCGACCGGGTTCCCGAACTCGTCCTTGACGAAGCCGTGGACGATGATGCGCTCCCCGATGGGGAGTCCGTCCTTCGAGAAGTTCAGGATCAGGTCGTTGTCGAGGGCGCCGAGCTCCGTCGGTGAGAAGACCGGACCGGTGATCTCGGAGAGGGTCGGCTTCGGCGTGATGAGCGCGTTCTTCGGGGCGCGCAGCACCGACGTGCGGTAGCCGGGAGTGAGCGCGGGCGGATGCAGTGTGTGGTCACGCTCGACGTATTCACCGGTGGGCATTCGATCTCCGATCTTTTGAGCTGTGAGCACCACCATATGTGCGAGAAAAACTCATGTAAATTGACAAAACCAGGGTTTATCCATAACTTTTGCTCATGCAATCGGATTTCGTCCTGTCGCCTTCCGCGCCGGAATCGACGGGACGCATCCGCCTTCGGCACCTTCGGTGTTTCGTGGTGGTGGCTCGCGAGGGGCAGGTCGGGCGCGCGGCCGAACTGCTGCATCTGAGTCAACCCGCCGTCACCAAGACCCTCAACGAGCTCGAGGCCCTCGCCGGGAGGAAGCTTCTCGACCGCGGCCGGCACGGCGCCCGTCTCACCGCAGCGGGGCAACGTTTCCTGCGGTACGCGCAAGACGTCACGACTTCGCTGGACGCCGCCGAAGCCGCCCTGGCGGGAGCCGGTGAACCTGCCCCCGCTCCGCTCCGTATCGGCGCGCTGCCGACCGTGGCCGGAGCAGTCGTCCCGGCGGCTCTGACCGGATTGCGAGCACTGCGCCCCGACCTGGGCGTGCGGGTCCGCACCGGCCCGAACGCGGTCCTGCTCTCCGCTCTTACGGCCGGTGCACTCGATGTCGTACTCGGGCGCATGGCGGAACCGTCCAGAATGGTCGGATTGTCGTTCGAACTCCTGTACGCGGAGACACTCATCTTCGTGGTTCGACCCCATCATCCCCTCGCGGGCAGAGCCGTCTCGCCCGGTGAAACGCTCGAACACCCACTCGTGGTGGCTACCGGCGGAACGGTGCCGCGGCACGCGACCGACGCCTTGTTCGAACATCACGGACTGCGGTTGCCGACGGGGCTGGTGGAGACGCTGGATCTCGCCGTGGCCCGCGGTGTCGTCCGACGCAGCGATGCCGTGTGGATCACGACCGAGCGAGCCGTGCGCGACGATCTCGCCGAGGGTGTGATGCGACGTCTGGAACTGCCCACCGCCGGTACCGTCGAACCGGTGGGGGTGCTGCGACGCAGTGCCGACGCGTCCTCTGCCGCGCTCGAGGACTTCGTGACCATCCTGCGCGAGATCACGGTGGAGGGCACATGGCAGGATTTGTCCCATGGCTGATCAGACTCCCGACCGTCCCGCCACCGAACTGTGGGTAGAGCGCACCGGAACGCGCCGCTACACCGGGCGTAGTTCCCGCGGTGCCGAGGTGCTCATCGGTTCCGAGAACGTCGAGGGCGTCTTCACCCCGGGTGAATTGCTCAAGATCGCCCTGGCCGCGTGCTCCGGTCTGAGTTCGGATTTCCCGCTGTCGCGGCGTCTCGGCGACGACTACGAGGCGACCATCCGCGTGTCCGGCGCCGCCGACCGCGAGAACGAGGTCTACCCCCGACTCGACGAGGAGATGATCCTCGATCTGTCCGAACTGGACGCGGACGCCCGGGAGCGGCTTGTCGCCCTCGTCGAACGTTCCGTCGACAAGGTGTGCACGGTGGGTCGCACACTGAAGGCGGGAACGAAGGTCTCGCTGACGATCACCGCCGAAAGCTGAACCATGACTACTCCCGACGATCTCGAGCGGCTCACCGCGTGGGTGCACGGCCGGGTCCAGGGGGTCGGATTCCGCTGGTTCACGCGTGCCCGCGCTCTGGAACTCGGACTCGTCGGGCACGCGACGAACCACCCGGACGGCAGGGTCCTCGTGGTCGCCGAGGGTCCCCGTGCCGCCCTCACACAACTACTCGGGTGGCTGCGTTCCGGGGAGACTCCGGGTGAAGTGAGTCTGGTGGTCGAGTCCTGGGACGACGCTCGCGGCGACCTGATCGGTTTCGTCGAACGGTGACGCCTGCCGGGTCGAGATACATACGCACATCTACAAAACAGACCTGAATCCTGTTTAAATAGTTGAAGCCGAACTCCTGGTATGAAAAGGCGGCTTCATGGATGTGACGACAGGCAACGAAGTCGCGGTCGTGTCGGAGAGGCGGCACGAGCGCTATGTGCTGCTCGAGCCGCTACGCGCCGTCGCCGCCCTGATGGTGCTCGGCTACCACGTCTACCTCAGGTGTTCTCCCGACCCGGAGAACACCTGGGACGTCGCGAGACTCTTGAACATGGGGGTCCCGATCTTCTTCGTGCTCTCCGGCTTCCTCCTGTATCGCCCATTCGCTGCGGCGCGACTGCAGGGACGCCCGATGCCGAATGTCGGCCGGTATGCCAAACGCCGGTTCTTCC
Organism: Rhodococcus sp. NPDC047139; assembly: GCF_040643435.1. Taxonomy (NCBI): domain Bacteria; kingdom Bacillati; phylum Actinomycetota; class Actinomycetes; order Mycobacteriales; family Nocardiaceae; genus Rhodococcus; species Rhodococcus sp. NPDC047139. The sequence goes on from NZ_JBEYUH010000001.1 coordinate 73,993, forward strand.
GCGTCGTTCCGGGTTACTGGGTCGCACTGACGGTGTTCGCCCTGGTGCTTCCGACGTGGGTGGACGTACTGCACCGGGACGCCTGGATCTATTACGGACTTGCGCAGACGTGGGTGCCCGGCCACACCTTCGGCGGTCTGTCCCCGGCGTGGAGCCTGTCTGTCGAAGTTGCGTTCTACCTCTCGCTACCGCTCTACGCACTCGTCGTCCACAGGACTCTCGCCCGGCGGCCCGCCCGGGCCCAGTTACTGATCGAGGCCGGGATTCTGTGCACCGCAGCGGTGCTCTGCCTACTGGCCCGACGGTTCCTGTTCGGGCTCGGCGAGGGGCCCTCCGGATTTCTCGTCTGGTCGCTGCTCGGCCACCTCGACTGGTTCGCGGCCGGAATGGGACTGGCACTGGCGACGATTGCGTGGAGTGGTGCTTCCGAACGGCCTCGGCCGGTGCGCTTCGTCGAACAGTATCCGGGCACGTGCTGGTCGATCGCAGTCGGGCTCTTCCTCCTGCTGGGATTCGTCGTCGGAAGCCCTGGGGACATTCTCCATGTCGCAGGTGTGATCATCGCCCTTCTGCTCGTCGCGCCCGCGGTGTTCGGTGACGAGACGGCCGGTCGTGCCCGGAACTTCCTGGCGATGCCGGTCATGGCCGGCCTCGGTGCCGTCTCCTACGGAATCTTCCTGTGGAACGAGCCGGTCGCGGTCTGGCTCCAGTCCGCAGGCGCCGACGACTGGGGTTTCGCCACCGGCACGCCTGTGCTGCTGTTCCTCACCGTCCTGGTGACCATCGTTGCGGCGGTGATCAGCTACGTCCTCGTGGAACGTCCGATGATGGCGTACGCCCGAAGGGAGTCAAGGCACCGCCGCGCGCTCCGACCGGGACGGCGGTGAGAGCACTCGCGACAGCGCCACCGATGGTGCCCCCGGCCTTGCAGGGACGGTCACAGGCCGCCGGTAGAGTTTGCCCCCATGTACCTCAAGAGTCTGACGTTGAAGGGCTTCAAGTCCTTCGCCTCGTCGACGACTCTCCGCTTCGAACCCGGAATCACCTGCGTCGTCGGTCCGAACGGTTCCGGAAAGTCCAACGTCGTGGACGCACTCACGTGGGTGATGGGGGAGCAGGGCGCCAAAGCGCTGCGCGGTGGCAAGATGCAGGACGTCATCTTCGCGGGAACCGCAGGCCGCCCGCCTCTGGGGCGCGCCGAGGTCACGCTCACCATCGACAATTCCGACGGCGCGCTCCCCATCGAGTACTCCGAGGTCTCGGTCACCCGTCGTATGTTCCGCGACGGGGCGGGTGAGTACGAGATCAACGGCAGCGCCTGCCGCCTCATGGATGTACAGGAACTGTTGTCCGATTCCGGTATCGGCCGCGAAATGCACGTCATCGTCGGGCAGGGGCGCCTCGCCGCCATCCTCGAATCCCGCCCCGAAGACCGGCGAGCTTTCATCGAGGAGGCCGCCGGCGTCCTCAAACACCGCAAGCGCAAGGAAAAGGCGCTGCGCAAGCTCGACTCGATGCAGGCCAATCTTGCCCGCCTGAACGACCTGACCGCCGAACTGCGGCGCCAGCTCAAACCGCTCGGCCGCCAGGCAGAGGTCGCGCGGCGTGCTCAGACCATCCAGGCCGACCTGCGTGACGCACGCCTGCGCCTGGCCGCCGACGATCTCGTCACCCGACGCGCCGAACTAGCCGGCCACGACGAGCAGGAGCGGATGATCCGTGAGCGGCTTGATCATGTGCTCTCGGCATTCGACGACGCGAACGCCGAACTGGCCCGTCACGAGCAGACGCTCGCGAAACTCACGCCGGGTGCCGAGGCGGCGTCGCAGACCTGGTTCCGCTTGTCCGCTCTCGCCGAACGGGTCTCGGCGACTGTGCGGGTCGCGCAGGAACGCGCTCGCCACTTGCACACCGAACCGGAGGATCGCTCCGGTCAGGATCCCGACGAGATGGAGGCGCGCGCCGACCGGATCGCCGCCGAGGAAGCGGAACTGATCGAGGCCGTCGAGATCGCGCACGGCGCTCTGGAAGCGGCGCGTGAACAACTTGCCGCACAGGAGGACGCCGCAGCGGCCGCCGAACGCGCGCATCTGGCAGCGGTCCGCGCCGTCGCCGACCGCCGAGAGGGACTCGCGCGCCTCGCCGGTCAGGTGGACACGGTCCGCACCCGTGCCGAATCGATCGACGCGGAGATCGCGCGGCTGACCGTGGCCATCGAGGAGGCGCGGCTGCGTGGGGTCGCTGCCCAAGCAGAGTTCGAGACCGCGCAGGCACGGATCGACGATCTCGACGCCGGTGAGGTCGACGCCGACGCCCAGCACGAGCGGGCGCTCGAGGCGCAGCGACTTGCGGACGAGCGGGTCGCCGAACTTCAAGAGGCCGAACGGGCCGCAGGTAAGGAGGTCGCGTCCCTCGGCGCGCGGATCGAGGCCCTGTCGATGGGGCTCGAACGAACCGACGGTGCCGCCTGGCTGCTCGACGCGCGTTCCGGTGACGGACTCGTGGGCAGGCTCGCCGACCGGCTTCGCGTATCTCCGGGATACGAGGCGGCGGTGGCCGCGGCTTTCGGTGCGGCGGCCGACGCCCTCGAGGTCGAGTCGGTCGAAGCTGCGACCGCGGCGATCACAGCCCTCGCGGAGGCCGACCAGGGGCGGGTGGCCTTCGTCGTCCCGGGTGCGCCCGGCGGCCCCCTCGACGCCGGTGATCTGCCGGCGGGGGTGCGATGGTTGCGGGAGGTCGTCGAGTGCCCCGCCGTCCTCCGGGCCGGTGTCGATGGACTCCTTGCCCGCACCGTCGTGGTCGACGACCTGCTCACGGGACTGGATGTGTGTGCCACACGGCCCGACCTGCGTGCCGTGACCCGCGGGGGAGATCTCCTCGGCGCGGGCTGGTTGATCGGTGGCTCCCACCGCGCGCCGAGCACGCTCGAGATCCAGGCGGCGATCGACACTTCGCGTGCCGGTCTCGAGCAGGCGGTGCGTCGCTCCGAGGAGTTGGCTGCGGCGCTGGCAGGTGCGCTCGCGGAGCAGGCCGAACGAGCCGAGCATGTCGAACAGACCCTTGCTGCACTGAACGAATCCGACGCCGCGATGTCGGCCGTCTACGAGCAACTCGGCCGTCTCGGTCAGGCGGCACGTACCGCCCATGCCGAGTCCGAGCGGCTCGCCGTCCAGCGCACCGAAGCGGAGAAGGAACGCGACGCGGCACGCGAGAAACTGGTCGAACTCGAGGAGCGGCTGCTCCTGGCCGAGGATGACTCCGCCGGTAGCGGCGATGGTGCAGGCACCGAGCACACCGCCGCCGAACGTGAGATGGCGGCGGCCGCTCTCGCCGAGGTCCGAGCAGTAGAGGTCGAGGCGCGACTCGCTGCACGCACAGCCGAGGAACGCGCCGAAGCTCTTCGGGGCAAGGCCGATTCGCTTCGCCGGGCGGCGCAGACCGAGCGGGAGGCCCGCGCGCGTGCCGAACGCGCCCGGATCGCCCGCCGTCAGGCCGCGGCCGTCGCGGCTGCCGTGGCGGAATCGGGCCGGCGACTCGCCGAAGAACTCGAAGCGGCGGTGGCTGCAGCACTCGCTCAGCGGGACGAGCTCAATCGGCGGCGCGCCGAATGCTCCGAGCAACTCGACCGGGCCCGTGAACTCGTTCGCGAACTGAGCGCACAGCGCGACCAGCTGACCGACGCGGTGCATCGCGACGAGGTCTCCCGAGCCCAGGCCGCACTCCGTATCGAGCAACTCGAGCAGACCATCCTCGAACAGCACGGGATCGCCCTCGACGATCTCGTCGCCGAGTACGGTCCCGACGTGCCGCTGCCGCCCACGCCGCTGGAGATGGCCGAATACGAGCAGGCCCGTGAACGCGGCGAGCAGGTCGTCGCTCCGCAACCGATGCCCTACGACCGGGCGACGCAGGAGCGACGGGCGAAGCGGGCGCAGAAGGACCTAGCGACTCTGGGGCGTGTGAATCCGCTCGCGTTGGAGGAGTTCGCGGCTCTCGAGGAGCGCTACAACTTTCTCTCCACTCAGCTCGAGGACGTCAAGGGTGCCCGGAAGGATCTGCTCGCCGTCGTCGAGGAGGTCGATGCGCGGATCCTGCAGGTCTTCACCGAGGCATATGCCGACGTCGAGCGCGAATTCGAGCAGGTCTTCGCGAAGCTTTTCCCGGGCGGTGAGGGACGGCTCGTGCTCACCGACCCGAGCGACATGCTCACCACCGGCATCGAGGTCGAGGCTCGCCCACCCGGCAAGAAGGTCAAGCGATTGTCGTTGCTGTCAGGTGGTGAGAAGTCCCTGACGGCAGTCGCGATGCTCGTCGCGATCTTCCGGGCACGTCCGTCGCCCTTCTACGTCATGGACGAGGTCGAAGCCGCGTTGGACGACACCAATCTTCGGCGGCTGATCGGGTTGTTCGAGCAGCTCCGCGAGAAGTCCCAGCTCATCGTCATCACCCACCAGAAGCCGACGATGGAGGTGGCCGACGCGCTGTACGGCGTGAGCATGCGGGGTGACGGCATCACCCGAGTCATCTCGCAGCGACTGCGCGGACGGGAGATCGCGACACCGGTCCCCGAACCGGAAGAAGAGCTCCGCGCCTGACAGTATGGGTGCGTGAGTACCGGAGCCTGGATAGTCATCGCCGCCGCGCTGGCGGTCGTTCTCGTCGCGCTCGTCGTCGGTCTGACCCTCTACCGTCGGCGGCAGGTGTCGCTGAAGGCGCCCGAGACCCCGCAGCTCGACTCCGCCGAGACCAAGGACCGCTCCGGCGGTTACAAGGCGCAGAGCGGATTCAGCTTCTCGCAGGGCGCCGCCGCGCCCCCGGCGCCTGCACCGAAGCCTGCGCCCGAACCGCCTGCGCCGCGTACCGTGCCGCTGCCGGAGGAGGTGGCGGAAGCCCCGCCGAGTGCGCCGGCACCTGCCGAGCCGAAGCCTGCCGAGCCGAAGCCCGCGGAGCCGAAGCCCGCCGAGCCGGAGACCGCGGAGCCGGAACCGGTCGAACCCGAGGTCGCTCCGGAACCGGTGCGTCCGGCACCCGAACCGATCGAGCCCGAGGTCGTTCCCGAACCCGAGCCGAAACCGGCACCCGCCCCGGAACGTGAGCCGGCGCCGAAGGCGGAGACGGTCGTCGAACCGGAGGTACAGCCGGAACCCGTCGAACCCGCAGGACCCGAGGCCGTTCCTCCGGCCGCCCCGATCGAGGAGATCGAGCCGACCGCGGGTCGTCTCGTGCGCCTGCGAGGCCGGCTGGCCCGCTCGCAGTCCGCGGTCGGCAAGAGCCTGCTCGGTCTGCTCGGTGGCGGCGACCTCGACGAGGACTCCTGGGAGGAGATCGAAGACACTCTGCTCGTCGCGGACCTAGGTGCAGCTACGACGACGAAGATCGTGGATCGTCTGCGCGAGGAGATGGCCGCACACAACGTGCGCAGCGAAGCCGACGCCCGTGCGGTGTTGCGCAGCGTGCTGGTCGACGAGTTGCGGCCGGAACTCGACCGTTCCATCCGGGCGCTGCCCCACGAGGATCATCCTGCGGTGCTGCTCGTCGTCGGTGTCAACGGAACCGGTAAGACCACCACGACGGGCAAGCTTGCGCGCGTGCTCGTGGCGGACGGACGCCGGGTGCTGCTCGGTGCCGCCGACACCTTCCGTGCCGCCGCCGCCGACCAGCTCCAGACCTGGGCCGAGCGTGTCGGTGCCGAGGTGGTTCGCGGTAAGGAGGGTGCGGACCCGGCAGCGGTCGCTTTCGACTCCGTTGCGAAGGGCATCGACAACGGGGTGGACGCGGTCCTCATCGACACCGCGGGTCGTCTGCATACCAAGACAGGTCTGATGGACGAGCTCGGCAAGGTCAAGCGCGTCGTGGAGAAGAAGGCCGCCGTCGACGAGGTGCTGCTCGTCCTCGACGCGACGATCGGCCAGAACGGTCTGATGCAGGCCCGTGTGTTCGCCGATGTCGTCGATATCACCGGCGTGGTGCTCACCAAGCTCGACGGAACCGCCAAGGGCGGCATCGTCTTCCAGGTGCAGCACGAGCTCGGCGTCCCGGTCAAGCTCGTCGGTCTCGGTGAGGGAGCCGACGATCTCGCCCCCTTCGAGCCCGAGGCATTCGTCGACGCCCTACTCGGTTGATCCTTCGCGATCCGGAGTTACCGGCCGCTGTTCCGCCCCGCGGACAGCGGCCGGTTTCGTCGGTGGCGCGTTCGTATGAGGCCGTGAAACAAGGATGAAACAAGGCCGGTTCGTGCGTTCACGTCCATGAAACAGCGCAGCGCCTCCGTTGAAACATCCGGGCAGCAAGCTTTCCTCGACGAAGCGCCGATCGGCGCGGCCTACAGGGAGGTTGCAAGTGGAGGAAGTGGTGAACACGGGCGACGCGGCATGGATGCTGATGGCAGCGTCCCTCGTGCTGCTGATGACCCCGGGACTGGCGTTCTTCTACGGTGGGATGTCGCGGTCCAAGTCTGTGCTGAACATGATGATGATGTCCTTCGGCGCGATGGCGCTCATCGCCGTCATCTACGTGCTGTGGGGCTGGTCGATGTCCTACGGAACCCAGAACGTGCTCGGTCTCTTCGCGAACCCGTTCGAACAGTTCGGCCTGCAGGGTGCCATCTACGACGAGAACGGTGAATTCCTCGCCGGCCTCGGCAACTACCCGCAGATCATCGACATCGGCTTCCAGGTGACCTTCGCGATCATCACCACCGCTCTGATCAGCGGTGCGCTCGCCGAGCGCGTGAAGTTCGGCACGTGGATGGCCTTCGTCGCGATCTGGGTGACCTGCGCGTACTTCCCGCTCGCCCACATGGTGTGGGGTGGCGGCCTGCTGTCGGGCTCCGAGGACAGCATCGCGGCCGCGCTGTTCGGAACGGTCGACGACGGCGAAGGCGGCCTGACCGCCGCGGTCCACCCGATCGACTTCGCCGGGGGCACGGTCGTGCACATCAACGCCGGTATCGCGGCTCTGGTCCTCGCACTCGTCGTCGGCAAGCGCGCCGGCTTCGGACGCACGGCTTTCCGTCCGCACAATCTGCCGTTCGTCATGCTCGGCGCTGCGCTGCTGTGGTTCGGATGGTTCGGCTTCAACGCCGGTTCGGCCTTCGCCGCCGACGGCACCGCCGGTCTCGCCTGGGTCAACACCACCACCGCCACCGCTGCCGCCATCCTCGGCTGGCTCGTCACCGAGCGGGTCCGTGACGGCAAGGCGACGAGCCTCGGTGCCGCGTCCGGCGCCGTCGCAGGCCTGGTCGCAATCACCCCCGCTGCCGGCTCCCTGAGCCCGGTCGGATCGATCGCACTCGGTGTCATCGCCGGTATCCTCTCGGCCCTCGCGGTGGGACTGAAGTACCGCTTCGGTTACGACGACTCGCTCGACGTCGTGGGTGTTCACCTCGTGTCGGGCCTGTGGGGCACCGTCGCGATCGGTTTCCTCGGAACCGAGACCGGATTGTTCTACGGTGGCGACTACAAGCAGCTCGTCATCCAGATCGTCATCGCGGTCGTCGCCCTGGTGTTCACCGCAATCGTCACCGCAGTGATCGCGTTCGCGCTCAAGCCGATGGGTTGGCGTGTGACCGACGAGGAAGAGTCCCGCGGTATCGACGAAGCCGAACATGCGGAATCCGCATACGACTTCGCGCCGGCTCTCAAGTGATAAGAAGACCACGACAGCGAGCAGTGATGACAGCGGCCAGCGGGCTCTGGGAAGGATGAGGATATGAAGCTGATTACGGCGATCATCAAGCCGTTCACGCTCGAGGACGTCAAGGCCGGCCTGGAGCAGGCGGGTGTGCTGGGAATGACGGTCAGCGAGGTGCAGGGGTACGGCCGGCAGAAGGGCCACACCGAGGTCTACCGCGGGGCGGAGTATTCCGTCGATTTCGTCCCCAAGGTCCGGGTGGAGGTCGTCGTGGACGACTCGGCTGTCGAGAAGGTTGTCGAGACGATCGTCGAGGCTTCGCGTACCGGGAAGATCGGTGACGGCAAGGTGTGGGTCACTCCCGTCGAAGCCGTGGTCCGGGTACGCACCGGAGAACGAGGTTCGGATGCGCTCTGACCCCCAGGGGTCCGGCACTCGAGGCCCTGGTCCCGCTGCTCACGCAGCGGGGTCGGGGCCTCAGGCGTCCCGGGCCGGAAACGCCGCACCGTCGGGTGCTGCCGACCTCGCGGCAGCCCGCGACACCCTGCTCGCCGGTGGTCCCCGCAGTCGCCGCCTCGACACCGTGGCCCTGCGTCACGCTCTCGTGGACCTCCACGAGTTCTGGTTGACGACGAAAGGGGCCGAGGTCGGCATCGGGCGTGAGAGTGGTTTCGCCATCGTCGCGGTCGGCGGACTCGGCCGCCGCGAGATGCTGCCGTATTCCGACCTCGACCTCATCCTGCTTCACGACGACATGGCGCCCGCCGTCGTCTCGAACGTCGCCGACCAGCTCTGGTATCCGCTGTGGGATGCCCACATCAAGCTCGATCACAGTGTCCGGACGGTGCCCCAGGCCCTTCAGGTGTTCTCCTCCGACCTCACCGCCGCACTCGGAATGCTCGAGGCCCGCCACATCGCCGGCGACGCCCAGCTCAGTAATCTCCTCATCGGCGGTGTGCGGCGCCAGTGGCGTACCGGAATCCGTTCCCGCTTCGACGAACTGATCGAGCTGACCGAGGTGCGATGGCAGCGCAGCGGGCAGATCGCTCATCGAGCCGAGCCCGACCTCAAGAGCGGTCGCGGCGGGTTGCGGGACGTGCAGTTGCTCAATGCCCTGTCCGTTGCGCAGCTCACCGACGGCATGCCGGGACTCGGACCGGAAGTCCCGGGTGGTGGCCTCGCTGCCGCTCACCGGCGGCTGCTCGACGTACGGACGGAACTGCACCGGGTCGCGGGCCGCTCGCGAGACCAGCTGCGAGCACAGGACGCCGACGAGATCGCGGCGGCACTGCGAATCGGCGACCGCTTCGATCTCGCACGGGTGCTCACCGAATCGGCCCGGACCATCAGTTATTCCGTCGACGTGGGTCTGCGCACGGCAGCCAACTCGCTGCCTCGCAAGGGACTGTCCCGGCTGCGGCGCGGTCCGGTGCGGCGTCCCCTCGACGAAGGCGTCGTCGAGCACGGCGGGGAGGTGGCGCTTGCGCGTGACGCCCACCCACGCCGCGATCCGGGGCTGATCACACGAGTCGCCGCCGCGGCTGCGCAGGCGGGGCTGCCCGTCTCTGCCGCGACCCTCAACAGACTCGCCGACAACGCCCCGGAACTTCGCGAGCCCTGGCCTCGCGAAGCTCTCGACGACTTCCTCGTGCTGCTGGGGTCCGGGCGGCGAGCGGTCGACGTCATCGAGTCGATGGATCGAACCGGGCTGTGGGGGCGTCTGCTCCCCGAATGGGGTGCGGTACGCGATCTGCCTCCGCGCGACGCGGTCCACACGTGGACGGTCGACCGGCACCTCGTCGAGACCGCGGTCTACGCGAGCGAGCTGACGACGCGGGTCGCCCGCCCGGATCTGCTCGTACTCGGGGCTCTGCTGCACGACATCGGTAAGGGGCGAGGTGGCGACCACAGCGTGGTCGGTGCCGACCTCGCCCTGCAGATCGGGCGGCGGATGGGATTGTGGCCCTCGGATCTCGCCCTGCTCACAGCGATGGTGCGCCATCACCTACTGCTGCCGCACACCGCGACCCGCCGCGACCTCGACGATCCGGAGACGGTGGCATCCGTGGTGGATGCGCTCGGCGGTGACCCGGTGCTGCTCGACCTCCTCCATGCGCTGGCCGAAGCAGACTCGCAGGCCACCGGCCCGGGGGTCTGGGGCGACTGGAAGGCGTCCCTGATCAGGGAACTCGTTCGCCGGTGCCGGATGATGATGGCGGGCGACGAGCTACCCGCGCCGGATCCCATCGATCCCGCTCTGGCGAAAATTGCCGAGGACGGCGCGATGCACGTCGCGCTCGAGGCCCGAGAAGACGGCCGCAGCTTCACCGCGACCTTCGTCGCACCCGACGAGAGGGGTGTGCTGTCCGACGAGGCCGGGGTGCTCTCCCTGCACGGGCTGCGTGTGCTCTCTGCCTCGATCGGCAGCCACGCCGGCAGCACGGTCAACACCTTCGTGGTGGTGCCGCGGTTCGGTTCACCTCCGGACGCCGCCCTGCTGCGGCAGGAACTGGTTCGAGCGAGATCCGGGGATCTGGACCTGCTCGACGCCCTCGAGAGCAAGGATCGAGCGGTGCGGGAGAGTCGGCTTCCTGAACGACCGGAGCGGGCGGTCCCCGTCAGCGCGGCACTCGCACCGCCCCGGATCATCTGGTTCGAGACATCCGAACCGGATCAGGTCGTGCTCGAGATCCGATCGGAGGATCGCATCGGACTGCTGTGCAGGCTCGCGGACGTCTTCGAGCGGGTCGGAGCCGACGTGCGGTGGGCACGGGCGAGCACCCTGGGTTCGACCGTGATCGACTCGTTCTGTGTCGATCTCGCCGGCGCCCACACCCGTGTCTCCCGGGAACATCTCGAACGCGCGCTTCTCGCGGTCCTGCCCGCTCCCGGGCCTGCCGGGGACACCGACGCACAGTGACCGCGTGGTGGCCCGCCGCACCCGGCGTGGCCACCCGCGGTCGTGGCCGAACGCGAACGGTTACCCTGGTTCGCAGAATTGTCCGCATCTTCGTCAGAGCTCAGGAGCGCATTCGGTGTTCGAATCCCTTTCCGACAGGTTGACAGGGGTCCTGAAGGACCTGCGCGGCAAGGGGCGGCTGTCCGACGCGGACGTCGACGCGACCTGCCGCGAGATCCGGCTCGCCCTGCTCGAAGCCGACGTCGCGCTGCCCGTCGTGCGCGAGTTCATCAAGAAGATCAAGGTCCGGGCCAAGGGCGCCGAGGTGCACGGCGCGCTGAACCCGGCCCAGCAGGTCGTCAAGATCGTCAACGAAGAACTCGTCGGCATCCTCGGCGGCGAGACCCGGCGGTTGCAGTTCGCGAAGACTCCGCCGACGGTCATCATGCTCGCCGGCCTTCAGGGTGCGGGTAAGACGACCCTTGCGGGCAAGCTCGCGAAGTGGCTCAAGGACCAGGGGCACACCCCGCTGCTGGTCGCGTGCGACCTGCAGCGCCCCGGCGCGGTCACCCAGCTCCAGGTCGTCGGTGAGCGCGCCGGCGTCACGGTCTTCGCACCGCACCCCGGCACGTCCGTCGGCGGCGGCGACAACGCGCTCGGTGTCACGGCCGCCGACCCGATCGCCGTGGCCGAGCAGGGCATCGCCGAGGCCCGCAACAAGCAGTACGACGTGGTCATCGTCGATACCGCCGGTCGCCTCGGTATCGACGAAGAACTCATGGCGCAGGCCGCGGGTATCCGCGATGCGGTCCAGCCCGACGAAGTGCTGTTCGTGCTCGACGCGATGATCGGCCAGGACGCGGTCAGTACCGCAGAGGCGTTCCGCGAGGGCGTCGGCTTCACCGGCGTGGTGCTGACCAAGCTCGACGGCGATGCGCGCGGTGGTGCCGCCCTCAGCGTCCGCGAACTGACCGGCCGGCCGATCATGTTCGCGTCCACGGGCGAGAAGCTCGAAGACTTCGACGTCTTCCATCCCGAGCGCATGGCGAGCCGCATCCTCGGCATGGGCGATGTGCTCACCCTCATCGAGCAGGCCGAACAGGTCTTCGACGCCCAGCAGGCCGAAGCTACCGCCAACAAGATCGGTTCCGGCGAGCTCACCCTCGAGGACTTCCTCGAACAGATGATGGCCGTGCGGAAGATGGGTCCCATCGCCAACCTGCTGGGCATGCTGCCCGGAGCCGGGCAGATGAAGGACGCGCTCGCCAACGTCGACGAGAAGCAGCTCGACCGGATCCAGGCGATCATCCGCGGCATGACACCGGAGGAGCGCGCCAACCCGAAAATCATCAACGGGTCGCGGCGGCTGCGTATCGCCAACGGTTCCGGAGTGAAGGTCTCCGACGTCAACCAACTCGTCGACCGCTTCTTCGAGGCCCGGAAGATGATGACGGCGATGGCCGGGCAGATGGGTATGCCGGGAGCCCGCAAGAACCAGCGCAAGAAGGGCAAGAAGGGCAAGAAGGGTGGTCGCGGCCCCACCCCGCCGAAGGTGCGGGGCGGTCTGCCCGGTGGTTTCCCCGGTCTTCCGGGCGGGATGCCGGCCGGGATGCCGGACCTGTCGAAGATGCCGAAGGGACTCGACGAGCTTCCTCCGGGCCTCGAGGGCTTCGATCTGTCGAAGCTGAAGTTCCCCAAGAACTGAGTGGGGATCGGGGATGACCGTGGCCGACGGTGATTCGCGTTCCTTCGTGGTGCGGGGCCGGCTGCTCTCCGACGAGGAGCCCGTCGAGGTGTACGTCGGGGCCGACGGTTTGTTCGGCACCGAGCCCGGCCGGGACGCCGAGGTGCTCTCGACCGACGGGTGGATCCTGCCCGGTCTCGTCGACGCCCACTGCCATGTCGGCATCCGTTTCGGTGGTGGCGCCGAGGACGTCGACGGGACGCTCGCCCAGGCGATCACCGAACGCGATGCCGGCGTACTGCTGCTACGAGATGCCGGATCACCGGTCGACACCCGCGGTCTCGATCGGCGGGCGGACCTGCCGCGCATCATCCGCGCCGGTCGGCACATCGCTCTGCCCAAGCGCTACATCCGTGGACTGCCCGTCGACCTCGACCACGAGTCGCAGTTGCCCGAGGAAGTCGCACGTCAAGCTCGGGCGGGCGACGGCTGGGTCAAACTCGTCGGCGACTGGATCGACCGGGAGGCCGGCGATCTCGCTCCGCTGTGGAGCGACGAGATTCTCGTCGAGGCGATCGCCGTGGCGCATCGCGAAGGGGCGCGCGTGACCGCGCACGTCTTCGGCGAGGACGCACTGCCCGGTCTGCTGGCGGCCGGCATCGACTGCATCGAACACGGCACGGGGCTGACCGACGAGACCATCGCAACGATGGCCGCCCAGGGCACCGCTCTCGTTCCCACGCTGGTCAACATCGAGAACTTCCCCTCGATCGCCGATTCCGCCACACGTTTCCCGCGGTACGCGGCGCACATGCGCGATCTGTACGCGCGCCTCGACCGGACGATCGGTGCCGCCCACGACGCCGGCATTCCGATCTATGCGGGCACCGATGCAGGTGGTCAGGTCCGGCACGGACGCATCGCCGACGAGATTGCGGCGCTCGTGCGGGTGGGGCTCGATCCGACCGAGGCGTATGCGGCGGCGAGCTGGAAGGCCCGTGCGTGGCTGGGGCATCCGAGCCTCGAACCGGGCACGCCGGCGGATTTCATCGTCTACGGGGAGGATCCGCGGCGCGATCCCGCGGCGGCACGACCGGATCTCGTGGTGCTGCGTGGAAGGGTCGTGGCGGGCACTCCTGCGCGGATGTGAGAGCTGGGGGATGCGAGACCTGAGGGTTTCGGCGGTGCCGCGCCGGAGACGGCGGGCCCACCGGGTGCCGGTTTCGTCCCCGCTCGCACGTCTGGCAGAATGGTTCGCTGTCGTCGCATCCGGTTACGTACCGCGCGGCGGTCACAGGCTAGAGGCAAAACCGGGCGTGCCATAAGGGCGCGTCGTCCGAATTGCACGTGACACGCGCTCATGCGCACCCCGAAGGAGAACACAGCAGTGGCTGTCAAGATCAAGCTCACCCGTCTCGGCAAGATCCGCAACCCCCAGTACCGCATCGTCGTCGCGGACTCGCGTACCCGCCGCAACGGCCGGGCCATCGAGACCATCGGCAAGTACCACCCGAAGGAAGAGCCTTCGCTGATCGAGGTCGACTCGGAGCGTGCGCAGTACTGGTTGGGTGTCGGCGCGCAGCCGACCGAGCCGGTCCTCAACCTCTTCAAGATCACAGGCGACTGGCAGAAGTTCAAGGGCCTGCCGGGCGCCGAGGGCACGCTGAAGAAGGCGGAGCCGAAGCCCTCCAAGCTCGAGCTGTTCCAGGCTGCGCTCGCGCAGGCCGAGAACGAGCCGGCTGCCGAGGCCGTGACCCCCAAGAAGAAGAAGGCCGCCAAGGAAGACGCCGCCGAGGCGCCTGCCGAGACCGAGGCCGCCGAGTAATGAGCGCCGTGGTCGCCGATGCCGTCGAGCATCTCGTTCGTGGAATCGTCGCCCATCCCGACGACGTCCGCGTCGACCTGATCGCAGGTCGACGGGGACGCACCGTCGAGGTGCATGTCAACCCCGACGATCTCGGCAAGGTCATCGGCCGGGGTGGCCGCACCGCCACCGCTCTGCGGACCCTCGTCACCGGTATCGGTGGCCGGGGTATCCGTGTCGACGTCGTCGACACCGACCGCTAGGCGAGCGAAGGTGGAGCTCGTCGTGGGCCGTGTGGCCAAGTCGCACGGCATCAAAGGTGAAGTGGTCGTCGAGGTCCGTACCGACGAGCCCGAACAGCGTTTCGCAGTGGGCGCGGTCCTGCGCGGCCGCAAGCCTCGCGAGCAGCACCTGCACGACTACACAGTGGAAGCCGCCCGGGAGCATTCCGGGCGGCTTCTGCTGCGCCTGCGGGGCATCGACGGCCGCGACGCCGCCGATGCACTGCGTGGGGTGCTGTTCGTCGTCGACAGCACCGAGCTGCCCCCGTCGGACGACCCGGACGAGTTCTACGACCACGAACTCGAAGGTCTCACCGTGCGGATCGTGGCGGGACGGCCCGACGGCGGGACGGAGGTCGGCACCGTGCGGGAGGTTCTGCACACCGCCGCCGGCGAACTGCTGTCCATCCGGCGGTCCGGCCAGGACCGAGGAGAGGTGCTCGTCCCGTTCGTCACCGAGATCGTGCCGAGGGTGTCGATCGGGGAAGGGCTCATCGAGATCGATCCGCCCGACGGTCTGCTCGACCCCGACTTCGGCGAGCCTCCTTCCAAGAAGAAATCGAGCGAGGGGAAGCAGTAGTCCGTGCGACTCGACGTCGTCACCATCTTTCCCGAATATCTCGAACCCCTACGTGTCGCGTTGCTCGGCAAGGCGATCGACAAGGGACTGATCTCCGTCGACGTGCACAACCTGCGCGACTGGACGCACGACGTACACAAGGCTGTCGACGACGCGCCCTACGGTGGCGGGCCCGGCATGGTCATGAAGCCCACAGTGTGGGGTCCGGCGCTCGACGAGGTGCTGGCAGGTCCCGACGGCGAGACCGATCCCGACGTGCTGCTGGTCGTTCCGACACCTGCCGGGCGCCGATTCGATCAGGCCACAGCCCAACGCTGGTCGCAGGAGAAGCGGATCGTCTTCGCATGCGGCCGGTACGAGGGCATCGATCAGCGCGTGTTCGACGACGCCGCGCGGCGGGTGCGCGTCGAAGAGGTGAGCATCGGCGACTACGTCCTCATCGGTGGTGAGGTTGCCGTGCTCGTCATGGTCGAGGCGGTCGTGCGTCTGTTGCCCGGTGTGCTCGGCAATCAGCAGTCGCACCAGGAGGATTCGTTCTCCGACGGGTTGCTCGAAGGCCCGAGCTACACCCGGCCGGCGGTGTGGCGCGATCTCGAGGTGCCGTCGGTGCTGCTGTCGGGCGACCACGGCAAGGTTGCACGGTGGCGCCGCGAGCAGGCGCTGGAGCGCACGCGCGAGCGTCGCCCGGATCTGCTCCCGTCCGACGACTGACGCGCCCGGACAGCGTCGTCACCGCTGGTGCCCGGAACCGAGGAACGTCTCGACAGCCATGGTCATCGTCTCGCGTGCGTGCTGCGCGCTGCCGTCGGTGGTCGCGTCGTAGAGCGCGGTATCGGGCAGGAATCCCGTCTCGTACAACGGATCGGAAGCGTCGTAGGTGACCGCTTCGCGGGCGACCACCACGACCACGTACCGGTGGTCCTCGCCGAAGAATCCCGAGGACAGGTGTAGCCACTCACCGGACAGGCAGCACATCCATCCCTGTTTCACGCCCAGTTCCACCGGGTCGTCGAGTCCGGCGGGAAGCCCGAACCGCTGATCGTATCCGTCGAGGCCGTCGTCCGTGTACTCCATCAGGTGACCGACGATCCGGGCGCCGGCTTCCTCACCGGTGTCGTCGAGCAGGTCGTCGTACCAGCTCAGCAGATCGGACGCGGTGGTGATCGTATTCCACCACCACGCATCCGGATCGGGTGGTGCGGTGCCGGTGAGGGCATGGCGCTCGACGACGCGCTCGATGATCTCCGGACCGCCGTAGGCCTCCCACAGCGACGTCGCGGCATAGTCGTCGGACGAGCGCAGCATCGAGCGGATCAGGTCGTGATCGTCGTCGGAGAGCGCCGATTCACCGAGCGCCTCCTGCCGGAGGACCTCCTCGGCGATGAAAAGCTTCACGGTCGAGGCCGTTTCGAAGGGTTCGTTTGCGCCGCCGAGCATTCTGGTTCCCGATTCCCGGTCGAGCACCCCGACCGTGAGGCGGGCTCCCCGGCGCTCCGCGAGTGCGACAGCGGCGTCGATACGGCGGGGGAGATCATCCATGGACAGCGACGTGGTCGACGCTTCGCCGGCGTCCGAGTCCGCGACGGAGCCGAGTGCGAGCGCATCGCGGGTGAGGGGGTGCGATTCCACCGAATCGCAGGCGGACACGAGCAGCGCAGTAGCAATGAACAGCATCATCGCGCCCGATCGTGCGCGCCCGCGCCTGCATTTCATTCCCGGCTCCTCATTCCATTGTGCTGTGGACAATAGCGCCGGGCCACCGGCAGGCCCGCCGGGGATCCCGTGCGGGCACAGGCGCGGTCGTGGAAGAGCAACTGTAGGGTCGTTCGACGTGACGACCGAACTCGACACCGTGAACCGGCGGATCGCCCAGGAACTCGACGTCCGTGAAGACCAGGTCGCTGCGGCCGTGGGTCTGCTCGACGGGGGCGCGACCGTGCCGTTCGTCGCGCGCTACCGCAAGGAAGCAACCGGCGGACTCGACGATGCTCAACTGCGCACTCTCGAAGAACGCCTCCGCTATCTGCGCGAACTCGACGAGCGGCGCACCGCGATCCTCGAATCGATCGAGGCGCAGGGCAAGCTGGACGACGCATTGCGCGGGCAAATCATGCTCGCCGACACCAAGGCTCGGCTCGAGGACATCTACCTGCCGTTCAAGCCGAAGCGGCGCACCAAGGCCCAGATCGCCCGCGAGGCCGGTCACGAACCCGTCGCCGACGCACTCATCGGCGATCCCACCACCGACCCCGCCGGGTACACCTCCGAGCAGCTCGACGGTGCGCGCGCCATCCTCGTCGAGCGCTTCGCCGAAGACGCCGATCTCGTCGGCGAACTCCGTGAGGCGATGTGGACGCGTGGCAAAGTGAGCTCTGCCGTGCGTTCCGGCAAGGAGAACGACGGCGCGAAGTTCTCCGACTACTTCGAGTTCTCGGAACCGTTCACCCAGCTGCCCTCGCACCGCATCCTCGCTCTCCTGCGCGGCGAGAAGGAGGAGGTGCTGTCGCTGTCGTTCGACCCGGAGATGGAGGAACCCGTCCCCGGCGAGCGCAGCTACTACGAGGGACGCATCGCGACGCGTTTCGGCATCGCCGACCAGGGGCGGCCCGCCGACAAATGGCTGCTCGACACCGTGCGGTGGGCGTGGCGCACCAAGTTGCAGATGTCGCTCGCACTCGACATCAGGATGCGCCTGCGGCAGTCCGCGGAGAAGGACGCTGTGGACGTCTTCGCGGCGAACCTCAAGGACCTGCTTCTCGCTGCACCGGCAGGCACACGACCGACGATGGGCCTCGACCCCGGTTTCCGCACCGGAACGAAGGTCGCGGTGGTCGACGCGACCGGCAAGGTCGTGGACCACACGACGATCTATCCGCACCAGCCGCACAACAAGCGCGACGAAGCTCTCGCGGTACTCGCCGCGCTCGTCGCGCGGCACGGCGTCGAACTCATTGCCATCGGCAACGGCACGGCATCGCGTGAGACCGATGCTCTCGCCTCCGAGCTCGTCTCGCTGGTGAAGGTGCCCGGGCTGACGAAGATCGTGGTGTCCGAAGCCGGCGCATCCGTCTACTCGGCGTCGGAGTACGCGACCAAGGAACTGCCGGACCTCGACGTGTCCATCCGCGGCGCCGTCTCCATCGCACGCCGCCTGCAGGATCCGCTCGCCGAACTCGTCAAGATCGATCCGAAGTCGATCGGTGTGGGCCAATACCAGCACGATGTGTCGGAGACGATGCTCGCGCGGTCGCTCGGCGCGGTGGTCGAGGATGCGGTGAACGCTGTCGGCGTCGACGTCAACACGGCCTCGGTGCCGCTGCTGTCCCGGGTCTCTGGCATCACCGGATCCCTCGCGGAGAGCATCGTCGCCCACCGCGACGCGCACGGACCGTTCCGTGCGCGTACCGCGCTGAAGGACGTTCCGCGTCTCGGCCCCAAGGCCTTCGAGCAGTGCGCGGGCTTCCTGCGCATCCCCAACGGAGACGACCCGCTCGACGCGTCCGCAGTACACCCGGAGGCGTATCCGGTGGTACGTCGGATCGTCGACAGCACCGGAAGCAGTGTCCGCGAGCTCCTCGGCAACACCGCCACCCTGCGAAAGCTGCGGCCGGGCGAGTTCGCCGACGACCGCTTCGGTGTTCCGACCGTCACGGACATCATCTCCGAGCTCGAGAAGCCCGGGCGCGACCCGCGTCCGGAGTTCAAGACGGCGACCTTCGCTGCGGGTGTGGAGAAGGTCGCAGACCTGAAGCCCGGCATGGTGCTGGAGGGCGTGGTCACCAATGTGGCGGCGTTCGGTGCGTTCGTCGACGTCGGCGTGCACCAGGACGGACTCGTGCACGTGTCCGCCATGTCGCGCAGCTTCGTCAAGGACCCGCACGATGTCGTCCGGTCCGGCGAAGTCGTCAAGGTGAAGGTTCTCGAAGTCGATCTCGCCCGGCAACGCATCGGTCTGACGTTGCGACTCGACGACGAGGTCCCCGCGCCGGGTGCCGACAAGTCGGATGGTCAACCACGCGGGGGCGCTCGCCGCCCCGGAAACCAGGGAGCCGGACGGGGCAGGAACGGCCAGGGCAACCGCGCGCAGCAGAGCCGGGGAGGCGACCGCCGATCGGCGCCGGCGGCGTCCGGATCGATGGCCGACGCTCTCCGCCGGGCCGGTTTCGGCAACAACTGACACGAATCACCGGGTCACGCCTGCGATGCTGTGGACATGAACTCCACGGCGCGGGGGTGACCCGGTGATTCTGGACTGGATGCGGCGCGAGATCGTCGACGAAGGAAACCTGCCGCTGTTGTTCTTCCTGCTCGGCTTCGTACTCGCCTTCCTCTTCATCCGGATCAGCGTGCGGTTGATCCGGGCCGACGTCCGTTGGTGGCCCGGCAACATCACTCCCGGCGGGCACCACGTGCACCATGTCGTGTTCGGGATCGTCACGATGGTGATCGCCGGAGGGGGACTGATCGCGATCGCCGAGGACGGGAACCGGGTCGCCACCACCGTTCTCGCTGCACTGTTCGGCGTCGGTGCGGCGCTGACCCTCGACGAGTTCGCATTGATCTTCTATCTCAACGACGTGTATTGGGAGGAACAGGGGCGGGTATCCGTCGACGCAGTCTTCGTGGCGATCGCGGTGACCGGGATGTGGCTGCTCGGTCTGCGCCCCTTCGAACTCGGCGACGCGACGAACTTCGAGGACAGCGGTGACTGGGCCGAGCGTGCCGGACTCGTTGTGGGGGTGCTCGTGAACCTGCTCCTCGCCGCGATCGTCCTGGCGAAAGGCAAGATCTGGACCGGACTCGCAGGGTTGTTCGTCGCGCCGTTGCTGTGGATCGGTGCGATCAGACTGTCTCGTCCCGGTGCACCCTGGGCACGCTGGCGTTACGTCGGGCGACCGCGCCGCATGAGCCGGGCTCTCGCGCGGGAACGCCGCCTGCGACGTCCGGTGATCCGTGCCAAGCTCTTCGTGCAGGAGCTCGTCGCGGGAGCGCCGACTCTCGAGACCGTGCGGGGGAGTGTGGAGCACTCGCGGAGTGCCGCCGAAGCCGAACTGGACCGGCGCGTGCGTCCCGCTCCGCCACCGATTTCGGCGATCGCTGTTTCGTCTGGCACAATGGACGGGTTGCCCCGTTCGGGCACGCCTACCTGACCTGGGCACGAACCGGTCGAGCCCGCCGCACGGCGGTCGCCGCCAGGTTCCTCTGCTCGAGCGAACAAGAGGATGAATAACCGATGAACACCCTGGACTTTCTGGACGCCAAGTCGCTGCGCGACGACATCCCGGACTTCCGTCCCGGCGATACTCTCGATGTGCACGTCAAGGTCATCGAGGGCAGCAAGGAGCGCGTGCAGGTCTTCAAGGGCGTCGTGATCCGGCGTCAGGGCGGCGGCATCCGCGAGACCTTCACCGTCCGCAAGGTTTCCTTCGGCGTGGGTGTGGAGCGCACCTTCCCGGTGCACAGCCCCAACATCGCCAAGATCGACGTGCTGACTCGTGGCGACGTCCGTCGCGCGAAGCTCTACTACCTGCGTGAGCTGCGCGGCAAGGCTGCCAAGATCAAGGAGAAGCGCTGATCCTCGGCTGCTGACCCAGCGCGTCGGCTGCTCGAAACAGCTTCTGACGACCCGGCCCGGACCGATGTCCCGGCCGGGTCGTCG
Source organism: Rhodococcus sp. NPDC047139 (assembly GCF_040643435.1). NCBI lineage: Bacteria > Bacillati > Actinomycetota > Actinomycetes > Mycobacteriales > Nocardiaceae > Rhodococcus > Rhodococcus sp. NPDC047139. The sequence continues at coordinate 94,532 of NZ_JBEYUH010000001.1, forward strand.
TCGTTACGGGGCGTTTCCGCGCCGGCCGTTCGGCCCGTGCTCGTCCTGGACGGTGCGGCTCCCGGCAGACGCTAGTCTGTCGAGGTGGCAGATTCCCCGCACGATCCGGGCGACCCGGATGCGAACCGCAACGACGTTCGAGGCTCGGCTCGCAGTGATCGAGCCGAAGGTGCACATCACCGGCGCGAGGACCCGCCATCGAGCAACACTCGATCGAGGGACAAGAAGCAGAAGTCCTTCTGGCGTGAGTTACCGATTCTCGTCGTGGTCGCGCTGGCCCTGAGTTTCCTGCTGCAGACGTTCGTGGCGCGGGTCTACCTCATCCCGTCGGAATCGATGGAGCCGACACTGCACGGGTGCCCTGGCTGCACCGGCGACCGCATCGTCGTGGAGAAGGTCGGATACCACTTCACCGATCCCCGCCCCGGCGACGTCATCGTCTTCGAGGGCCCGGAATCGTGGTCCGAAGGGTACGTCTCGACGCGGTCCGACAACGTCGTCCTGCGCGGACTGCAGGAGATCGGCTCGCTCGTCGGTGTCGTCCCCCCGGACGAGAACGATCTCGTCAAGCGCGTGATCGCGGTCGGCGGGCAGACTGTAGAGTGCTGCGACGACCAAGGACGTGTCATGGTCGACGGGGTGCCGCTCGACGAGCCGTATGTGACCATGGATTTCCCCTTCACCCCGGGTGTCGTCACGTGTGAGACCGAGGTGAAGTCCGGGCGGTGTTTCGGGCCCGTCACGGTCCCTGAAGGACATGTCTGGGTGATGGGGGACAATCGGAGCAACTCCGCCGACTCCCGATACCACGTCGGTGACGAGAACCAAGGTGCCATCCCCCTGGAGAATGTCATCGGAAAAGCCCGCTTCATCGTGCTGCCTCCCGGCCGATGGGGCCTGATCGATTCACCGGAGATCCTGCCCTCGTGACTGCTTGGCCACCGCGACCTGTGATCCGCCGGTCCTCGGGACTGCGAACGATGGAGTCCGCCCTCGTGCGCTGCGGCCTCGGGCCGGTCGCAGGAGTGGACGAAGCCGGTCGTGGGGCGTGCGCGGGCCCTCTGGTCGTCGCTGCATGTGTGCTCGGCGACCGGCCGCACGCCGCGCTCGACCGCCTCGACGACTCCAAGAAGCTGACCGAGCGGACGCGCGAGGAGTTGTACTCGGTCATCGTGCGCCGCGCACTCGCGTGGAGTGTGGTGGTCGTCCCCGCGACCGAGGTCGACGCGATCGGCATCCATGTGGCGAACATCGAGGGCATGCGACGCGCGGTGGCACGTCTGTCGACTCCGCCGGGATATGTCCTCACCGACGGTTTCCGTGTGCCTGGACTGCCGGCTCCGTCCCTGCCCGTGATCGGTGGTGATGCGGCGGCCGCGTGTATCGCGGCGGCCAGCGTGCTGGCCAAGGTCACACGAGATCGGATGATGGTCGAACTCGACGGTGAGAGCCCGGAGTACGGTTTCGCACTACACAAGGGTTACAGCACGCCGACCCATATGGCAGCGTTGGCCGAGCACGGCCCGTCGCCGCATCACCGGCGGTCGTGGGCCAACGTGCGTGCGGTGTGCGGAGTGCCCGCAGCCAGGCGCCGATTGTTCGCCGACGATGTGAGGGGCCGATTCTTCACCGACGACGTGAGGCGTCGATTCTTCACCGACGAGGCGGATGCGGGATGATTGCAGGACACACCAGATTGGGAGGACACCGAGACCGATGAGTGCCGAAGATCTCGAGAAGTACGAAACCGAGATGGAACTCTCGCTGTACAGGGAGTACCGGGACATCGTCGGTCAGTTCGCGTATGTCGTGGAGACCGAGCGCCGGTTCTACCTGGCGAATGCGGTCGAGTTGCTGCCGCACAACGCCAACGGCGAGGTGTACTTCGAGGTACGTATGTCCGATGCCTGGGTGTGGGACATGTACCGCCCTGCGCGTTTCGTGAAGCACGTCCGAGTCATCACGTTCAAGGACGTCAACATCGAAGAACTCGACAAGCCCGAACTGAGACTGCCCGACAAGCTGGGCTGACGACTACCGGTTCGCGTCGGGCGGGGCGCATCCTAACCGGACGTCCGACACGGAGCCGCCCTCGGCGGCGCGTCGTCCGCGGTTGTCCACAGGGACCGCAGTCATCCACAGACCCCCCGATTCCGCGCCCGGTGGCCGTTGCAGCCGGTTGCGCTACTCCACAGTGAGGGCATGCAGGGGAGACATGGGACAGGGCACAATCGGGCACTGGGTGCACGAGGCGAGGACCTCGCCGCGGAGTTTCTCGAATCGGCCGGCATGGTCGTTCTCGAACGGAATTGGCGGAGCCGATACGGCGAACTCGACCTGATCGCGCAGGACGGTGCGGCGGTCGTCTTCGTCGAGGTCAAGACACGCACCGGAACCGGATACGGAACACCCGCCGAGGCGGTGACACCGGTCAAGACCGAGCGTATCCGCCGGCTGGCCGGGATGTGGCTGTCGGAGCAGTCCCGCCGCTGGTCGCACATCCGCGTCGACGTGGTGACCGTTCTGCTCACGAGGGGGCACACACCCGAGATCACCCACCGCAGGCAGGTGCTCTGATGGCACTCGGACGAGCGTGGTCGGTCGCGGTCTCGGGGATCGACGGTCAAGTCGTCGAGATCGAAGCGGACATCGGCCGGGGCCTGCCTGGGGTCACGATGGTCGGACTGCCCGATACCGCGCTCCAGGAATCACGCGACCGCGTGCGTGCCGCTGTGGCGAATTCCGGTGCCAAGTGGCCGGATTCGAAGGTGGTTCTCGCGCTCTCACCGGCCACCTTGCCGAAGGTCGGCAGTGTCTACGATCTCGGTCTGGCATGCGCAGTGCTCGACGCCGCGGATGTCGTGCCGGCCGAGGCCGTGACGCGGACGGTGCTGCTCGGCGAGCTAGCGCTCGACGGGCGGGTTCGTCCGGTGCGCGGGGTGCTGCCCGCTGTGCTCACCGCGAAGAAGCACGGCTGGTCGCGCGTGGTGGTGCCGATCGCGACTATGACCGAGGCGGCGCTCGTCGAGGGCATCGACGTGTACGGGGCCGAGACGTTGCGTGATCTCGTGTTGTGGCTCCAGGGTGACGGTCCGCTCGAACGGCCCGATCCTCGTGCCGTGCCGCCGCGTGCGGTGCGTGGCGATCTCAGCGAGGTGGTGGGCCAGCACGAGGCGCGCCGCGCAATCGAGGTCGCTGCGGCCGGCGCACACCACCTGATGTTGACCGGCCCGCCCGGAATCGGCAAAACGATGCTTGCGCAAAGGCTTCCGGGAATTCTTCCGGACCTCGACGAGCGACACGCCCTCGAGGTGACAGCCATCCACTCGGTGGCGGGCACGCTCACCGGCGATCGGCCACTGGTGACCGAACCACCCTTCATCGCGCCACACCACACGGCGTCGGTGAGCGCACTGATCGGCGGTGGGACCGGAATGGCGAAACCCGGTGCGGTGAGCCGGGCACACCGCGGAGTGCTGTTCCTCGACGAGGTCGCCGAGATGGGCACGAAAACCCTCGAAGTGTTGCGCACACCTCTCGAGGACGGGGAGGTGCGCATCGCGCGGCGCGACGGCGTCGCACGCTATCCAGCCCGGTTCCAGCTGATCCTCGCGGCCAACCCGTGCCCGTGCGCACCCCCGCGCGATGCCGACTGCGTGTGCGCGCCGAGCGCCCGGCGCCGCTATCTGGGACGACTGTCCGGCCCGCTCCTCGACCGCGTGGACCTGCGGGTCCGGATGCAGGCTGTCGCGACGAGCGCGCTGATGTGGGAGACGGGCGAGAGCACCGACGACGTCCGGGCGCGCGTCGCCCGAGCGAGAGCCGCTGCGGCCGAAAGGTGGGCCGATTACGGATGGGCGACAAATGCCGAAGTCCCCGGACCTGCACTCCGGCAGAAGTTCCGGCTACCTCGCGCCGCGCTCGAGCCCGTCGAACGGGCGCTGCGTAAGGGGGCGATCACCGCCCGCGGGGCCGATCGGGCACTGCGGGTCGCGTGGACTTAGAAAACACATATTTCAACGGAGAACTCGATACGATCGAGATGTGACGAAAGCCGCGGTGTACCTGCGTCAATCAATGGACCGTTCCGGCGATGAGCTCGCGATCGATCGTCAGCGCGAAGATGTTCTGCGGTACGTCAACGCGATGGGGTGGGAGATCGTAGGGGAGTTCGTCGACAACGACGTGAGTGCCACCTCCGGCAAACGTCGACCGGAGTTCGACCGCATGATGTCGCTCGTAGACGAGGGTGAAGCCGACGTGGTGGTAGTGCGCCATCTCGACCGGTTGCTTCGACGGATGATTGAGCTTGAGACGGTGCTGGAGCGGTGTTCGCCGCACGGAGTGCGGGTGGTCAGCACTGCTGAAGGCATTGACACCGGAACAGACGGGGGGCGCACCACCGCCCGAATCCTGTGTTCCGTCGCACAGGGGGAGGTAGAGCGCAAGAGTGCCCGTCAACGGTCCGCGGCGGAGCAAGCTGCGAAGCAAGGACGGTGGGTGGGTGGACGACGTCCGTTTGGATATGAAGCCGATGGCGTGACGGTCTGTGAGTCCGAAGCTGAGCTGATCCGACGGGCATGTGACGACATCCTGGCGGGGGAGTCGTGTACTTCGGTGGCGCGGCGCTGGAACGCCTTGGGGGTCGCCCCCACTCAGAAGCGGCGAGACGGCAGCGGAGAATCGAAGTGGACGCACAGTACCGTTCGCGACGTTCTCACCAACCCACGACATGCGGGACTGCGCCGGTACCGCCCGGGAGCTTCCAACCCTGCTAAGCCTCGGACAGGCGCTGCCGTGTCGAACCGAGCCGCGATACGGCAGAACCCGAGACTGGGCATCGTCGGAAAGGCCCAATGGCCGGCGATAGTCTCCGAGGAAACCTGGCACGCAGTAGTCGACGTACTCGTCGATCCCAGTCGTTGGAAGCTTGCTAAAGGCAGCAAGCGTCTGCTGACTAACGTCGCTAGATGCGGTATTCCAGGGTGCGGTGAATATGTGCACGGAGGTGCAGCAGGGCATGGGAAGCCTGGCTATCGCTGCCGCTCAGGCGCTCATGTCGCTCGGCTTTCGGCACCGATCGACAGTTATATCGAACTATTGACCCTGAAGCGTCTGCTGGAGCCCGACGCGATTGTGGTTTTCGCGAGGACTGCCGATAGAGAGTCGGCAGCCCCGCTGATCGCTGAACTCAACGGAGTACGCAGGCGACTAGACGCGGTTCCACTCGAGTTCGCAGACGGAGTCTTAGACGCACGTCAGGTCAAAGCCATGACCACACGCCTACGCGAGCGCGAGGCCGACCTCCAGCAGCGAATCGCCCAACTGGGTCGGGGCGACATCATCGGACCACTCGTAACATCGCGGGATGTCGAGACAACCTGGCGAACGATGTCGACGGCCCGCAAGCGCGCCGTTATCAACCTCCTATTCGAGGAAATTCTGATCCACCCTGTCGGCCGGGGCGTACGCACTTTCCATCCGGAGTCCGTCACGGTGGCCTGGCGCGTACCCGAGTCTCCGGTCACTACCTGACCGCCCACGAAACCGTAGTGCTCCCAGTGGATGGACCTCGCAATAATTTGCGCGCAGTCATGCTCGTTTGATCCCTATCTCCCGCATTAAGGAGAGAGAGGGACACATCGTCTCGCTCGGCGACGGTCGCCATCGACCGATCAGGGACTGATTATGAGCAGTGGCACGAGCGAGTTGATGTCGCGGCGGAGGTTCGCCCAGTGGATGGGCATCTCGTCGGCCGGGGAGGCCAGGGGACGTACCGGCGGGGGAGAGTGGCCGCCTCACGTACGGATCGGACACAAGGTCTATTACCGCCGCGAAGCGGTCGAGCGGTGGCTTCGAGAGCAGGAGCAGGCGGGTGGTCGCCGTGCCTGACTTGCGAGCGATATTCCCGAACTTCGACGAGAAGACGTTCCAGGCGGCAAAGGAGTTGGTTGATCGCGCTCCCAAACTCAGCCAGGAACAGCTCGCCTCGATCCAGGCCGTCCTCGGGGGAGGCGATCGGCGGTGAAGTCCAGGAACAAAATCCGCCCCGCCGGACGGGGCAGGGCGGATCACCAGGGCGGCGAAGCCTCTATCGGCGATTCTACGGACTTCGAGACGTGCTACGCATGCAATGTCGTTCGGCCTCTGCGGGAGTTCGCCGTAGACCGCTGCCGGCCGTCTGGCTACCGCGGCGTGTGCGCGGCCTGTAGGGCCGAATATGAACGTCAGCGGTACCGGCATCACCGCGGGCAAATTCTTGATCGGCAGCGCGAGCACCGGCGTGCCCACCCGCACCTCGGATGGGAGGCGCGCTACCGTGCCCGCTGCCGGAGACATGGGCTAACCCCGATCATGGATTCGTTCAACCGTGAAGAACTGATCGCGGCGCACGGCGATCGGTGCTTCGACTGCGGTGGTCCCTGGGATCAGCTCGATCACCGTATCCCGGTCGCCGCGGGGGGATCGCACGACCTCGCCAACTGCCGCCCGATTTGTATGCGGTGCAACGGGAAGAAGCTTCACGCCTCCGACCGCCGTGCGATCGCCGACTTTCGGGCGGGTCGGATCATGTTGTGGGCGGCGGCGTCATGACCGATACGGCGCACGACGCGATCTACTCCCGGCGTGCGCCGGAGTATCGGAAAGCAGGCTGGACGCGTCGCTTCCCCTCACTCGGAACCAAGTCCAGCTTCGAAAATGAGACCGCGCCTGCCCGTCCGCGGCTGCACGGCGGTCACAGTCAAGTGCGCCGTAGTGCCGTCCAGGTGCACGGACAAGCAGTAAGTAGTGAAGGCGCAAACAGACCTCGGTAGGGAGGGATATCAGCATGCCTGAGTCACAGGTCGTCGACGACCTCGTCAACGAGACGCTTTTGTCGGCGCACAATCCGCGGATTGAGCCGCGCTGTCGGGTGTGCCGGGACGATCAGGTCCGCGGGACGGTGAACGAGATGTTAGCGCGGGGAGCGTCGTATGCGGGCATCGTCCGGGCTCTCACCAGTGAGGACGCCACGTCCGGCGAGCAGAGGGTCACGGTCGACTCCGTCCGTCGGCACTGCGAGCGGCACTTTCCGGTGCAGCAGACCGCTGCGGCCACTTATCGGGAGGTCCTCGAACGCCGCGCCCGGGAGAACCGCATTGACTTCGCCGATGGCCTGGCGGTCGCGCTGACGCCGGTCGCGATGTTCGAGATCGTCATGCAGAAGGCGTTCGAGCACCTTGTCGACGACGACACGACCGTGAGCGTGGAGACCGGGCTGCGGGCTGCGGAGAAGCTCCACGCCATCGCTCAGGAGACTTCGAACAGTCCCGACATCGCTGACATGCTGCTCCAGCTCCAGCGGATCACCGCTGCGGTGAAGGCAGTCGTGCCTCGCGAGATGTGGGGGCAGATTCTGCGGAAGTTGGACGAGTCGGTCCCTACCGAGGGATAGGCGGCGATCCTGCCGCTGGTACAGCTCGACACGTACCGGTCGACCCTCCGGGTGGGAAAGATCAAGTCCTCCTTCCGCGGTGGAGGAGGACCTGACTTCGTATCGGTTTCCGGTCAGACCAGCGGACGCCTAATCCGTCCGGTAACGTCAACGGTGACACAACAATTTACAGGTGACAGCCTACCGGAAACGGCTGCAACCACGCTGTGTGGTTGGAGGTTCCGTGACGCGATCTCGGATGCAAACACCTCTTGAGCCACCGGCTGGCCCCCGGGTGTAGCGAGACCAAAGGGCAATCAAGAGCTTTCACTGCGAGCGGGTCCAAGGCGGACCCACCCGCTCAGGGCGCGCAGAGCGACTCTCACCAGGCGATGTCGAGCCGGTGGGGCAGGTGAAAGCAGTACAGACACCCGGCAACCGACGCAAGCGACTAATACCCGCAGCGTGCATGTGGGGTTGTCGACACCGGAAGCAGGCCCCGCAGGGGTACTCACATCCACTTACCGAGGAGACTGTCCACGCTGAATCCGAGAGCAGCAGCACCCACACTTCCAAGGGTTGACAACTCTCCCCTTTCGACGAAGAGCAGCACGTCGTTTGGGGGCGGATACCTTCACCTATACGAAGTACCCATATGCCCCCCTCCTGACAGACAAGTCCCACCTCGCTCTGTCAGGAGGGGGCATATTGCGTTGTCCTTTCCTGCCGAAGTCCCTACTCGAAGTGCGGATGCTGGGTTTCGCCACGGCGACACTCTATGCCCGGTGGTGCGGTGCTGGGACAGGCATCTGTGTAGCCGGGCTGCGGGGGCAGTCGCGGGGGAGGCGTCTACCGTCTCGGTATGAGCGCGAACATTGATCCCCTCGACATCGTCGCTGTCCTCGTCGAGGCACACTCGCGGTATCCCAGCGTCGGGAGCGGGTCGTACTACGACGAGGTACTCGTCGAGGTACAGGATCGGGCGGAGCGCACCGGCTCGATCGGCAAGGCCGACATCGGTGCGCTGATGCTGTGGAAGCGGCTCAACCTGAACACCCGATGGACCCGCGAGCTGAACACTTTGCCGGATCGGGAAGTTCGCACGATCACCGGTGCAGCTCTCGACCGTGCTCGGGACTACAGTGCAGCGCCTCCCGTCGCGGCGAAAGAGGCGCGGCGGGAGCTGCTGAAGTTGCCGGGGTGTCAGCACGGGCCGGCTGTCGCCTCTGCGATTCTGACCGCCGGAGCTTCCGATCGTATGGCCGTGTACGACCGGCGGGCGGTGGCGGCACTCGGCGAGTTGGGATACGTCGACGTGGACGCCCGGTACAGCCGGTTCATGACGATCGTGTGCGAACTGGCGGAGCGGGTGAACAGCACTAAGGGGACGGGATGGTGCCCGCGTGACGTGGACAAGGCTCTGTTCATGCTCGGCGGACAGGAGTTCAAGAGGGTGGATGGGAAGCACTGATTGCGGGGGTCATGACGTCGTAGCCACCGGCACACGGGGGGTTGAGCGAAGCGGCCCCGTCTGCCGGTTCAGGTACTGACGACATCTCGCCAGTGCTTGTATACGTTCGTACGTTCGGAACTCGGATTGCCCCCGAAAGCCGACCCCACCTCGCCGGTCGACTGAGACACGACGAGCGCGGCAAGGGAAGGCTCGCCGCGGCGGAAGCAGTCTTCGGACAACAGGTCGAGTACGCGTCCCAGCCCGTTGGTGGCGTACGGCAACTCCAAAGCCTTGATTACGTCCGAGTAGTGGATGGTGCCGCCGGATAAGGCGATGCCGATAAGCAGGGGGCGTAGGACCGTAAGTGTCACCACGTCGAGGTCTGTGACCCTCAGTGTCGATCCTTTCGACGTGATCTTCTCACCGAGCTGCAGGTGTAAACCCATTCCGCGATCATCCCCGACTTTAGTTACTGCCACCAGTCGACGAGGGTCGGGACGGCCCGGCCTTCCGGTACACGGTGTAGACAGCGATCAATACGTCCTATCGGCGGTGTTTCCCGGGCCGCTTCCGCAGAGTCGCGACCCCCAACTTTCGTAGGTGAGCCGACCACAGTTTCTCCAACAACGCTTCGTCGGTGGCGGATAGGGGCCAACACGATTGCTGTGCTTGCTTCCAGCCACCCTCGGGATTCGCCTTCATGAGCTCTTCGCGAGGTAAACGATCGGCGATCGAAACGACCTTGTCGAACGTGACATTGATGGAGGAGGGCCAGTAGGGGTTGTCGTGGTAGATCAGGCCATCGTCGAGATGACCGCTTCCGAAGATGCCGTGTTCAGTATCTTGCCTCAGCAGGAACACCCGAGCACCGGCGGGAAGAGGATTAACCCGGCGTCCGGCACTCCACCCGAATTCGCAGGTGCGACTGCCCGCAGTCTCGCGAATCAACATCTGTAGTTCTTCGTCGGAGAAGTTCTCCTGGTCGCCATTCCATGTCAGCAAGTAGCCCACGGGGTGACTTTATGTCCTCGGAACGAGAGGCACACGAGTTCTAACTTCGACGCCGGGGATCAAGGAGTTGCTCCCCCAACAGGCACTCACTTCCGTGGAAGTGTCGGGGGGAGGAAGGCAGAGTTGAATCTGTGACACGTCCTCATGCTGAGCAGCGCCTCGAGGCTGCCTCTTATGCCGCTCGCAGCCTTTCTCGGCTACTCGACGAAATTGAAAGCGGAGGGCTGGTCGCGAGCCCGACATTTATTGCGCGAGTAGAAGGTGCAGTCGATGCCTTATGCGCTGTTGCGACTCCCGAATCTTCGACTCCTTCTTAACATTGACGACCGTCAATGTTAAATTGGGGGCGTGAGCACATCTCGTCGAGGTACTCCCGCTCGTCGACGACGCGGCCGGGTTATAGCTCCCGAAGGAACTGTCGTCGCGTACTTGCGAGTGTCGACGAGCGAACAAGCTGCCTCAGGCCTCGGACTCGAAGCTCAACGGGCCACGATTGCCGATTACGCCGCACGGAAGGGACTAAAGGTTGTTGGCGAGTACGTCGACGAGGGGATCAGCGCCAAGTCCCTCAAGGGTCGTCCCGGGGCGCTAGCGGCTCTTAAGGCGGTGCGGTCGGGGCAGGTCGCCGGCCTGCTGGTAGCAAAGATGGATCGTCTCAGTCGGTCCGTCGTCGACGGTGCCAGCCTCATGGACCAGGCTCGCACCGAACAATGGGCCTTGCACTTCGCCGACCTCGATCTCGACACGAGCACCCCAGCGGGCGAGATGGCGGCGAACATCATCATCTCGGGTAGCCAGTACGAACGGCGTCTGATCTCATCCAGGACGAAGGATGCGCTCGCGGCGAAACGCGCCCGGGGAGAGCGGCTAGGTGCGGAGCCGTCGCTAGCGCTTGAGGTCACTCGTCGAATAGTCACCGAGCGAACCGAAGGCCGTACCTTTCAGGCGATCGCCGACGGACTAATGGCCGACGGCATCCCGACCTCTCGGGGTAAGGCAACCTGGTACCCGGCGACGATCAAGGCTGTAGTAGAGAGCGACAACGCCACCGAGTTGCGCGTCGAACTTGGCCTAGGAGTTCAACGACGCGAGGAAGCGACCACCGACTTGTCGCAAACGCATGCGTCGAACCCCTAGATTTGGTCGTATTTTCCGCGCAGTGATCCGATGGCGGTCGTGAAGGTAGCAGCGATCATGTGGAGTTCAGTCTCGGTTGTTTTCGCACTAGGCGACTGATTCAGTCGTGCACCGACTGCGTTGTTGAACTTCATCACCGCTTTATACGAGTCCTCCATGTCGAGGAGGAGTAGGAGAGCGGAGTCCGCGGTCAGACGCGCTCGCGCAGACTCGCACGCACGCGCAGCTTCCTTCTCGTGTAACCCGAGCTCCGGAGGTGCGGCCGGGTCGCGCACCAGATTCTTCGACGCCTCTCTCAGAGACGCCGGAACTGTCAAGTCCTCGTCGATCGCCCTATCGATCGCGATGCATGCGTCTCGAACTGAGATCACTGACGACACAGTTGAACGCAGCGCCTCGAAGGTAGCTTCCCGCCGGTGCTTCTTGCGCTCGACCTCGGCTTGAGCAGAAAGTTGCGCCTCATGCTGGGATTGCTGAGCTGCCATCGCCTTGAGCTGCTGATCGAGCTGCGCCCTGTGTTGCCTTTCTTGGCGAATCATCGCGGCGCGTTGTTGCCGCAGCTGAGCTTTCGTGGTGTTCACGTGCGTGCGTTGAGTGAGAAGAACCCCTGCGAGCGCGAAGGTGGCCGCGACGACCGCGAGGAGGCCCGTTCCGAGAGTGGCAAGCGGCTGGGCGACGATGCGCCAGAACGCGCTACTACCTAGACTTCCGCGTGCCGCTGCTGCTGCGAGAAGACCGGACGCGAACGAACCGAGAACGATGCCGAGGGCCGCGGCTGGTACCCATACTCGCTTTTGCTCGACGAAGTGCTGAATCGCCTTCGCTCTTCGGCGCAGTGCCATGTATGAGACTTCTGCGGTCGGCCGGACTCCCAAGCTCGCTCCTGAAGTAGTGATTAGTGCTCGTGGCGAAATGTACCGATTGTGTCGGTGCCACTCCTTACACTTCCACCTCGTCGGGAGGGACCGCGAGTTAAGGGGAAATGTGAGCGAAGCAGTCGAACGGCAGTGGAACGTCCGTGACGCGGTCCTGAAGTGGCTGTACTTACGTACAGCGGAGGGGGCGCACGCTCCGGTGCCCCACGTGGACGACGTCATGGAAGCAGTCGGATGGGAGGGGAGACCGATCACGCGAGAAGAGGTCGCGAAGGCGACAACTCATCTCCGGGACCGAGGCTTCATTAAGGGCACCGCCGTCATGGGCGGTGGCGTAGCGCGTCCGATGATCACCGCAGATGGCGAACTGTATGCAGACAGAGGTGTTTCGGTGCGGGACCAGTTCGAAGCTCGCGTACCTGCGAACACAACAAACAACATCACCTTCCACGGCAACGTGACGGGGAACGTCGCTGCCGGGTCGACGCATGTCACGCAGTCGTTCGATGCCAGAGTAACGATCGAAAAGGTGAACGCGGTCGCCGACATGCTGGCGAAGGCGGTCGCCGATCGAGGTGTTGATGATGAGCAGGCCCGTGAAGCGACCGAGATAGTAGAGACGCTGCGCCTGGAGGCCGGCAGATCGAATTGGGTGCGCGTGCGGGAGATGCTTGGAAAAGCCTTCAGCGCGGCGGCGATGGCTACTGCGACTGCCGGTGGTGAAGCGCTTCCTCAGTTAGTGATGGATGCGATGCAGTCTTTGCCCATGTGAGGACGGTTGTGGGAGATGCCCCGAGTGAGTGTTGGGGTATCTCCTATTCGGCGGCTTGGTGCTGCTAGCCGATCACTGCCTGTAACTCCGCGTAGCGCCCTCTATTCGTCGTACGGTCCGAGGAATCGCTCACCGTTGAAATGGATCAGATGGGTGGGGTTGTCGGCACACCACACTTCGGTCTCCCATGCGATCTCGGCGAGGTATTTCCGCATCTCTGCTCTCGACGGGAAGCACGAGACATAGACCAATCCCGCTGTTGATCCGGCGAACAGCTTCTTCAGCTCTCCGTGCCGTTTAGCGTCGACAGGGCCATGCGTCGATGCTGCTTCGAGCAGGACGAGCCAGTTCTTGCCCGGAAGATAGACCACGAGGTCAGGCATCTTGCCGTGGTGGTCGACAGTGACCCCGAGGCCGGCGAGCTGGCTTTCCTCGAAGACCGCCCATTTCTCGTCGGCGTCTCCGACGTACAGGACCTGTCCACCAGGGGTGTAGTACGAACAGAAGTCCTCGACCATCTCCTTGATAAGGACGTTTTGCCCACCGGGACTGAGAGTGAGCGGTTTGCCGTCCGGCAGGGTAACGGGGATGCGATTCATCTCTCGTGCCGCTGCGTACTGCTGCCTGAGACTCGGAACGTCAGCCATGTAGGCCTTGAGAAGGCCGGGTGCCGCGGACGTCCCCCAGGCTCGTATGACTTCGAGAGCCCGAGGATGCACCTGATACACGGTTTTGGGTGAGTTCACCGGACGATCCGGCTTATCGGGGTTGAGTTCGACGAGGCTGGCGTCTACGAACTGATGAAGCGTGAACCGTCGGACGGTCTCGCGGGTGTTGGGCTTGTATTCCTTCTCGTAGTGCTCAGCGATCCAGTCCATGATCGCTCGCGTCCCTAACATCGGGCTGGTGGCTTCGCTCCACGGGGTCGTGGGGGTCATATGAAGCAGAGCGAGTAAGACGAGTGCCGAACGCTCGTTGCTGCGCTCGTCGTCGAAACCCAGATCGTCGAGGAGCTGACGGGTCTTCTCGACACGTTCGTCAATCTGGGTACTCATGCAACCGCCTCTGATCCGCGGACGTGCTTCTCTACGAGCGCGTCGACCTCTTCTTGATCAGGAAGGCTAGCGGGAACGTTGGTGCCGAGCGCTCGAAGGGTGTCGAGGTCGGGGAATCGGAGCGAGCGGAGGTCAGTGGCGTTGACCTGTGTGTGTCCGGAGAACATGCGGAAGAACTTGTCGACGAGGGTGCTGTTGAGCCATAGGCTCAGTCCGATAGCTAGGGGGCGATCCAGTCCCTGTCCGCCCTTATGGACGATGTTCAAGTGGTTCTCGAACGCAACGGGTGTCTCGCCGTTGGTGGCGGGGTCCCAGATGCCGGCGACGATGCGACGGCGCTCTTCCTTCGCCGAGAACCGCTTAACGACCACGTAGCACCCTGAAGGAAGTAGGAGTTTCTCAGACGCCGGACCGGTCAGGGCGAAGCCTTGCGGTTTGCGAATCTCACGTGGCCACTCGATCACTCCGCCTCGGACGTTGCCGGGGTAGATGAGGGGCACGCAGTTCTCCTCCACTGCCTCGCGCAGATTCTCACGCGAGCGGAAGTCCACCACCTTCCCGGTCGAGACCTGAATTCCTAGCGTCGCCGTCGTATCAGGTTGGGAGGCCATCTGCTCGGCGACCTCAGTGGCTTCGTCACCCGACGCGATTCTCAAGAACTGATGGGGGTCGTTAGGGTGAACCAAGTCGGTGTAATCCACGACGTGTTCGGTGCCTTCATCCGTGTGTCCGTTGCTGGCAGTCAGGCGGACCTTATCCCGGACACCTTCTCGGGTGGCCGAAAGGATGATGTTTTCCTGAAGGACTCCCGTGTCGGCGAAGACGGTCGACCGTGATTCGAAGGTGTGAAGGCGGTCTACAGCGACGTTTCGCAGCAAGTACTTCCGGAACTGTGCGAAGTAGGGTCCGTTCGCGAACGAGCGGGGAGTGATCGCTACCAGTTGGCCACCTGCCCCGAGAGCTGCCGTGCCGAGCGCGAGAAACGCGGCATAGAGATTGGGGCAGTCGACGCCCTGACTGATCAGCGCTTTGCGCTGGGGGGAACTCGCCGCGAGTTTCGCATAAGGGGGATTCATCACCACGATGTCGAACGGCTCGGTTAACGCGGCGTCGGAGTCAACACCGCCGTCGCTCAAGTCGATGTAATCCCCCTTGACGAGGACAGTCGAGACTGAGGTGCCCTGAGCCTGTCCGTAGCGCTCGCAGTCCGCCAAGGTCTCGGCCAAGTACGGATGCACCCCGGGATCGAGCTCGACAGCGACGATCTCGAGAGTGAGGTGTGGAGACTCCTCAAGTACGCGGCTGACGAGTGCTGCTGCCAGTGACCCCGCGCCAGCACCGGGATCGAGAACCCGTAGTCGGCCGGACTTGGGAAGGCGCGGGAAAGTAGCGATCAATTCTGCTGCGCGCTCCGGAGTGAAAAACTGACCGAGCTTCGCTTGGGTTGTCGAGTCCAACGTTGCGAGGGCTGCTTTGCGGCGCGTTTCGGTCCGGCTCATCAGGGTGTCATCCACGCCAACACGATATGCGGCCACGCAGACAGCCTCTGCGAGGACGCCGGAAGTCGGTACCGGAGCTCCGGCAGGTACGCCTACCGGTCGTGGACGCCGCAAGACCGTGACCACTGATCGCTCGCCGGCTGGGCAGTGACGAGTCGGACATCGTGCTGCCATCACCTTCATCCGAAAGAACCCTTGCCGCTAACACCTGAGGTCAGGGCACAGGGTGTTTAAGCGATCGACTCGGATTTCCAGAATCGTCGCGACCTCTCGGTGCTAAAAGCCTGCCGGTGGTCCGTGTGGGACTAACCACGCTCGACGTTGTCCGACGCTCTGCGAGGCTCGTCCCAGTTCTACCTGTCCGATCGAAGACCTATGAGCCACTCAAGCACGGGCGGCTCAAGGACACTCGTCCAGATAGCGACAAAAAGGGCGAACCCGATGAACAGTGCTAGCGATGCAAAGCCACCACCGGCTGAAGTTGCCAGCCGGAACCGCTCCTTCAGGTACGCGACCCGGCCTTGTTGCGCCGCACGGCGAAGTTTCTCGATGTTGTCAACCTCATGCGCGATCGCTACCCGTAGCATCTCGAACCTCTCGGGAAAGTCCGAGGGGTGATTCGCCAACTTGTCGTAAATGTCCGCAAGGGCCGCGAGTTTTTCGTGTGGGGTCTTGCGGGCGTTTCGTCCCCCGAAGTAGCCCGCGATGACGGCGGCCATCACGACGCCGATAGGGACGAGCGTGCCCGGCCACCACTGGGTGCCGCCGGTTGCAGGCACGGTGTCGTTCGCTGCCTGGGCAAGAGTCGCAATCACTGCGACATCATGCATGCCTACCGAGACATCCGCAGCAAAGGTGTGAGCCCGGTCTGTCCGTGTCGGAGGTCACGGGCGGGGCTGAGGAGGGGCTTCGAAGTGGTGGAGCGTGTCCTAAGAGAGACTGTCGCCGACCGATTGATCTCTCGGAAGGCCAACACACGTGACGACGCCTGAGTGGACAAAAGGGCTTGACGCATATGAGGGGAGGAGTCCAGAGGAGATTCTGGCCGATCTCGAAGAGGAAGAGAAAGAGCCTCAGGAAAAGCCCGACATCTTGTACCACTACACCGACGCAGTTGGGTTCCTTGGAGTTCTTGACAAGGAGGAAATATGGGCCTCCGAAGTCAGGTGCATGAACGACGCGCAGGAAATCGAATACGCGGCCGGTCTAGTTGCCGAGGAATGTAAAAAGTTCGGAGACGAATTTGTTTCTTGGAAGACACCGGAACTCTCCACAGCTCCGAGCGTGAGTGGGCTCCCTCAATGGATGAGGGAAAATTTCGATCCGAAGGGAGGGAACGGCCCCTACCCACACGGAGCAAGGTTGATGTACAAGCTGGCCTCGTCGTTTGCCAAGGTAGCGAGGTCGCGGCACCAAGGTGGTCCGAACACCTATGCAGCGTGCTTCACCACCGAACCGGACTCGCTCGGTCAGTGGCGTGGCTATGCCGGGGGAAGGGGTTATGCAATCGGTTTCCGGTATGAAGCGCTGTCGCAGGTGCGGGTGGGTGAGTCCGGTCCACTGATCGGCGAGCCGCAGAGAGTCTTGTACGGAGAAAAAGGAGGAAAAGAGCAGGTCGCCCGTCTTTATCGCCAGATCGGAAAACGGATGTTGACTGTTGCTCAGATTCTCGAACAAAACGAAGAAGCGCGGAAATCCGGTAACCCGGTCTCGGATGAAAAACCGTACCTAGGGAGTTTCGGGCCGAAGTTCCCTGAGCTCGCAACCGTCAAGCACAAGGCGTTCGAGGAAGAGCGGGAGTGGCGATTGATCCTCTCCGAGGAGTACGAGAATGTCGCTGAGTTGGTACCGGACTTTCGTGCCGGTGGAGTTGGGGGAGTTCTTCCCTATCTACGTCTCAAGGTCCCTGAGGGCGCGATCACGAGTGTTCGAGTGGGACCGGGTGAGGAAACCGATCTACGAGTCTTGATGGCGCAGCAAGCGTTGGCTCGATACGGGCATCACGACGTCAAGGTGCTGACCTCGGACGCTCCGTATCGTCCCTGACCTCTGCTAATCCGTAGCACTGCGGGTCGCGTGGACGCTGAGCGACCTCGAAGGTCTCGGCTCGCCCTCGGCGACTCATGTCGCCGCCGCCCTCGACTTCCGGGATCGGGGCGTCGCGTGAACGAGAAGCCGGACGAACGCCGCCTGGCGTGGGCCTATCTGTCCACGGTCGCACAGGGTGCGTCACGGTCGCTGTCGGCGGCGATCGATGCCTGCGGCGTGCTCGAGGTCGCCGCCGCGATCCGCTCGGGTTCGCCTCGCGACGAGTTCGCCTCGCGTTACGCGGTCCGGGCTCATCTCGACACCGCGGCAGACGATCTCGAACGCCTGGGCCGCGTCGGAGGGCGGTTGGTGACACCCGACGATGACGAATGGCCTGCATGGCAGATGCTCGGCTTCGGCACGCTCGATACTGCGACCGACGCGGAGGGGCCGCCGCTCGCGCTGTGGGTGTGGGGGAGCCGCCGACTCGACGAGTTGGCCGAACGTGCCGTCGGCATCGTCGGTACCCGTGCCGCGAGCGGCTACGGCGAGCACGTGACCGCCGAAATATCCGGTGACCTCGCGGCCGACGGCTGGACCGTCGTCTCGGGTGCGGCTTTCGGTGTCGATGCGGCTGCCCACCGGGCGGCTCTCGGTGTCGGCGGCGCGACGGTCGCGATCCTCGCCTGCGGTGTCGACCGGGCGTACCCGGCGGCGCACACGACGATGTTGCGGCGCATCTCCGAATCGGGTCTGGTGGTCAGTGAGTATCCGCCGGGCACCACTCCGGCGCGGTACCGGTTTCTCGCCCGGAACCGCCTGATCGCAGCGTTGTCGGGTGGCACGGTCGTCGTCGAGGCGGGTTGGCGCAGCGGCGCGCGGAACACTGCGGCGTGGGCGAGGAGACTCGGACGACCGGTCATGGCGGTGCCCGGACCGGTGACATCGGCGGCTTCGCAAGGATGCCACCGCATGATCAGGGAGGGGGAAGCCCGTCTGATCGGTACGGCTCGCGACGTCGTCGACGAATGCGGCAAGCTCCTGGAACGGGACGATGATCGGGACGCGCACTTCACGCGGGCGCTCGACGGTCTGTCCGGCGACATGGCCATGGTCTACGAGGCGTTTCCTGGCACGGGTAATTGCAGTCCCACCGACTTGGCCGAATCTGCCGGCCTGCCTGCAGATCGGGTGCGGGCGGCGTTGCCCATGCTCGAACTCGAGGGGTTCGTGGAATCTACGGATGGGGGCTGGCGACGTACATGAGCGGTGGCTATCACCGTCCCTCGGCGCGGGGCCCGGACTCGAAGGATTCGAGCATGCGGGTCCGAAGGCTGTCGTAGATGGGAACACTGCCCACAGCCTCGGTGACGACGACCGCACAGGCTGTGGCGACCAGCATCGGAACGGCAACACTGGTTACTGCGGTCATCTCCATGATGAGCACGACGCCCGTGAGGGGTGCCCGAACCGACGCACCGAACAGCGTCGCCATCCCCACGAGAGCCATCGGAACGGTGATGGAGGAATCGACGCCGGGTATCAGCGCCGCGCAGAGCCCGGCGAACAGCACACCCCACAACGCGCCGAGGGCGAGCATCGGGGCGAAGAGGCCACCCGGGGTCCCCGCCGTGTAGGACACAGGTCCTGCGACGAAACGCACCAGAACGTACAGCGCTACCACGGGAAGAGCGAGCGTGCTCCCCGCGACGATGTGCTGAACCAGGGCGTCCCCGCCGCCGGCGGCCCACGGAGCGGCACTTCCCGCCATTCCCACGGCTCCGCCGATCACGGCGGCCTTCACGACCGGTGGGAGTGAACGGATCGAATCGACCACCCGCAAGGAGGACATGATCATCCGGTTGTAGGCAGCGCCGAAGAGGCCCGTGAACAGCCCGAACACCACGAAGAGGGGTAGCAAGGCCAGGGGCTGGGATCGGACCTGGTCGGTGGCGAAGTCGGGAAGGTCGCCGATGACCAGGCGTGAGCATCCCACTCCGGTTGCTACCGCGAACATGGTGGGAACGACCATGCGAAGGCGGAGCGTGTGCGTCACTTCTTCCAGGGCGAACAGAGCGCCGGCGACGGGCGCTCCGAACGCCACGGCCAGTCCTGCGCCGGCGACCGAGGACTGGAGCAGACGGACGTCCTCGATGCTCATGCGCGCGCGGCGACCGGCCTCGGCACCGACCGCGGCACCCATGTGTACGATCGGCCCCTCCCGGCCCAGTACGAGTCCGGAGCCGATGGCGAGAAGTCCGCCGACGAACTTGGCGGGGAGGATCGCGAACGGGGGAGGATCGGCCTGTCTACGGGCGACGGCCTCGACGTGCTGGATGCCGCTTCCCGACGCCAAGGGCACGTGCCGGACGATCATCGCTGCCAGGGCGGCACAGAGGGCGGTGATCCCGGCCGGTATCAACCAGCCCGGGCCGGGCAGGTCGTGGGTCCACTCCGTCAGGTGCAGCCGCCGGCCGTCGGCCCATTCGAGACACCAGCGGAACACGCCGCCCACAAACCCGGTGACGACTCCGGCGGCCGCGGCGAGCAGGCAGATGATCGGCAACGCGTACGGAGGAGCGGGCCGTTCCTCCGTGGAGTCTTCGGGTTCCGTCACGTCGTCTCCGAACCACGATGTCAGCTCCTCGGGTCCGCCTCACCGACGGCGGGGCGTGCCCGGCGGCACACGATCAGTCTGTGGCTTCCTCGGGTGTGGATGCCTCGATGTACCAACTGCGGGCCTCACGGTCCCACTTCACACCACCACGATGAGCTTTGCGGAACTCCTTCAGTATCGCCCGGTCGATCGACGGGTGGCCGTTGTCGTTCACGTAGATCCAGTCGGACCCGAACTTCGCTTCGATCGCGTCGACCATATCGGTCTGGGTGACTCTGCGCTCGGTGGTGATGATGTCGGTCATCCAGGTGGCGATCTCGGCTGCGGTGGTGCTCATGCTTTCGAGCCTAGAGCCTTCGCTGCCCACACTTCCCCGCCGTACCCCGGCAGGGAGTACGGTGACCGAGGATAGGTAACCCTAATAGGAGGTCCAGTGGTCCGGAAAGCTCCCACGTCGACGACACTCACGGTCCTGCGAACCGAGCCGATCGGCGAGCACTTCGTTCGAGTCGTGCTCGGTGGCGACGGATTCGATGCGTTTCCGGCCCGCCCCGAGACCGACAGCTACGTGAAGATCGAACTGCCGGTGGGCGACGAGACCGTGATCCGCACGTACACGGTGCGGCGTGTCGACCGGGCTGCCCGGGAGATCTGGATCGACTTCGTCGTTCACGGGGACGAAGGTGTCGCGGGACCGTGGGCGCGATCCGTGCAGCAGGGTGCGCAGGTCGTGGTGCGAGGCCCGGGCGGCGGATACCGCCCGGATCCCTCCGCCGACTTCCACCTGCTCGCCGGCGACGAGACGGCGATCCCGGCGATCGCGGCGGCGCTCGAAGACCTTCCCGGTGATGCGCGTGGGGCGGTCTTCCTGGAGGTCGCCGGTCCCGCCGACGAGATGAAGCTCGCCGCTCCGGAAGGCGTGGACATCGTCTGGCTCCATCGCGGCGTTGCGGCCGGTGACGCCGATGCCGATCTGATCGACGCCGGTGCACCGCTCGTCGCAGCGGTGAAGGCGATGCCCTGGCCCGACGGCGATGTGCAGGTCTTCGTGCACGGGGAGGCCGAGGCGGTCATGAAACACATTCGGCCGTATCTGCGGAAGGAACGGGCCGTGCCCTCGGCGCGGGCGTCGATCTCGGGCTACTGGCGTCGCGGACGCACCGAGGAGGGATTCCGGGTGTGGAAGAGCGAACTGGCCGCGGTGGAGGGCAGCTGACCGCCGTAGACGCTCGTCAGCTCGTGGACTCGCGCGCCAGCAATGTGACCGAGGTGAGTGCGAGGCCCGAGCAGACCACGATCGCGACCGCCATCGGTATGCCGGTGCCTTCGCCGCCGAGGCCCACGAGGGGGGAGACGGCGGCGGCGAGACCGAACTGGGATGCGCCGATCACGGCGGAACCGGTCCCCGCGGCCTTCGGGACCTGCGACTGGGCGAGGGCGGTGGCGTTGCCCAGGGTCATGCCGACCATGCTGACGGCGACGAACAGCAGCGGCAGGATCAGAGCCGCGACGTATCCGATGAAGATCATCGCCGACAGGAGCAGGACGCCTGCGGTGAACATGGTGGTCACGCCGAAGAGCAACAGCGTCCGTACCTCGAACCGCCCGATGAGGCGGGTGTTGACGACGTTGCTCAGAACGAGTCCGACCGAGTTGACGGCGAACACGAGGGAGAACTGGCCGGGGCTCAGACCGAGGATGTCCTGCGTGATGAACGGCGACGCCGAGATATACGAGAACATCGCGCCGAAGCCCAGCGCCATCGCCGCTGCGTAGCCGACGAAACGGCGCTTGGACAGGACGTAGCCGAAGTTTCCGGCCATGATCTTCAGCCCGCCGCCGTGCCGCCTCTCGGGCGGCAGGGTCTCGGGAACGAACAGTAGTGCGCCGAGCGCCATCGCGATCGCCAGGGCTGTGAGCACCCAGAAGATCCCGCGCCATCCGATCGGGCCGAGCAGGGCCCCACCGAGCAGCGGAGCGACGACGGGGGCAATGCCTCCGATGATCATCATGAGGCTGAACAGCTTCGCTGCCTGGTTGCCCTTCGCCCTGTCGGCGATGACCGCACGGGCCAGGACGATTCCGGTACCACCGCTGAATCCCTGGATCAGCCGCGCCGCGATCAGAACCTCCACGGTGGGTGCCATGGCGCAGATCGCGCTGCTCAACGCGAGCACGACAGTGCCGGTGAGAATCAGCCGGCGCCGTCCCCAGCTGTCGGAAAGCGGACCCACCAGGAGCTGACCCAGGCCGAGGCCGGCCATGAATGTCGTGAGGGTCAACTGGACCCCGACCGTCGTGCTTCCCAGGCTCTCCGCCATCACGGGAAGTCCGGGGAGGTACATGTCGGTGGCGAGCGGTGCTGTCGCAGACAGCAGCGCCAATGCGCACAGCATCGGCACCGGAATCATTTTGTTCACAAAAGTACTTTAATCGGCGGGGTTCGTTGCGTTCGCGGCACCGACAGCGCACGGTAGGACCATGCGAAGCGACGGACCGGACGATCTTCCCGCGCCCCTGGCCGTGCACCTCGGCGACTTCCTCGACCATCTGCGCCTCGAGGGTAACCGCTCGCAGCACACGATCCGCGCCTATTCCACCGACATCCGTTCGCTGCTGCGCCACCTTGAGGAGCGGAATCCGGAGGCGCGCATCACCGAACTCGATCTCGACCTGCTGCGATCGTGGCTGGCCGGGATGGTGGAAGCAGGCGCCGCGCGCACCACGCTCGCGCGGCGGACGTCGTCGGCACGGGTGTTCACGGCCTGGCTCGTTCGCACCCACCGGCTCGACACCGACCCCGCAACGCGACTCGTGTCGCCGCGTCCGCATCGGACGTTGCCCGCGGTGCTGCGCGACGATCAGGCGCTGCAGATCATGGAGGCCGCAGAATCCGGTGCCCGGGAACTCGATCCCGTCGCCCTACGCGATCGCACCATCGTAGAACTGTTGTACGCGACCGGCATTCGAGTAGGTGAGCTGTGCGCAGTCGACCTCGGGGACGTCGACGCCGACCGGAGGGTCCTGCGGGTCGTCGGCAAGGGTGACAAGGAGAGGATCGTCCCCTACGGAGCACCTGCCGCCGACGCGCTCGACGCGTGGCTGCGTCACGGTCGCCCTCACCTCGCACGCCCGTCTTCGGGAGCCGCATTGCTGCTGGGCAAACGCGGCGGGCGAATCGATCAGCGGCAGGTCCGGTCGGTGGTGCACGAAGCCGTCTCCTCGGTGCCCGGTGCTCCCGACCTCGCGCCGCACGGTCTGCGCCACAGCGCCGCGACGCATCTGCTCGAAGGGGGAGCAGATCTGCGGGTGGTCCAGGAGGTACTGGGCCACTCGAGTCTGGCCACCACCCAGCTCTACACCCACGTCTCGGTGGCTCGGCTGCGCGCGGCTCACGAGCAGGCCCACCCCCGCTCCTGATCGTGCGCCGAAGGCCCCTGCAGGTTTGATAGCGTGCCCCGGCACCATCGAATCGGGGGAACAGATGAGACGCAACGATCCGAGTCCTGCCGTGCCCGCTTGGCTGCAGGAACGACCGGAATCCGAGTCCGACACCACCCGCCGCGGTTTCCGCCGCGCTTCTCGCGGAGCCGAGACCACCGGTTCGTCCGCACCACCCGGCGACAGCGCGCCCTCGCAGGCTCCCTCGGCCCCGCTCGAGATGACGGCCTCCGTGCCATTCGGGATGGTGCTACCGCCCCGTGCCGCCGCCACGTCCGAGCAGCCGGAGACCGACGGCGCGGAGCAGGCACTCGTGCCCGACCCGGCGCCGATGCCGCCTCCGGCAGAACCCGAGGACTCGACGCTCCGCGTGAGCGAGCGGGAGGCCCACATCGACCCCGAGCCTGTAGCTCCGGGCCCCGGGCCCGAACTCCCCACACCGGACCCCGAACCCGGGCCGGCGGACGGTGTGGAGCCGACAATGCTGCCCGCCTCGCAGCGCCTCGATCATCGACCGTCGAACGTCGATCTCGCGTCGGGTGTACTCGTACGTAGGTCCCGACGGGCGTCCGGTCGATGGCGGGAGAGCATGAGCAGGCTCACCGGGGGCCGACTCGACGGGGGCAACAGCGACCGGCACGACGAACTCGTCGCCCGCATCCGCCAGCCGATCTCGGGTGACTACCGGATCGCGGTGCTGTCACTGAAGGGTGGGGTAGGAAAGACCACTACGACGGTCGGGCTCGGATCGACGTTCGCGTCGTTGCGCGGCGACTGTGTCATCGCCGTCGACGCGAATCCCGACTTCGGAACCCTCGCCCAAAGGGTCCCGTTGCAGACCACCTCGACGGTGCGGGATCTGCTGGCGAATGCTGCCGGAATCTGCCGATATTCCGATGTGCGCGCCCATACATCGCAGGCGCCGAGCCGGCTCGAGGTGCTCGCGAGCGAACGTGATCCCGCCGCGTCGGAGGCGTTCAGCGAGGACGATTATCGCCGCGTCGTCGACATCCTGCAGGTCTACTACAACGTCATCCTCACCGACTGCGGAACCGGGATCATGCATTCGGCCATGCGGGGGGTGCTGGATCTGGCGAACACCCTGGTGCTCGTCGCCTCTCCCGCGGTCGATGCGGCACGCAGCGCGGCCGCCACACTCGACTGGCTCCAGGCACACGGCTACACGGAACTGGTCGAGCGCACGGTCGTGGTGATCAGTTCGCCGCGGCCGGGTTCGGCGAGTATCGATATGGACGCCTTGACCGCTCACTTCCTCGCGCGGTGCCGGGCGGTGACGGTGCTGCCCTTCGACGAGCATCTCGCCGAGGGAGCCGAGATCGATCTCGAGCGCCTGCGACCCGCGACGCGTGCCGCGTTCGTCGGACTCGCCGCGATGGTCGCCGACGACTTTCCGGCGTTGTCGGGTCGCCACGCCGGACGGTAGCGGGCGGACACCGCGCCTCGGCTCACACCGGTAGCAGCCGGATCACCGGCCGTCGCACGAGGGGGAGTGGGTCGAGGTAGTCGTCGCGGCTGCGGCGCAGTCCCCAGTGCAGGCAGGCCGCGGACGGACACCCCTCGTGGCCGCCGACGACCGTGCCGATCGGGTCGCCTTTCGTCACCCGGCGACCTGCGGCGACCGTCGCCGCAACGGGTTCGTAGGTGGTGCGCAGACCGCCCGGATGATCGACCGACACGACGGGTTTCCCGGCGACCGTGCCGGCGAACGCGACGATGCCGTCACCCGCGGCCGCGACCGTCTGTCCGGTGCGTGCTTCGAGGTCGACACCGCGGTGGCCGGGAAGCCAGTCGTGCTCGGGTGGGGCGAATTGCCGGGTCACGGTGGGGCGAGGATCGAGCGGCCAGCCGAACCGCTCGGCGTCGGCGGACCCGGTACCCGGGACGGCCGCCAGCACGATGAGCACGGTGATCGCGACGACCGGAATCGAGCGGAGGTGCGTGGCAGGGGACATGGTTTGTCAGCGTCGTGATCCGCAAGGGTTGCCGCCAGAGGGTTTCGGCGATCTGTGGACAACTCCGATCGCTCCACAGCCCGGATGCCTCCCGGTTAGGGATCCGTGTCCGGGCCGCGTACACTTGTCGGGCGGTCTGTATACGCAGATCGACTTCGCGCGTCCGCGCATCGGTGCCGACCCGTTTCTCCGGGTTGCGCCGGAAATGGCCGTCGGCCGGTCCCGAAAGGGTTCGACGGGCATGTGGACGCCAGGGCGGGGATCGGAAGATCTCCCGCGGCAACCGACACGAAAGAGAGACAACAGCCATGGCTGTCGTAACAATGAAGCAGCTGCTGGACAGCGGCGCCCACTTCGGTCACCAGACCCGTCGCTGGAACCCGAAGATGAAGCGGTTCATCTTCACCGACCGCAACGGCATCTACATCATCGACCTGCAGCAGACCCTGACGTACATCGACAAGGCGTACGAGTTCGTCAAGGAGACTGTCGCCCACGGTGGAACGGTCCTGTTCGTCGGCACCAAGAAGCAGGCTCAGGAGTCCATCGCCGAAGAGGCCACCCGCGTGGGCATGCCCTACGTGAACCAGCGCTGGCTCGGCGGCATGCTGACCAACTTCTCGACGGTCCACAAGCGCCTGCAGCGCCTGAAGGAGCTCGAGTCGATGGAGCAGACCGGCGGCTTCGAGGGACGCACCAAGAAGGAAATCCTCATGCTCACGCGTGAGAAGAACAAGCTGGAGCGCACCCTCGGCGGCATCCGCGACATGGCGAAGGTTCCGTCGGCGATCTGGGTCGTCGACACCAACAAGGAGCACATCGCCGTCGGTGAGGCCCGCAAGCTGAACATCCCGGTCATCGCGATCCTCGACACCAACTGCGATCCGGACCTCGTCGACTACCCGATCCCGGGTAACGACGACGCGATCCGTTCCGCGGCGCTGCTGACCAAGGTCGTCGCCTCCGCCGTCGCCGAGGGCCTGCAGGCCCGCGCCGGCAAGAGCAGCGACGCCGAGGCGAAGCCCGAGGCCGGTGCCGAGCCGCTCGCCGAGTGGGAGCAGGAACTGCTCGCGCAGGCCACCCCGGCCGCCGACGCCGAAGCACCCGCAGCGGACGCAGCCCCCGAGGCCTGATTCGTTGCCCGGCCCCGACCGCGCGATCGAGAGATCATGGTCGGGGCCGTCGCTTCGCAGTCCGAGTCCGTTCGTGCACCGGGCTGCAACCAGAGACTTTTTCCACCACAGACACAGGAGGCTCGCTTCCATGGCGAACTACACCGCCGCCGACGTCAAGCGTCTCCGTGAGCTCACCGGCTCCGGAATGCTGGACTGCAAGAATGCTCTCGCCGACAACGACGGCGACTTCGACAAGGCCGTCGAGCAGCTGCGCATCAAGGGCGCCAAGGATGTGGGTAAGCGTGCAGAGCGCTCCACCGCCGAGGGCCTCGTCGTCGCCAAGGACGGCGTGCTGGTCGAGCTGAACTCCGAGACCGACTTCGTCGCGAAGAACGACGAGTTCAAGGCGCTCGCCGAGAAGGTCGTCGCCGCTGCCGCACAGGCCCGCCCGGCCGACGTCGATGCGCTCAAGGCGGTCGAGGTCGACGGCAAGACCGTCGATGCCCTCGTCCAGGAGCTGTCCGCGAAGATCGGCGAGAAGCTCGAGCTGCGTCGCGTCGCTGCGTTCGACGGCCAGACCGCCGTCTACCTGCACAAGCGTGCATCCGACCTGCCGCCGTCGGTCGGCGTGCTCGTCGAGTACACCGGTGAGGGTGACGCCGCTGCCGAGGCCGCTCGCGCCGCTGCCATGCAGATCGCTGCACTGAAGGCCAAATACGTCACTCGTGACGAGGTTCCCGAGGACATCGTCGCCAACGAGCGTCGTATCGCCGAGGAGACCGCCAAGGCCGAGGGTAAGCCGGAGCAGGCCCTGCCGAAGATCGTCGAAGGCCGGGTCAACGGCTACTTCAAGGACGTCGTTCTCCTCGAGCAGGCGTCCGTGACGGACTCGAAGAAGACCGTCAAGGCCATCCTCGACGAGGCCGGTGCGAACGTCGTCCGCTTCGTGCGTTTCGAGGTCGGCGCCAGCTAGTTCTTCCACTTCTCGACCCCGCCGGTTCGTGATCGGCGGGGTCGAGGTGTGTCGGGCCACGCCGCCTCGCGGCCCGGAGGCACCCGCGTACGGTGCGTGGTGACAGGTGTGGCGTGTCGATTCCGCCCGGTCTCGGTTCCTTCGGGCGGATGAGGCAGGATGATAAGGGCCGATTCATGCGCAACCAGAGGAGAGTCATGTCCGACCACGCCCACGATCGGCCCGGATTCCGCCGGGTACTGCTCAAGCTCGGCGGCGAGATGTTCGGCGGCGGCAAGGTCGGACTCGACCCGGATGTGGTGACGACGGTAGCCGAGCAGATCGCGGAGGTCGTGCGCGGTGGCGCCGAGGTCGCAGTCGTTATCGGTGGGGGCAACTTCTTCCGCGGCGCAGAACTCCAGCAGCGCGGTCTCGAACGGGCCCGTTCGGACTACATGGGCATGCTCGGCACCGTGATGAATTCTCTTGCACTGCAAGATTTCCTGGAGAAGCAGGGGATCGATACCCGTGTGCAGACCGCGATCACGATGGGGCAGGTGGCCGAACCCTATCTGCCCCTGCGTGCACGTCGGCACCTCGAGAAGGGACGCGTGGTCATCTTCGGCGCCGGCATGGGTATGCCGTACTTCTCCACCGACACCACTGCGGCGCAGCGCGCCCTCGAGATCGGGGCCGAAGTCGTGCTCATGGCGAAGGCCGTGGACGGCGTGTACTCCGACGACCCGCGCACCAACCCGGATGCAGTGTTGTTCGAGGAGATCACCCACCGAGAGGTGATCGAAAAGGGCCTCAAGGTCGCCGACGCGACCGCCTTCAGCCTGTGCATGGACAACGCCATGCCGATCATGGTCTTCAATCTGCTGACCAAGGGCAATATCGCTCGAGCCATCGCCGGTGAGAAGATCGGAACACTCGTACGGTCATGAACGGACAACGGAACATGGAGGAACTGCCGTGATCGATGAAGCCCTCTTCGAAGCCGAAGAGAAGATGGAAAAGGCCGTCACGGTGGCCCGGGACGATCTGGGTGGCATTCGGACCGGTCGTGCGAACCCGGGCATGTTCAACCGGATCGTGGTCGACTACTACGGTTCCCCTACCCCGATCACTCAGATCGCCAGCATCAACGTTCCCGAAGCGCGCATGGTCATCGTCAAGCCCTACGAGGCCTCGCAGCTGAACGCGATCGAGACCGCGATCCGCAATTCCGATCTCGGGGTCAACCCCACCAACGACGGCAACATCATCCGCATCTCGGTCCCGCAGCTGACCGAGGAGCGTCGCCGTGAACTCGTCAAGCAGGCCAAGGCCAAGGGCGAGGACGCCAAGGTGGCGGTGCGTAACGTGCGTCGCAAGGCGATGGAAGAACTCGGCCGCATCCAGAAGGACGGCGAGGCAGGCGAGGACGACGTGAACCGCGCCGAGAAGGAGCTCGACAAGACGACTGCGAAGTATGTCGGTCAGATCGACGAGTTGATCAAGCACAAGGAAGCCGAACTGATGGAGGTCTGACAGTGGGTCGAGCCGACGGGTCCCCCGACCCGCAGCTTCCACTCGGCACCGGAACCGATTCCGATGCCACCCCTGTAGACCCGGCACCGGTGGCCGATACAGTGTCGGCGCCGGTGAAGGCACCGTCGCGCGCGGGACGCGATCTTCCGGCCGCCTTCGCGGTCGGCGGCAGCCTCGGTGCGCTCGTCATCGGGATCCTGCTGTTCGCCCCGACGGCGTGGCTGGCGGTCGTCGCGGCCGCGATCGGTATCGCAACCTGGGAAGTCACCAAGCGACTGCGCGAAGCCGACGTGCTCGTCCCCAGAGTGCCGCTGCTGGCCGGCGGCCAGGCGATCATCTGGCTCGGGTGGCCCTACGGAACGACGGGTGTGCTCGGTGCCTTCGCGGGCACCGTCGTGTCGACCATGTTGTGGCGCCTGTTCGACCACGGTCTCGCCGCGCAGCCGCGCAACTATCTGCGCGACACCGCGGTTGCGGTCTTTGTCGCCGCCTGGTTGCCGCTGCTCGCCTCCTTCGCGACCCTCATGGTTCTCGAGGATCAGGGCGCGCAGCGCGTGTTCTGCCTGATGCTCGTGTGTGTGGCGTCGGACATCGGCGGTTATGCGGCCGGTGTGCTGTTCGGCAAGCACCCGATGGTGCCGGCGATCAGCCCGAAGAAGTCCTGGGAAGGATTCGGCGGGTCGCTCGTGGCGTGCGTCGCAGCAGGGATTCTCACGGTCACCTTGCTGCTCGAGGGTCCATGGTGGGTCGGTGTGCTGCTCGGCTCGGTGCTCGTACTCACGGCTACGGCGGGCGACCTGATCGAATCGCAGGTCAAACGGGATCTCGGAATCAAGGACATGGGCACGCTGCTGCCCGGGCACGGCGGCATCATGGATCGGCTCGACTCGATCCTGCCGTCCGCCTTCGTCACCTGGTTGATCCTGACCGTCTTCGTGTAGTCACGGGATGTTGCGCACATCGATGTGGCGGGCGGGCAACCGGGAAGCGGACCGCGGTGTCATCGCCAGCCCCAACATCTGGCACTGGCCGGAGGTGTACGAAGAGGAGAATCGCGCCCAGGACCCTCGCGGCGCCGTGTATGCGGCGCTGCGGGAGAGCGCGGACTGGACCGCATCCGACGTCGTCGACGTCGGAAGCGGTTCCGGTTTCCACCTCCCGATGTTCGCGTCCGACGCGCGGACGGTGACCGGGATAGAACCTCATCCGCCACTGGTCGCGGCGGCGCGCACCCGCGTGCGGCATCTCCCGGGCGTAACCGTGGCGGAGGGCTCGGCCGCGGCAATGCCGATCCCCGACGCCTCCGTGGACCTGGTGCACGCCCGCACGGCCTACTTCTTCGGCCCCGGCTGCGGGCCGGGAATCCTCGAGGCGATGCGTGTGCTGCGTCCCGGGGGCACACTGGCCGTCATCGATCTCGACGCCACGGCCCATCCCTACGGCACGTGGATGCGCGCCGACCTGCCGCATTACGATCCGGCGTCCGTCGAGACGTTCTTCGAGGCCCAGGGTTTCGAACTGCGCCGGATCGACACACTGTGGGAGTTCCCGGACCGTGCGACGCTCCAGCGCGTGCTCGGGATCGAGTTCGGGCCGCGCATAGCGGCGCGAGCGCTCCGCGAGACACCCGGCACCACGCTGACCGTCCGTTACCGCCTGCACATACGCCGCAGGCCCGCCGGTCTCGAACTCGGGTGAGCCGGGACCGGATCAGCGAGATCGGCCGATACCGAACATCCTCGCGAGTTCGGTGATTCTTTTCGCCTTCGCGAGGTTGGGCAGGTCGCTGCCGTCGCGCACGTTCCGGCCGTCCGCCCCCACGCGATCGATCACGCCTTCCGCCCAGTCCATTTCCGCGCTGTTCGGAGCCATGGCGGTGTTCGCATACGACGCGCGTTCGGCGGTCATGCACAACTTGCCGGTCATACCCATCGACCGGGTCAGCTCGGCCTCACGTGTCAGCACGTCGGGGTCGTCGCTGAGGGTGGGACCGTCGATCGGCCCCGGCAGCCGCGCCGCGCGGCTCGTGATCACCAGCCGGGACCTGGCGTACGCCAGCGCGATCCGAGCGTCGCTCATGCCGGTATCGCGTCGGAAGTCGCCGCTTCCGAAGACCAGGCGGAACGTTCCTTCGGCTCGGGCGATCTCGGGGACGGCCTCGAGCCCGGTTGCGGATTCGATCAACACGAGGATGCGCGTGCCGGAAGCAAGCGCGTCTGCGGTGGCTTCGACCTGATTGCCGCTCTCGGCCTTTGCGAGCATGACACCTCTCAGACCCGGGACGACCGAGAGCGAGGCGAGATCGTCGGCCCAGAACGGAGTTGTCGCGTCGTTGATGCGCACCCAGGCATGTCCGCCCCCGCACAACCACTCGACGACGTCATTGCGTGCCGCAGGTTTGATTCCAGCGGGCACCGCGTCCTCGAGATCGAGCACCACCGCATCGGCGGGGGAGTGAGCGGCAGCGTCGAAGAGGTCGGGAGAGTGGCCCGGGACGAGCAGCCATGAACGCGCGACTTCGGGTGCGACGGACCGGTCATGTGGTCCATGCTCCTCGCATTCCCGCCGCCGGATGTCCGCGATCCGCCTCGGGCCGGCGGGGCGAGCATCACAGCCACGCCCGGACCGCTCGGTCCCGAACCATGGGACAATGGGTGATTATGGCTTCTTCTCTGCCCCTCGTCTTCGATGCACCCAAGCGCGGGCTGCCTCCGCGTCATCTTGCCGACCTCGACGCCGACCAGCGCCGGGAGGCGGTGCGCGAACTGGGGCTTCCCGCCTTCCGTGCAGACCAGCTCGCCCGGCAGTACTACGGGCGGCTCGAAGCGGATCCCGCGAAGATGACCGATCTGCCCGCTTCGGTCCGTGAGAAGGTCGGCGAGGCGTTGTTCCCCTCACTGCTCACCGCGGTCAAGCACATCGCGTGCGACGGAGGAGAGACACGCAAGACGCTGTGGCGCGCCCACGACGGCACGCTGCTCGAAAGCGTACTGATGCGGTATCCCGACCGCGCCACACTCTGTATCTCCAGTCAGGCCGGCTGTGGCATGGCCTGCCCGTTCTGCGCGACCGGTCAGGGAGGACTCGATCGCAACCTGAGCACGGCCGAGATCGTCGACCAGGTCCGGTCGGCAGCAGCGGATCTGCGGGACGGGGAGGTCGCAGGCGGACCGGGACGTCTGTCGAACGTCGTGTTCATGGGTATGGGGGAGCCGCTCGCCAACTACAAGCGGGTGGTTGCAGCGGTCCGGCGCATCACGTCGCCGGCGCCCGAAGGCCTCGGTCTGTCCCAGCGTTCGGTGACGGTGTCCACGGTCGGACTGGCGCCGGCCATCCGGCGCCTCGCCGACGAAGGGCTCAGCGTCACCCTCGCAGTGTCGCTGCATACCCCGGACGACGAACTGCGCGACACCCTGGTTCCGGTGAACAACCGGTGGTCGGTCGCCGAAGTGCTCGAAGCGGCACGCTACTACGCCGACAAGACCGGTCGTCGCGTCTCGATCGAGTACGCCCTCATCCGCGACGTCAACGACCAGCCGTGGCGCGCCGACATGCTCGGCAAGAAGCTGCACAAGGCACTCGGATCCCTCGTGCACGTGAACCTGATCCCGCTCAATCCGACGCCGGGTAGTGAATGGGATGCCAGCCCCAAGGACGTCGAGCGTGAGTTTGTGCGCCGCGTGCAGGCTCAGGGCGTGTCGTGCACCGTGCGCGACACGCGGGGTCAGGAGATCGCCGCAGCCTGCGGTCAGCTCGCCGCAGAGAACTGAGGGGGCTCGACGCCGAGAGGACTATGCGTCTGCGGGTTCCGCGCCGACGGTGCCGAAATAGGCACTTTCGAGACGATCGCGGTCGGCGGCGAGTTCGCGGGCATCTCCCTGCAGTAGCACCTTTCCCCGGCCGAGAACGAGAGCTCGGTCGGACACCGCGAGTGCGAGGTCGACGTGCTGTTCGACGAGGAGGACGGCGATGCCCTCCTCCTGGGCGAGTTCTCGGAGCGAGGGCAGGATCCGGTCGACCACCATCGGCGCCAGCCCCAGGCTCATCTCGTCCACCATGAGAAGACGGGGTGATGCCAACAGCGCGACGGCGATCGCCAGCATCTGCTGCTCTCCTCCGGAGAGAAGCCCGACCGCACGAGACCGGAGACCGGCGAGCGCGGGGAAGCGGTCCAGCACGGCCTTCTCACGTTCGTGGTCGGGTTTCCGGCATGCCAGGCGCAGATGTTCGCGCACGGTCATGGAGGGGAAGAGTCCACGATCGTCGGGAACGAGTCTGACTCCCCGGCGGGCGACGGAATGCGGTGCGCGGTGATCGACCGATGCGCCCAGCGCGCGGATGGTCCCGGACATCGGCGGCAGCAGTCCTGCGAACGCGAGCAGCGTCGTGGTTTTCCCTGCTCCGTTGGCTCCGAGGACGGATACGACCTCCCCGGCTGCCACGGACAGATCGAGGCCTTCGATCACGGGGATACCGTTGTATCCGCACGACAGGTTCTCGACCTCGAGCACGATCTCAGACATCGATGGGCTCCATGGGGGTTCCGAGATAGGCGGCCACCACCGCAGGATCCGTCCGAGCCTCCGACGGGGTTCCCGAGAAGATGATCTTGCCGAACTCGACTACGTACAGGCGGGTGCACACGCTCAGGATCAACGACATGTCGTGGTCGATGAGCAGGATTCCTCTGCCGCTGTCGGCTACCGCACGGATGCGGTCGGCGAACGCGGTGCTCTCCCGGGTGTCGAGCCCGGCGGCGGGTTCGTCGAGCAGGAGTACCGAGCAGGTGCCGGCCAGCGCGCGGGCCACACCGACAAGCTTCTGTTGGCCGAGGGTGAGGTCGCGTGCGAGCATCGCCCCGAGACCGGCGAGCCCGACCGCCTCGAGAGTGGTGTCCACGATCGTGTCGACGTCCGTCGAGTGTCGCCCGAACAGATCGCCGAGGACGGCCCGGAGACCGCCGGGCCGCAGCGAGACCGTGACGTTCTGTCGCACGGTGAGATTCGGGAACAGTTCGCCCGACTGCCAGGTGCGTGACAAGCCTGCGCGGCGCCGGCGGTGCGGGGGCATGCCGGTGAGGCTTTCACCGTCGAGCAGCACGTCACCCTCCGCCGGCGTGAACCCGGTAACGGCGTCGACGAAAGTCGTCTTACCCGCTCCATTCGGACCGATCAGCCCGACGATCTCGCCGGGCTCCACCGTCAGGGAGATCGCCTCGTTCGCGACGACGCCTCCGTACCGGACGGTGAGCCGCCGGGTTTCGAGGCCCGTCCCTGCGGGTGCAGAGGCATCGGCCGGCGTGTGCGTTTCATCGGGCATCGGTCACTGCCGCCTTCCGAGTCGTGTCGTTCACGGTCGACGGGGGTTCGTCGCTCACTGGTCCCCGGGAGACGGATGCGGCTCGTCGTGCGCGGATCGAATCTGCGAGACGACCTGCCTCACCGGCTATTCCGACAGGGTTGACGATGGCCGTGAGGATCAGGGCGAGCCCGGAGATCAGCGGATAGTAGTCGCCGAGGTCGAACGCGTTGTGCAGCACGATGTACACGATTCCGAGAGGCCCGATGACGCCTGCGATCGCCGCCCCGGTGAATGAGGTGATCCCGCCCAGATACGCCACGGCCAGCACTTGCAGCCCGACGAACACGGTGAACGACTCGGCGGAGAGCTGGCCCGCGCTGTATCCGATGAGACACCCGGCGACACCCGCGATGAACGCCGACACCCCGAACCCGATCAACTTGGTACGACGGACGTCGATGCCGGCCGCTGCGGCGGCTCGTTCATTGGCGCGCACCGCCAGGAAGGTACGTCCCGTATCGCCCGAAGCGAGCCGGACGAACGCCCATACGACGATCGCGGCCACGGCGAGCACCGTGAGTGAGAACGCCAGGCGTGCGATGTCGCTGCCCTCGCGTACTCCGAGGTTCAGGCCGAACAGGCTCGGGCTCGCGATCGGATTACCCGAAGGTGGTGTGAGACTGTAGTTGTCGAACACGAAACGTTCGATGGCCAGAGCCGCGGCGATGGTGACGATCGCGAGCTGCGCGCCGCGAATACGGAAGGCCGGCAATGCCACAACCATGCCCAGAAGGGCGGCGACGAGCGCGCAGAACAGCAACGACAGCGGAAACGGCATCGACCACTCGGTGGTCACCTTCGAAAGTGTGAAACCGGCGGCGCCCGCGAATGCCGCCTGCGCCAGCGAGATCTGTCCGAGATAGCCCGTGATCACCACGTACGACAAGGCCAGCAGCATCAGGATGATCGAGTAGGTCACGCCGAATCGATAGGTGCCGGAGGTGAGAACCAGAGCGGCGGCGGTGCCGGCAACCAGAAGCGCGGCGGGGACCGGACGGAATCGGGGAATCTGCACGTCGGGAAGCTTCACCGTCTGCAGCGACCCGCGGGACGGCAATCGTCCGCCGAAGACGAACAGGATCACGATGATGACGAGGAACGGCGCCACCTGATCGACACCGGACTGCGCCCACACCGGCCACCAGCTTTCGCCGGTGAGCAGATTGAGCACCGATTGGAACGAGCCGAGTGCGAGCGCCGCCACCACGATCGTTGCCACCGACGTCATGCGGGCGACGAGCAGTACTGCCAGTGCGGGAACCACGAGCAACGAATAGTTCAGGGGGCTCAACCCGGTCAGGCCGGCGCCGAGTACGACTCCCGCGGTGCTGACGACCGTGGCCATCACCATCGCGACCGCAGCGAGCCGGTCCGCGGAGAATCCCATGAGCGTCGCGCCGCGCTCGTTCTCCGCTGCGGCACGAGTCGCCGCGCCGAGCCGAGTGAAGCGGAAGTACCCCCAGATCAGAGCCGAGAGCACGAGCATGATTGCGGCCATGAAGATTTCGGCCGACGATACCGATGTCCCGAGCAACTGCAGCGTCCCTGCCGGTACGACCGACTCGATCGGAATACTGTTCGGCCCGAATCGCAGCACCACCAGCGCCTGGATCGTCAGCATCAACGCCACCGAGACGACGACCTGCGCCAGGGCAGGCGCGCGGCGGATGGGGCGGAAGACGAGGTAATGGGTGACCACACCCAACAGGCCCGCAGTCAGCATTCCGATCGACAACGCGACCGGGACGGACGGCCTGCTCTCGAATGCGAAGCTCCCGACAGGCAGGACGAGGGTGCCGTCCCTGCGTAGTTGCGCGAAGACGTATGCGCCCCACATCGCCATTGCGCCCTGTGCGAAGTTGATGATGCCGGTGGATCGGTATACGAGGAGCAAACCGTTCGCCAGGCCGATGTACACCGCGCCGAGGCCGAACCCCAGCACGACGAATTGCAGGTAGGTGCTCATGGTGTGTCCCTGCCCGTCAGGACGCGGGCATCAACGACGGGTCGAGGTCCATGTACCCGGCCTCGTCGACAGGCTGCAGAGTGCCGTCCTCCTGCACCTCGAAGAAGATGGCCTGCGCATTGCAGGTAGTCGCGATTCCGGGCCATTGCTGTCCGTCGCACGTGGCGTTCGGTCCGGCGAAGGTCGGGAAGTCCCTGAGCGAGGAGAAGGCATCGATGACCGATTCCGACGTCACGTCGTCGGATCCGTTCTCCGACAATATTTTTGCGATATTCACCAGAGCTGCGAATGTGTACAGCGACCGTGACGACGCCTGGTCTCCGTAACCGACCGCGTCCATTGCCTGCTCGAACTCTTCGAGCTGCCGGCGAACTTCCTCCGGTGCAGCCTCTTTCGCCAGTGGCACCCACAGTCTCGGCTGGGTGACGATCCCGGCCGCGTCCGCGCCCATCTCGTCGATGAACTGGGAGCACGAGCCCGCGAGGATCGAATTGTCGTAACCCTGTCGGCGGAGGGCCTGGAACAGCCCGGTGCAGGCATCCTCGGGGAGGGCGATAACTCCTGCGATGTCGGGATCGTCGGCCAGCTGGGTCGCGGCGACGACATTGAGGTTCGCCCCGGAGGCCGGCGGGTACTGGACGCTGACATCGATGCCCATCTGCTCCGCGATCGGCAGGATCAGGTCGTCGACGTACGCATGAGAGGTGGGGGACTCGTTCACCGCCAGCGACGCCTTGGTCTTGCCCATCGTGTCGAGGACCGACATGCTGCTCAGCGCTGCGAACGACACAGGTCCGGTGAAGTAGAACGCCTTACCGTACTCAGCGCTGTCGGCGACGAACGAGCCCGCGAGTGTGCCGATGATCGGAATGTTCGCCTCAGCCAGGATCGGCACGGCCGCACCCATCGACTGGTCGACCGCGTCGATGACGAGGGGCACCTTCTTCGACACGAATCCGTTCGCGCAGTTGATCGCGGTTTCCGGACTTCCGTCGCCGCCACAGACGTCGACCTCCACGGGACGTCCGGCGATACCTCCGAGGACCTCGTTGATGTAGTAGGCGCCGGCCTCGAGTCCGTAGGCGGTCTGCGGATAGGCGGTCGCACCCTTGATCGGTGCCTGCGCGCCGATGACGATCGGTGCGCCCGTCGCGCGGGTACCCGACAAGTCGTTCTCCGACCCGGAGCTACAGGCGGTGAGCGCGAGGGCAGCAACTGCCCCCAGAACACCGACGTACGGCTTCTTCATAGGATGCTCACTTTCTCGAGGTCGGATTGCCGGCGGACGAGTCGGACCGCACGGGCAGATGGGGGAGCAGTTCTTCTTCGGGTTCCACCCCGAACGAACGCAGCGCCATGCCGAGCATCGCGTAGGCGCCGACGGTGAACACCAGGTCCATCAGCTGCCAGTCGTCGAGTTCGCCCGCGAGAATCTGCCAGGTGGCGTCGGCGATCATCCCGTCGTCGAGCAGTTCGTCGACAGAGGAGAGAACGGCGCGTTCGGTTGCGCTCCACTCCGGCGAGTGCGGGGCGTCGGAGATCCGCGCGAGCTCATCATCGGTGATCCCGAACTTGCGGGCGAGGATCACGTGTTGGGCCCACTCGTAGTCGGATCGGCGAATCGCGGCGACACGCAGTACCAGCAGTTCCCGAAGGCGTCCCGACAACGAGGTGCCCCGCAGAAGGTGCGTGTTGAAGCCGAGGAAAGCTCTGGCCAGCGTTGGATACCGGGCGAGCGTGCCGAGCAGATTCGAACCCGATGCGCGTTCCTTCTCGGGGCCGCCGCTGGCGACCCCGGAGCGGAAACCCTCGAAGAACTCGGTCATTTCCGGTGTGCGCTCGGTCTCGGGAACGGGTGGTAGCCGGGTGGTCATCGAATTCCTTCGCAGCTCGTGGGGAGGGGGCGGCAATCCGGTCTCAGGTGTTGCGGCCACCGTTGACGCCGATGACCTGCCCGGTGATGTAACCGGCCTCGTCGCTGACCAGGAATGCACAGGTCGCGGCAATATCTTCGGGGCGGCCGATTCGTCCGACCGGTGTCTTCGCGGTCTGCTGGTCGAGATCGACGAATCCCTTCTCGACGGTTCGGCGCAGCATCGGGGTGTCGATGAAGCCGGGCGGGATGGTGTTCACCGTGACACCGTGCTTGCCGAATTCCAGTGCGAGCACCTTGGTGAGTCCGACGACCCCCGATTTGGCCGAGACGTAACCGGCCAAGCCCGCCGAACCGCTGTGCACGCTCGACGAGGAGATGTTCACGATCCGCCCCCATCCCTCGTCGAGCATGTCCGGCAGGACCGCCTGACAGCAGTCGAATGTTCCGGTGAGGTTGACGGCCAACGATTTCTGCCACAGCTCGGGCGTGATGTCGAGGAAGGGCGAGTCGAGCGACAGGCCGGCATTGTTCACCAGCACGGTCGGACGACCCAGCCGGGAACGCACCTCGGCGACCCCCGCATCGATCGCCGAACGGTCGGTGACGTCGACCTGGACGCCGAGGGCTTTCCCTCCGCTCTCTTCGATGGTGGCGGCCGTGGCGGCTGCCGCATCGCTGTCGAGATCGAAGATCGCCACCATGTTTCCGTCGGAAGCGAGCCGCAGACCGATCGCCCGGCCGATGCCGGAGCCTCCGCCTGTCACGATCGCAATGCGGTCGCTCATTTGATCGGCTCCCGCCCGGCGATGGTCGAGCGGTGCATCACACGCGGCTGCGACCGGTCGAAGGGACAGGCTCGGTGCAGCAGGCCGTGGTTGTCCCAGACGACCAGATCACCGACCGACCAGACGTGCCGATACACCCGATCCGGGGTGGTGGCACGCTGCTCGAGATCCTCGAGCAGGGCTCGGCCCTCGTCGAAGTCCATCCCGACGATGTGCGACGCGAACGCCCCTATGACCAGTGACCGGCGTCCCGAATCGTGTTCCCAGACGAGAGGGTGCTCCCGTGGCGTGCGCGAAGCCCACTCGTCCAGTTGCGCCTGCGTCGGATTCGGATACGACCGCCGCTGGATGGCTTCGAAGGTGTAGATGGCGTGGAGATCGGCGAAGCGCTCCTTCTCGTCGTCGGAGAGTGCGTCGTAGGCCGCGTACGTGCTGGCGAACTCGGTTTCACCACCCTCGCCCGGGATCACACGGGCGCTGAGCATCGACGCTTTCGAGGCGACGTCGTCGGTCAGGCCGTCGATATGCCAGAAGACGTTGGCGGCGAGGTACTCCGCATTGCCGTTGGCAGGGTCGAAACTGATCTCCATGACTTCCTCCGCGGCCGGAGGTAGATGGGGGAATTTCCGTAAGGGTCCGAGTTTGCGACCGAACTCGACTTGCGCGGCGTCGTCGGCGTGCAACTCCCGGAACAGCAGCACGCCGTACTGCTCGAGTGCTTCGAGACAAGCTCCGGGCAGATCCTCGTCGTGGAGCAGACGATCGACGTCGACGCCGAGAATTTCGGCCCCGACATTCTCGCTCAGCGCTTCTATCGTGAGTGTGGGCATCTATCATTCCTCGCTCGTGATCACGGGTACGCGGACAGGTACCGCTGTCGAAAACGAATCCTTGTATCAGGCAGGTGTGTTCGACTGCCGGATGTTCGTCAAGGGGCGGGTGTAGGAAGGGTCGCTCGTACTGCGGGAGGGAGCACCGTTGTCGTAGACGTCGGGGACGTCGGCGAACGGGAGTTCCATCGACGGGACCATTCCCGACCACTCGATCACGTTGGTACGAAGGGCGATACGCCACTGGCCGTCGCGGCGCTCGAGTCGGTCGATGTAGCGACCGCCGGCAATCCAGTTGCTGTCATCGATGTTTCGGGCGGCGAACAGGTAATAGGTCTCGGTGTGCGCGGTGTCGCCGTCGATGTCGCACGTGTGGTTGAGCAGATTGTGGTGGGTTGCCTTCTGTCCACGGGCGTGCATGTCGGTGGACCAGTCGTACAGGTCCACCGGGCCGCCGACGAAGCTGCCTGCGGCAATCGTCGCGTCGGGGTGGAAGGCGGAAAGGAAGAGGTCGCGGTCGAAACGATCCATCGCCCGGCTGAACCGCGTGAGCGTATCGAGAATGTCCTGGCGGTCGAGGACCGTCTCGAGCCTGGCGATCCTGTCTGCGGAAAGTCCTGTCACCGGCGTGGTCATGGTGCACTCCGTTGCATTCGGGGGGAGGAGGGGACCGGGTCGATCGGCGACCAGATCGGTTCGCCGCGTGTCGCTCGCAGAGACGGAATCGTTCTGCCGTCGATGTCGTCGATTCCGTAGTGCTGCGCGAGTTCGGCAGTGATGAAGGTGCCACCGGACCGCGCCATCAGAGCCGGATCGGTCGCCAGAGCCGCGATGACCCGACCGGGAAACTCCGGTGAGCACCCGTTTTCCGGGCGTGTGGCCGAACCCGTCGTCAATCCGGGGATGTCGGCAAGATTGCGTTCTGCGCGTTCGGTGAAGGTCAGGCCCTGCCAGAGCGAGACCGAGGCCACGTTGTGGGGTTGCAGTTCGACCGCCATGTCGCGTGCCATGCGGTCCACCGCGGACTTGGCGGTTCCGAAGACGACGCCGTAGGTGTAGGCCACGCCGGTATAGCCGGATACCGCCACGATGAGCCCGGACCGTCGGGAAACCATCAGTTCGGCGGCGTGCCGGGCGGCCACGAAGTTCGATCGCACCCCCACATCCACCATCTCCCAGTTCGACAACGGCTTCTCCCAGAAGGGATCGGGGTCCGTCAGATCGTCGGGTATGGAGAACGCGTTGTTGACCAGGATGTCGAGACGCCCCTGCTCGTCGCCGACGCGCTCGAAGAGGTAGGCGACCTGCTCGTCGTCGGCGTGGTCCACCTGGACGGCGATGCCCTGGCCTCCACGGCGATCACACTCGGCCGCGGTTTCTCCGATGGTGCCCGGGAGTGGGTGCGTGCCGGGCGTCTTCGTACGACCGCTGACGTAGACGGTGGCTCCCTGTTCCGCCAGTGCCAGGGCGATACCTTTGCCTATACCGCGGCTGGCGCCGGTGACGACGGCGATCCTGCCCGACAACGCACCCATTCGAACTCCTTCCTGCCGAAGCGGGTTACTTCCGTGCGGCCAGGTCACCGGCGGCGAAGAACGTTTCGCTGTGGTCTCCGACGGCCTTGCCCGTGAACCGGCCGTCGCGAAACGGCGTGCCCATGACGCCCTGCGACCAGTCGACCGAGACGCCGTCGTCGCGGAACCAGTCGTAGAGCATCGTGCGTTCCGCGATCCGCCACTGCCCGTCGCGCGCCTCGAATCGATCGAGGTACCGGCCACCGAGGACGGTGTCGCATTCCTCGGTGCCCGTGTCGACGCGGTGGTAGGCGACGACATGCGTTTCGGCGAGCAACGCATTACCTGCCGGTTCGATGTGGGTCTGACCGAGCAGATGCTGT
This sequence comes from Rhodococcus sp. NPDC047139, assembly GCF_040643435.1. Lineage (NCBI taxonomy): Bacteria > Bacillati > Actinomycetota > Actinomycetes > Mycobacteriales > Nocardiaceae > Rhodococcus > Rhodococcus sp. NPDC047139. The sequence continues at coordinate 136,122 of NZ_JBEYUH010000001.1, forward strand.
GTCACCAGAACGGCGGGTGAACCCGGGACGACCCAAGCGAAGTACTCGTCGAACGACCCCGCGAAGATGCCGAAATCCACGGTCGCGTCCGGCCAGAAGGCGGCGCGGACGGCCCCACCGTCCCGGCGGTCCTCGCCGCGTGCGAGTTCGACTATGCGCGCACGGACCTTATGATGTGCGAGAAGCACGTCGAGGTCGGGATCTTCGCTCATTCGGTGCCGTCTTCGGGTGCGTAACCGAGTACGGCCTTGATCTCGAGATAATCGTGGAAGCCGAATTCGCCCCATTCACGCCCGTTCCCGCTCTTCTTGTAGCCACCGAACGGTGCGCCGAAATCGAATGCACCGTTGATGGCGATGCTGCCTGCGCGGATTCGGCGCGCGATGCTGCGGGCCTGCTCGAGGTCGGCACCGGCCACGAACGCGGCGAGACCGTAGTCGGTGTCGTTGGCGATCTCGATCGCGTGATCGGTGCTGTCGTAGCCGAGGATCGTGAGCACGGGTCCGAAGATCTCTTCACGCGCGATCGTCATGTCGTTCTTGACGTCGGCGAAGACGGTGGGCCGCACGAAGTAGCCCACCGTCAGTCCGTCGGGGCGCCCGACACCGCCGCCGACGAGGGTGGCGCCCTCGTCGATTCCTGTCTGGATGAGTGTCTGGATCTTGTCGAACTGTGCCTCGGATACCACTGGGCCGACCGCGAAATCGCCCCCGGGGTCACCCACGGTGATCTGCGACAGCGTCTGCGCCGCGACGTCGATGGCTTCCGCCATGCGCTCGCTGGGAACGAGCATGCGCGACCCGGCGCTGCAGGTCTGGCCGGAGTTGACCATCATGGTGGCGACGCCCGCACCGACGTTCGCGGCGAAGTCGGCGTCGTCGAGCACGATGTTCGGGCCCTTGCCGCCGAGTTCCTGCGTCACCCGCTTGACGCCCGGCGCGGCCGCAGTGGCAATATCGACGCCCGCCCGCGTCGACCCGGTGAAGGACACCATGTCGATACCGGGATGGCCGGAGATGGCCCGGCCGACGCCGGCACCGTCACCCTGGACGAGGTTGAACACCCCCGCGGGGACACCGGCCGCATGCAGGATCTCCGCGAAGACCTGCCCGCTGAAGGGTGACTGCTCCGACGGTTTGAGCACCATGGTGCAGCCGGTGGCCAAGGCGGGGAAGACCTTCACCGCGATCTGATTGATCGGCCAGTTCCACGGCGTGATCAGGCCGCAGACACCGATCGGTTCCTTCACGATCAGGGTGCCGCCACGCTGTTCCTCGAACGTGAAGTGCTCGAGCACGTCGATCGCGGTGGTGAGGTGCCCGAGCCCCAGGTTCACCTGGAAGCCACCCGCAAGTGCCTTCGGAGCGCCCATCTCCTCGGTCAGCGCCGCCGCGAGATCGCCCATCCGCTGCTGGTAGACGTCGAGCACGTTGCGGAGCACACCCAGTCGCTCGTCGCGGCTCGTCGCGGACCAACCGGGAAAGGCGCGACGGGCGGCTTCGACCGCTCGGTCGACGTCTGCGGCGGAGCCGAGAGCGACCCGCCCGGCGACCTCTTCGGTGGCCGGATTGACGACCTCGAAGGTCTGCGACTGTGCAGGATCGGTCCACTGCCCGTCGATATAGAATTTCGGATACTCACGCATGTCTGCCCGATTCTCTCGTGTTCTTCGCCCCGGATATCACTGTCGGAATCCGGAAAAGCGCTGTCACTGCTGGCCTTCGGCGTACCAGGTACGGAACTCGTCGTAGCTCGGCATCTCCTCCGAATTGGCCTTGGGGTCGACCGCCACGTGGATGACTCCCGGCTTTCCGCTCGCGTAAGCGCGCTTGATCGCGGGGGCGATGTCTTCGTCGCGTTCGACGTACTCGCCGTAGCACCCGAAACCTTCGGCGACCTTGTCGAAGCGGGTTTCCTTGCTCCAATGCACACCGGTTTCCAGCGATCCGTGACCGTAGGTGCGTTTGTAGACACCGACCTCCAGGCCCCACGCGTAGTCGACCGCGACGACACAGACCAGGGGGAGGCCGAGGCGCGCAGCCGTTTCCAACTCGGCGATGTGGAACTGGAACGACGAATCACCGGTGATGAGCATCATCGGCCGTTTGCCTCCGGTCGCGACCCCCGCGCCGACGGCGTAGGGGAGACCGGTGCCGAGATGGCCGAAGTTCTGGTTCCACATAACGTCGTGCGGCTTCGCCTGTGAGTACGTCCAGCCGAAGATGGTCGTGGCACCGCCGTCGCGGACCATGATGCCGTCTTCCGGGAATGCCTTGGTCGCCTCGACGATCAGGCGGGCCGGGTGCACGGGGGACATTCCGGACGGTGCCGTCTCCGCGAGCTCCGCCAACTGATCGGCGTCCTGCTTGATCCAGCCCTCGAGCTCCGGCGACGGGGTGCGCGGGGAGTCCTTCAGCGCGTCGACGAGCTGGGGCACGATCGCCCGCAGGTCACCTACCAGCGGAACATCGATCGGGCGGTTCACTCCGATGGCCGAAGGGTCCTGCTCGACGAGGATCCAGTTCCGGTTCGCTTCGTTGGCCACCCAGTGCCGTCCACGCCCGAAGTGGACGGGCTCACCGAGTTCGGTGCCGATCGCCAGGCACAGGTCGGACTTGACGACCGCGTCGATCGCGGCGGCCGAGAAGCCGTACGGGAAGGTCCGGTCTTCGAGCCCGTCGATGTAGGACGTGCCGCCCGAGGTCTGGATGACCGGGCATGCCATCAGGTCGGCCAGCGCTTTCACGGAGGCGCCCGCGCGGGAGGTGTGGACGCCGTGACCGACGAGGAGAATGGGCTGCTTTGCGGCAGTGATCAATTCGGAAGCCTTGGCGACGAGGTCAGCGCCGGCGGTCTGGCCGACGAGGCGGTAGGCCTCGGGCGGGAGAACAGGAGGAACGTCGAGTTCTTCCTGGATGACGTGCTGGGGGTACTCGATGTACACGGGTCCGGGGGTGCCCGAGAGTGCCTTGCGCAAGCCTTCGCGGATGATCTCGTCCGTTTGCTCCGCGTACTCGATGCTGGCGCTGTACTTGACGGAGTTTTCGACCAGCGCCATCTGCTGCACGAACTGGATGCGTCCGCGCCGGACGCGCTGCTCGGTGATCCGGGCGCGCTGCCCGCCCAGGAAGATCACCGGAGAGTTCTCGACCTTGGCGCACATGATGGCACCTGCGAGGTTTGCGAGTCCCGGCCCGAGGGTGCCGATGCACAGTGCGGCCTTGCCCGTCATGCGGGATACGGCTTCGGCCATGAAGCCCGCAGACTCTTCGTGGTGCGGCGCAACGACGTTCCAGCCACGTTCCTCCGCGAGGTGGAACAGGTGGACGAAGTTCGGATCGGGAATTCCGAACAGGGTGTTGATGCCCTCTGCTTCGAAGAGATCCAAGATGCGCTCGTAAACCTTAACCGACATGCGTGCTGCCCTCTCTGGCTATCGCAAAGCTCTTGGTGATGTGGTCGACGTGGCCGGAGACAGCCGGGAGGATCCACGGATCGCTGGTGTCCCGGATGACGTCGATGTTGTCGGCAACGTCGCTGATCGACCAGGACGGCCGGTACACGCCGGGGGTTTCGGCGACGAAAACCTTCGCTACCCGGCCGGCGATCGCGGCGAACATCTCGCCGGTCACCGAGCACGACTCGTGGGCGAGCCAGCCGACCACCGGCGCAGCGAGTTCCGGTCCCATCGGGGGATACGCAGAGGTGTCGAGACCATCGGCCAGCCTCGTCAGAGCTGCCGGGATGATGACGTTGGACCGCACCCCGTGGTCCGCACCTTCGATCGCGGCCACATTGGACAGGCCGATCATCCCGGCTTTCGACGCGGCGTAGTTGGCGACCCTCGCGTTGCCGTAGATGCCGCCGATCGACGAGGTCAGTACGATCCGTCCGTATCCGGCTTCACACATGAGGGGAAATGCCGGACGCACGACGTGAAAGGCCCCACGCAGATGGACATCGAGCACGGCGTCGAAATCGTCGTACGACATCTGCGACAACGGCGCATAGCGATTGTTTCCGGCGTTGTGGACGAGGATGTCGATGCGTCCGTAGTTGTCCAGTGCCGTCTGGACGATTGCCCGGCCGCCTTCGGCGGTCGCGACGGACTCGATGCAGGCGACAGCTTCGCCGCCGGCAGCCCGGATCTCGCGGACCACTTCCTCTGCCGGTCCTGAATCCACGTTCTCGCCGTCGATGGCGGCGCCCGGGTCGTCGACGACGACCTTGGCGCCTCGGGAGGCGAGCAGGAGCGCGTAGTCGCGCCCCAATCCCCTGCCGGCGCCGGTGATCACGGCGACGCGACCGTCGAATCGCAGGTCAGACATCGGACACTCCTCGTGCCGTCGCGATGTGAGGATAGGGTGCGTGTGTCACTTCTCGAGCACCAGCCCCTCCAGTTGTCCTGTACTGCGCCAGTTTTCGAGGAGTTCGGTGAGTTCGTAGAATCCGCCCCAGAAGGGATCGCCGAGGAACGAGCGACCGTTCGGCTCCCCTTCGCTGTTGTAGTAACCGGGGGTGCATTCCGTCGTGAAGGTGCTGTTGTCCACCGAGTACATCCGGATCGTCCGGACCCAGTTCTCCTCGGCCTCGGCGGTGGGCTCGACCAGGGTGGCTCCACGAGCCTGCGCTTCCTTGATGATGTAGGCGATGTGGTCGGCCTGCTGTTCGAACATCAGGGTCGTCGATGCGGTGACACCCCCCTGCACGAAGCCGGTGGCGAAGTGGTTCGGGAATCCGTGCGCCATGATGCCGTGCAGAGTGCGGAATCCCTTACCCCAGTGGTCGTAGAGGGAGCTTCCTTCGCGGCCGGCGAACGGCGTGATATCGAACTGGCGCTCGAGCGCGGTGGTGATCTCGAATCCGCTGGCGAACACGATGCAGTCGAACTCGTGCTCTACACCGTCGACGATGATGCCCCGCTCGGTAATGCGTTCGACGCCTTTGGTCGCCGAGACGTCGACCAGGGTGACGTTGGGGCGGTTGAAGGTCGGCAGGTATTCGTCGTTGAACACCGGGCGCTTGCACATGTTGCGGTAGTACGGCTTCAGTTTCTCTGCCGTCTCGGGATCTTCGACGATCTCGTCCACCCGGCGACGGAGGCGTTCCATCGCCCGGTAATCCTCGATCTCCTTCAGTTCCATGAACTTCGCCGGATCCGCCAACGCTGCCCAGCCGTCGGTTTCGTTGAGCTTGGCGGCCATGTTGCGGGCGACCTCGGTCCATCCGTCACAGATGAGGTCGGGCTCGCCCGGGTTGTAGAAGGCGAAAGCGGCATTGTGGAAGTTTCGTTGCCGCGCCGCCCGCCAGCCCGGTTCGAGGCTTTCCACCCATTCGGGGTCCGTGGGGAAGTTGGCCCGTTCGAAGATGTAGGAGGGGGTCCGCTGAAAGACGGTCAGGTGTTTCGCGCCGCGCGCCAGGTGCGGGATCACCTGAACGCCGCTCGAGCCCGTGCCGATGATGGCGACCCTCTTGTCGGCGAGTTTGTCGAGCCCGCCGTGCAGGTCGCCACCGGTGTAGTCGTAATCCCAGCGGGCGGTGTGGAAGGTGTGCCCCTTGAAATCGGTGATGCCGGGAATGCCCGGAAGTTTCGGGCGGTTGTAGGGCCCCTGCGCCATGACGACGAAGCGAGCGCGGATCTCGTCGCCCCGATTCGTGCGGATCTGCCAGCGGTTGATCTCCTCGTCCCATTCGAGAGAGCGGATCAATGTGTGGAAGATCGCGTTGTCGTACAAGCCGAAGTGCTTACCGATGCGCTGGGCGTGTTCGAAGCATTCGTCTCCCTTCGAGTACTTCTCCTTCGGCATGTAGCCGGTTTCCTCGAGGAGGGGGAGATAGCAGTATGCATCCGAATCGATCTGGATGCCGGGGTAGCGGTTCCAGTACCAGACGCCCCCGAAGTCACCGCCGAGTTCCACGATCCGAAAGTCGGTGACACCTGCCTGCTGGAGTCGATGTGCGGCGATGAGACCGCAGAAGCCACCGCCGAGGATCACCACTTCCATGTCGTCGTCGATCGGTTCCCGCGGTACTACCGGCATGTGCGGGTCGCCCTCGTAGAACTCCGAGAACTCGTGGTCGGCTTCGAGGTACTGTTTCTGGCCCTCGGGGCGGAGTCGCTTGTCGCGTTCCGCGAGGTACTTGTCTCTGAGAGTGGGGATGTCGACGTCGGGCGTCTGGGTGGGGGCACAGTTCTGCATGCGAAGGTCCTCGGCTAGGGGCGGGATTCGGGCTCACGCGAGGTCGCGCGGAGCGCCCGTACCCATGTAGGTGGCGAGATTGTGGTGGAGATTGACGACGCTGCGTTCGCGGTACGGATTGGGCTTGGGCCCGGAGAATCCGCGGGTCTTCATACCCTTCTGCACGGCTGCCATGTTGTGGAAGTCCTGGGGCAGGACGGTGCGCCAGCCCGGGTCGTCCGCCGGCGTGTACTCCCACTCGGTCTCGGGTTCCTGTCCGGCGGGGAAGAGTTCGTAGACAGCGGCTTCGAAGATGCACTTGTCGGGATCGTCCCCGTAGGGGCGGGCGCTGTAGCAGAGCATGTTGTTGAGGGCATGCCCGATCTGGAAGTTCGGGAAGATCTGCCAGGCGGTGCCGCTCTGGGCGACCACCTCGGGCGGGACGGTCGGCCACACCACGCCGCGCGCTTCGTCGTCGCGGCGGGCCGAATCGAGCCAGTGGCGCAGCACCTGGTCGGGGGGCGTGCCTTCGGGCAGTTCGTCGATCAGCCGCTGTGCGGCGTCGACGAGTGTGCGGGTGGTGTTGGTGTTCGCGTTCTCCCACGTGAAGTTCTGCAACTGGATGGTGGCTTTGCGTGCGTCCGGACCGTTTCCGACCCGGAGCTTCGCCTGGTTCTCCTCCATGCCCTTCGGCGCGTCGTAACCGATGTTGCTGTGCTTGCCCTGTGCTCGCGACCACCCGAGAAAGTTGCCGAAGTTCATGAACTCCGGGTGGGTGTACGGCACGTGGTAGGTCTCCATGAAGGCTTCGAGTGCGACCTTCCAGTTGCAGTCGAAGACCAGCCACTTCCGCCAGCGGTACCGCATGTTCTCGAGCTGGAAGTGGTCGAGCAGGGAAGCCGCCGGCTCCAGGTAGTCCCGTAGGGGTTCGGAATCCGGATCCATGTTGATCCAGATCCAGCCGCCCCAGGTGTCGACCTTGACGTCCACGAGGCGGGACCGCTCGGCTGTCAGGCTGTCCTGCCAGTCGTCCCGTTCCGGCGCAAAGGTGTTGTTGCCGTCGAGGTCGTACCTCCAGCCATGGAATCCGCACACGAATTGCTTTGCGCACCCACGCGCTTCGCGCGCGCCGGCCGGGGTGTCGACGAGCCGGCGCCCGCGGTGCGAACAGACGTTGTGATACGCGCGGATCGTCTCGGGAGAGGTACGGACGACGATGATCGAGTCGTCGAGAATCTCGTAGGTCAGGAAATCCCCGACCTTGGCGAGTTCTTCGACGCGGCCGACCTGTTGCCAGACCTTCGCCCAGAGCTTGTCGCCCTCGGCGCGTGCGTATTCGCGAGAGGTGTAGGCCTCCACGCCGATCGTGAGCGGAGTCGAAAGTGGTTCGGGGGACGCGCTAGCAGTGTTTTCGATGTTGTCGACGGTGTCGGTCATGGAAACTCTCCTCTGAAACCGTGCTGTGTCAGCGAGTGATGGCGGCGCGGAAGGTCTCGTCCTTGAGGAACAGGGAGGTGTGGTCGGCGCCCATGTGGGTCCACTTGAGGTTCAGTCCGCCGTCCACGAGGATCGTCTGTCCCGTGATGTAGCTCGACAGGTCGGACAACAAGAAGAGGATCGCCCCTGCTTGCTCCTCGGGTGTGCCGCGGCGGCCCATGGCGATGGCGCGACGGTCACGCTCGAGGTCTTCGTCGACATAGGTACCGGACGCGGGGGTCGCGGTGACCCCGGGTGCAATGGCATTCACGCGGATGCTGTCTGTAGCGAGTTCGACGGCCATCGTGCGTGTCGCCGCAACGAGGGCAGCCTTGGCCGTGCCGTATCCGACGTGGAACGGTGCCGTGTTCATACCACTGATCGACGAGATGGAGACGATCGATCCGGGCAGTGACCGTGACTTCAGTTCGGCTGCCACCGCCTGGCTCATGAAGAACATCGTCTCGAGGTTCTGGGTGAACAGGGCTCGCCAATCCTCCCGCGTGACACGGGTTGCCGGCATCCACGTCGTAGGTGCGGCGCCGCCGGCGACGTTGACCAGTCCGTACAGTTCGCTGCCGGTATGGCGGGCTGCCTTCAGGGCTGCGGCGATCCCCTCATCGGTGGACGCATCGGCTGCGACCGGAATCACTGAAAGTCCCTCGGCCGCTAGGGGTTCGATGTGTTTACCGAGGTTCTCCTCGGAACGGCTCACCGCGACAACCGTCGCACCGGCCTGGGCGATCATTCTGCTCACCGAGGTGCCGATGCCGCCGCCCGCGGCCCCGGACACGATGATCGTGCGCCCACCGAGATCGAGGAAGTTGTTGTTCATCGTGTGCTCACCTCTGTTCACGGATCGCGAGGATGCTGCCCTCGGCGTCGGCGGAGACGTACAGCGTTCCGTCGGGGCCGGCGGCGATTCCGGCGAACGGTCCCTGAGGGCCGGCGAACGGAACGATGCCCTTGAGGGGTTTGGGCGTCACGCCCTCGGGCGCGCCGACCGGCAGGTGCCGGGCGATGATCTGCTGAGCCTTGGTCTCCAGGTCCACACTGATCAACTGCTTCGACCCGGCGTCGACGATGTAGAGCTTTCCGTCGCGAACGAGGATGCCCTGCGGTCGTTCGAGCCCGTCGACGAGCGTGTCGACGCCACCGCTCGTGACGGAGACGACGCGTCCCGCCCCGGCTTCGGAGACGAGAAGGCTTCCGTCCGCGGTGAATGCCACGCCCGTCGGGTCCTGAAGTCCGGACGCGACCACTTCGGACTGTCCGGATCGAACGGTGTGCACCTTGCCGGTGCCGAGGTCGGCGACCGCCACGGTTCCGCTTCCGGAGACCGCCACGCCGTAGGCCTGGGAGAGTCCGCCGAACAGCGTCTCGCTCTCGGCAGTGGAGGGACGGTAACGGGAGACGTGAGTGTCGCCGGCGACGATGAATTCGCCGTCCCCGACGGCCGTCACGCCGCGGATGTACCCGGGCCAGCCGGGGTGGAAGAGCATTCCTGCGGTGTGCAGTTCGCCGTCCGAGCCGAGTGCGAGCAGGAAGGTTCCGTCTGCGACGAACAGCGTGCCGTCCGATCCCACCGTCAGGTCCAGCGGCCAGGTCAGGCCGTCGGCCAGGGCGGTCTTCGTCTCGCCGCCCCCGAGCACCTCGGTGATCTGCCCGGTGAAGCTCGACACGAACAGGCGGTCGCCGACGAAGGTGAGATTGTCCAGGCCCGAGCCGATGTCGGCGATCACGGTGCTCTCACCGTTGCGGGGGTTGATGCGCAGCACCTGCCCCGATGCGACCTGGGGCGAGATGATGAAGCCCTCGGCGTCGAACTTCAGCGCGACGGGCACGCCGAGGTCGCCGGCTACACGCTCGGGTTCACCACCGTCGGGATCGATACGCCAGATGTCGTTGGTGCCGAGCATCGGGTAGTACAGCTTGCCGTCCGGACCGACTTCGAGAGCATTGGGAAGCTGGAGCCCTTCCGCCAGGACTTTCGGTGCTCCGCCGTTGAGGTCGATCTCCATCAGGCGGCCGTCGGGGCGGCACTCGTCGACGAACAGCCGGCCCTGGTGGAACGTGATGCCGTTCGCACCGGGGAGGTCGTCGCGCAGCAAGCGAGTGGACCCGTCGGTGCCGCGCACGCTGACGCGGCCGTCGTAGTACTCGGTGATGTAGAGCTCGCCATCCGGGTGGAAGGCCAGGTCGTCGGGCGCGGTGATGGCGCTGCCCATGGCGCTGATCGTCTCGATGTCCCCGGTGGCGGGGTCGAAGGCGCTGATCTGGCTGCCGGCCACCTGGGCGACGTAGATACGTCCGTCTGCACCGGCGCGAATTCCGTTGGCGCCGAACAGTCTGCTGGGAGGGGTGATCCTCTCGAGACTCCACCCTTCCGCGAGGCTGGCCGGTGAACCTGTGTAGCGCGACCCTTGCGTCAAGGTGGGTCTCCTCCTGTTAGAGAACTTTGTTCTCGCTGAATCGAGAACATGGTTCTTCCGCTGTGGAGCGCGAGAGTGGCCCGTCGAGTCGGGCGTAGTGGGAAAACCGCGTAGAGAATAGTGACGCAAGCCACTCTCGGCTATGTTTTGCAGTTAACCACGAACGCGAGAGCGTTACAAGTATTATTATCCTTGTAAGGATAGGCGTGAGATGCGTGAGGTCTGATGAGAATCGAATTCTCATCAGTGAGGTCGGAGTCGAGACGGGGGATCTCGGTGGATCCGGGGCGCTTGCGAAACCGAACGGCCGGGCACCGCGTCGAAACGCAGGGGCCCGGCCGTTCGGTTTCGTGCCGGGTGGGATGTCCCGGCGGATGGCGAAGAGCGCTTACATTCGTGAACCCCGGCCGGAGCGAATGGAATTGCGGGCCAGTGCAGCCGATGCATTGACCACGCTGTCGCCGAAACGTTCGAGGACGAGGGTCTGGGTTGCGGCGAGGTGGATACGAGCGAGTCTTTCGGCCTCGTCGGCACGACCGGCGGCGATTTCCGTGAGGATCCGCTGGTGGGCTCTGACGGCTTCGTGGGCGTCCGCTTCGGCGGGATACTCGCCGCGCCGGGTCAAGGCCTCTGCCCATGCCTCCTCCTGGGCGGACCACAGGGCGACGTAACTGCTCACGGCATAGCGGATCGTGACGTTCGGCGTGAAGGAGACGACGAGATCGTGGAATTCGCGGGCGGTCTGGGTGAATGCGACGCCGTCGCCGACGACGCGCTCGGAACCCTCGATGGCGGCCTCGAGGACTGGGACGACCACCTCGAGGCGATCCTCACGCCGCGCACACTCGGCGGCGCACATCGGTTCGAGCATCTGCAGGCCGGCCGCGAGGTCGCGCAGGGTGACGCGAGCGCCCTGGAGTGAGAGGCCGAGGTGGTAGGCGGCCGAGAACTCGTCGGGCCGATGCACTTCGGCCCCGCCGACGTTGCCTCGGCGCACCGTGACGAGCCCTTCGGTTTCCAGAATGCGAAGTGCTTCCCGGATCGAGGGATAGCTGACACCGAAATCCTTGACCAACTGGTCTTGAGTCGGCAAGCGGTAGTTGTCGTCGGACAGGATGTGATCGCGCAATTCGGCGGCAACGGTCTCGGCGATGCGGCGTTGGGGTACTCGGCCGCGCCGCGGGCTCGTCACGAAAAACGCCTTCCATGCATGGGCGTCAGTCTAGCGACAGCAGTCTTTTCTACCAAGTATTACGAGGTTAATTCTCGCAAGCATTGCTATCCTTGTTAGGATTGTCGTAATGTCCGGACATGGACTTCACGATGGGTGGGGCGGCCCCGGAACTCCGGAGTGAGCTACGCCGGCTGGTACATGAGCACGTCCCCTCGGGCTTTCTCGGGGCGTTCACGGACGACCCTGCCGATCTCGAAACGGCACAGGAGTTCTGCCGGCTCCTTGCCGACCGTGACCTGCTGTGCATGGCGTGGCCCGAAGAGTTCGGTGGGCGCGGGGCGTCGATCTGGGAGCAGACGGTGGTCCGCGAAGAGATGTGGGCACACCACGAGCCCAGAGGCGCACAGTACATGGGCGTGAACTGGGTGGGTCCGACCATCATGCGCCACGGAACCCCCGACCAGCAGCGCGCACATCTGCCGCCCATCGCGCGCGGCGAGGTGATCTGGTGCCAGGGATTCAGTGAACCAGGATCCGGATCGGACCTCGCCTCGTTGCGGACCGCAGCCCGCCGTGACGGCGACGGCTGGATCATCTCGGGCCAGAAGATATGGACGTCCTACGCCACGATGGCGCAGTGGTGCTTCCTGTTGGCCAGAACATCGACGGGCGCACGTAAACAGCAAGGCCTCACGGTATTCCTTGTGCCGATGTCGGATCCCGCAATCGAGGTCCGCCCCATTCGCGCCATGCTCGGGCCGCACCATCTCAACGAAGTGTTCTTCGACGACCTCCGCGTCACCGACGCCGACGTTCTCGGCAATGTGGACGAAGGATGGAAGGTCGTGCAGGAGGTGCTCGCCTACGAGCGTGTGGGCATCGCCCGGTACGCCCGATGCGAACGTCTCCTGCAGACGGCACCGTCGATTCTCGGCGACCGCTGGGACGACGTACCGGAGGAACTGAAAGCACGCTGGGCACGGATGCTCACCCATTGCCGCCGGGCCAGGCTTCTGGCCTACCGGGTGGTGTCCCTGCAAAGCACCGGCGACGTGCAGCCGGGCGACGCCGCGGCATATCGGATCGCCGTGACCACGCTCGATCAGGACAGCGCCGAGGTGCTGACCGAGATTGCTGCCTACGCAACACCGACCGCAGCCGGTGCGGACCGGTTCGACGACGACACCGTCGAGTGGTTCCGGCGTGCGGTCGAAGATCACTGGCGGTATTCGCAAGCAGCCACCGTGGCATCGGGAAGCATCGAGATGCAGCGGATCCTGCTGGCCCGAGCCCTTCTGGCGGCGTCATGAACACGGAATTGAGCACGGAAGCAACCGACTACGGGCGCGAAGTCGTCCGGGCGCTGGAAGCCGCCGGAGGTGACGACCTCGCCCTGGCGATCGAGAACGACCCCGACCGTCGCCGGACGATTGTCGCACCCCTTCTGGGAGAGTTGGGTGCGTGGGACCTCGATCCACGCGGCAACGCCGACGAACTCGAGGCATCCGCGGCACTTTGCCGCAGCGTGGGCTACTGGGCGGTGCCCTATCCGGTCGCGGAGCGAGTGGCGCGTCCTGCCGATCTCGAGGTCGACGGACTGCTCGTGGTGGCGGACTCCGACCCCCAGGCACCCGTCGCATGTCTCGACCTTCGTTGGGCCGCAGTCTCGCTGGATGGGCGGCGCAGTATCGCGGTGGCCCGGCCACCGAGCCTCGCGCCGAGAACGTCGTCATTCGTCGCGCAACTCGACCTGCATCCCGTCGACGACAACGGCGCCACGGACCTTGCGCTCGCAATTACCCTGCCATGCTGGACCCTGCTGGGAATGCTCGATCGGGCGATGGAATTGACGCGCTCGCACGTTCTCCTCCGTGAACAGTTCGGAGCGCCGCTTGCGACGCTCCAGGGTGTCCAGTTCCAGCTCACCGACGCGGAGGTCGAACGCACCGGACTGGAGGTACTCGCGAAGTACGCACTGTGGAGTGTTCAGGCCGGCAACGACGAAGCAGTGGACGACGCGCTCGCGCTGCGCCTGGCGGCCGTCGAAGCTGCGCAGAAAGTCTTCCGCGTCGCGCATCAACTGCACGGCGCGAGCGGGTTCTGCGACGAGACGACGCTCTCCTGGATCTCCCGGTACAGCTTGCCTCTACGACGGACCCCGTGGGGGCTGTCGGGGACACTCGATGCGCTGACACGACGGATCGGGCGGCGTGGACTGACGGGACTGTTCGGTGACTCTCCGGAGAAGGAATCGCGATGAGATACGAGTTCCCGGACGCACTGAAGGTGACCTGCGACGGCCCGATCCGGCTCGTCGAGATCGACCGCCCCGACGAACTGAACGCGGTCGACAAGAATCTGCATCGGGCGCTCGCGACCGTGTGGCGGCAATTGGCTGCCGACACCGACGCCGCGGTGGTGATTCTCACCGGCGCGGGCCGCGCATTCAGTGCGGGCGGCGACCTGGACTGGATCACATCGTTCCTCGACGATCCGGTCGGACGTGACGAGAGTATTCGTGAGGGCGCCGAGATCATCGACGAGATGCTGCGCTTTCCGCTCCCGGTGATAGCCGCGGTCAACGGGCCGGCAGTCGGACTCGGCTGCAGTGTCGCCGTGCTCTGCGACATCGTCCTCATGTCGGAGAAGGCATACCTGGCAGATCCGCATGTGGCGGTGGGTCTCGTCGCAGGCGACGGTGGCGCCGCCTTCTGGCCCCTGCTCACCCCGATCATGCGGTCGCGTGAGTACCTCTACACCGGAGACAGGATCTCGGCGAGCACGGCAGTCGAACTCGGCCTCGCCACCCGCGTCACCGCGCCCGAGGATCTGTTGCCCGAGGCGCACCGCCTCGCCGGCAGGCTCGCCGCTCAACCCGCGCAGGCATTGCGGGACACGAAGCGAGTGGTCAACATGTACCTGTCCCAAGCGCTCGGCGGTCCGATGCAGGCCGGCTTCGCAGCCGAGGTCGCGACCATGCAGTCGGCCGAGCATCGGGATCGGCTGACCGCGCTCCGGAAGAATGCGCCGAGGCAGAAGGAATCGGCGCGATGAGATCTGCGACCCCTACGCTCGCGGAGTTCCGGGCGACGGTCCGCAAGTGGTGCCGCGACCACGTTCCGCGCGACTGGCGCCGGGCACAGACCGGCGTCCCGGACGAGGAGTTCGTCCGATTCCAGAAGGAATGGTTCCGGACGCTGCGCGAGGCAGGCTATGCGGTACCGCACTGGCCGAAGGAATGGGGCGGAGGGATGCCGGTCGCCGAACAGGTCGTGCTGTACCAGGAATTGGCCGCTCACGACGCGCCTCGCCTGGTCCTGCCCTTCGTATCGATACATCACGCCGCGTCGACGTTGCTGGTGGCGGGCACCGACGAGCAGCGGGAACGTCATCTGCCCGCAATCCTCGACGGAGAGATCTGGTGCCAGGGATTCTCCGAGCCGGGCGCCGGATCCGACTTGGCTGCGCTCACGACGAGCGCCCGCAAGGACGGCGATGTCTACGTCGTCAACGGGCAGAAGCTGTGGGCGAGCGGGGCGATGCACGCCGATCGGTGCCTCCTGCTCGCCCGCACCGATCCCGGTGCCCCGCAACGACGTGGCATCTCGTACTTCCTCATGGACATGAGGACACCCGGGATAGAGGTACGCCCCATCCGGCAGGCGACCGGAGAATCGCACTTCTGTGAGATCTTCCTCGACGACGTCATCGTTCCGGCGACGGACCTCGTCGGTCCTGAGAACGAAGGCTGGCGGGTTGCCCAGGAAACGCTCGGCGCCGAACGCGGGATGACCATGCTCGAACTCGCAGAGCGGCTGGGCAACGCCGGATTCCGGTGGCTCGTCGAGTTGTGCGCCCGGCCCGGCCCGGGTGGGGCGATACCGCTCGACGATTCTCTGGTCGCCGACCGGTTGGCCCAGTTCGAGATCGAGCTCACCGGACTGCGCGCGATGTGCGCCGAGTTCGTCGCGGACGATCGGCCCGGCCCCGCCGACGCGTCGATCGTCAAGCTCTACTACAGCGAATTGCTCCAGCGCATGACCGGCTTCGCCACCGAGCTCGCCGGTCTCCCGGCCCACGCCCAGCTTCGGAAACCCGCGTCGAGCGGGTGGGAATCCGGTGCATGGGTACTCGATTTCGTCGGATCGTGGGAGTGGACGATCCCGGGCGGGGCCAGTGAAATCCAGCGCACCATCATCGGCGAACGCGGCCTGGGCCTGCCCTACGAACCGAGAGGCGATCGATGACGGATTCGCTCACCGACCTTTCCGAGTTCCACGACGACATGCGCGCGGTCGTCCGGGACATCCTCGGGCGACCGGGAAGTCACCATGGCCCGGCGTGGGAAACCGTCGTCGGCTCCGGTTGGCTCGGATTCGAGGTCCCGGGGGAGTTCGACGGTGCCGATGCAACTTTCGCGGAAGTTGCGGTGGTGCTTCGGGAGATCGGCCGCGCGGCCGCGCCCGGCCGGTACCCGGCGGTCGCCGTACTCGCACTGGGGGCACTCGGCATGCTCGAGTCGTGCCCGGATCGCGACCGGCTGCTTCGTGACATCGTCTCGGGGACGTGTGTTCCGGTCCTCGCCGTCGCAGGGGAGCCGACGGGCCGGACGCCCTTCCGTCTCGAACACGTGCCGGGCGGCGCAGTCCTCGACGGTACTGCGCCCTTCGTTCTCGGGGCGCCCGGAGCGGACCGGATCCTCGTGCCGGCCGAGGAACCCGACGGAACGACGGTGATCGTCGATGTGGGACCGAAGACTCCCGGCATGGTGGTCACCGAACAACCGGTGATCGATGCGACCCGCAGTTTCGGTTCAGTCCTCGCGGCAGGGTTACGCGTGCAACCGGAGTCGGTGTGGCGATTCCGCGGCGACTCCGGGGAGGCGATCGGATTTCTGCACGCCCGTGCCGCAGTGGCGGTGGCATGCGACAGTCTGGGGCTGAGCGAGGCGATGCTCGATGCCACCGTCGCCTACGTCGGCGCGCGGGAGCAGTTCGGCCGCAAGATCGGCTCTTTCCAGGCGGTCAAGCACGCGTGCGCCGACATGCTCGTTCAGGTGACGGTCGCGCGCAGGCTCGTCGACGCTGCCGTGCGCGGCATCGCGAGCGGGGATGCGGACGCGCCGGTCGCGGCATCGATGGCCAAATCGTACGCGTGTTCCGCGGCAGTCGAGATATCCGGCAAGGCAATGCAATTGCACGGTGGTATGGGCTACACGTGGGAGAGCGGTATCCACGTGTATCTCAAGCGGGCCACGCTCAACCGTTCGCTTTTCGGCTCACCCGCGCTGCACCGCGCCCGCGTGGCGGAGCGGTACCGGACTGCATTCCGGGACTGACGGTCTCCCGAAAAGGATCGCCCCGCACGAGTCGATCTCGTGCGGGGCGATCCTTTCGTTCTGTCGTCACGACCGGAGCATCACACCTGAAGACGCGCGACAGCCAGGTCGCGAATCTCGCTCGACTTGATCTTCGCGCTGCCGGTGAGGCTGATCTCACCCTCGTCGAAGAACAGCACCTCGCGCGGAACCTTGTAGCTCGCGAGTCGCTCCCGCAGGTACGACCGGATTCCGTCGACATCGAGATCCGTGTCGGCGTGCGCCACGATGCATGAGACGACGACCTCGCCGAGCGTGTCGTGCGGAACCCCGACGGTGCGGGCGACCTTCACTCCTGGATGGGCGATGAGTGCCTCGTCCACCTCGAGCGGCGACACATTCGCGCCACCGGTCTTGATGATGTCGGTGAGCCGGCCTTCCCAGAACAAGCGGCCGGCAGCATCGACGTAGCCGCCGTCCCCGGTGTGGAAGAACCCCGATTCGTCGAGCGTCTCACTGAGGGGGATTCCTACATATCCGAGCATCAGGGTCGGGCCCTTGACGCAGATCTCGCCCCGTTCGCCGCGTGGCAGGACTGTGCCGGTCAGCGGATCGACGATCTCGATGGTTACGCCGGGCAGCGGCTCACCACTACTTCCGGCAGCGATCTCGGACGGTGTGTTGGCGGGATAACACGCGCTGATCGTGAACGTTTCGGTGTTTCCGTACGCGTGGCTCGGCTCGTACCACTGCGCCGTCACCGTGGGATGCCGCGCCACCGGGGTGTTGAAATCGACATAGAGCAGACTGCTCAGATCCGCCCTTTCCCAGTTGGGTGCGCCCACGAGTTGTGCCCATTGATGCGGCCAGGCGAACGGAAAGTTCACCCGCTCCTTCTCGATGAGTTCGAGGGCTTCCACGGGATCGAAGGTCGGTTGCAGCACCAGGCACCCGCCACTGGCGAGGGTGTTACCCAGCGCCATTGCGAAGTTGCCCGACCAGAAGTAGCCGTTGGCCGTCCAGCACCGGATGTCGTGTTCGGGCGCGAAGCCGTACATGCGACGGAAGCGCCACATCTGGATACTCACACCGCGGTGGGCGCTGAGGATCCCCTTCGGTTTGCTCGTCGAACCCGAGGAGAAGAACAGCACGGCGACATCGCTGGGTCGCACACCCGCCGCAGAGGCCTCCACCAGTGCTCGCGGCTGCGACTGCCCATGTGCCAGGAATTCGTCCCACGACGGCACGGACGCGACTTCGTCCGGTGTGCCGATCATTGCGACGTAGCGTAGGAACGGGTACTTCGCCGACTGCACCACTCCGGACGTGGTGGTGCCGAGCTGCGGTTCCAGGCCGGCCAGGGCGGCAGCGAAATCCGTCTTGAGCACGGTGCGCTCGAACAACAGGACGGAGACTCCGGAGGTTTCGAGCATGTAATCGAGCTCGGCCGGGGTCGAGAAGGTGCTCAGCGTGACGGCGACGCCTCCCGCCAAGGAGGTGCCGAAGACCGCTGTGATCCATTCGGGCCGGTTCGTCATCAGCACGCCGACGCGGCCGTCCTTCGCGAGCCCGATTCCGCGCAGCGCTCGTGCCACCTCGATCGCACGTTCCCACAGTTCGGCGTAGGTCCAGCGGGTGACACCGTCGGCTCCGTGCATGACGAGCGCTTCGCGGTCCCGGTACAGCTCGGTCACCTCGCGCAGGAAGCCGGGCAGCGTAAGGCTGCCCAGCCCCGGCTCTTCACTCAGCGGAGGTCCCGAGACGACGGAAATGGAGTCCACCACTTCTGCGGTCGTATCAGTGCTCATGATGACTTCCTGTTCTCCGTGCTGCCGCTAGAGCGGCAACTCGACCTCGGCGGTGGAGGAGACGAGCACGTTGCCGTCCTGATTGGTCAGGCGCAGCTTGATCTGCACGAGGGGGACACCCCATGTGGTGTCGGTTTCCTTGCCGACAACCTCGGCGTCGAAGTACGTCACGTCGCCTTCGAATGCCGGTCCGCGGAAGTCGGACTTGATGTGGCGAACCATGCCGTCGTGCCCGGCCCAGTTGGCCAGGAAGTCGGTGCACCACGCACCCATCGTGGCGCCGTAGCCGTATGCCCTGGCCATGCCGACCTCACCGGCCTTCTCGGCGTCGATGTGCCCGCGCGAGGGGCCCACATACAGGCCGTCCCGCTTGCGCGGATCGATCATGGCGCCTTCTTCGTCGAAGCCGAATCCTTCGACCCAGCCCGGGTCCTGGTTGATCCACGGATCCTCGACACCCTCGGGCGCCACCCACTCGAAGGTTCCCCAGATATTGAAGAGGAACGCGCGGTATTCCGTGGTGAACGTCGCGATGCTGTGGGGTCCGATCACGCGACGGGGGAGAGTGTCGCCGACCTTGACCTCGTCGAAGTGCGGCGATGTGCCCGACCAGTTGGACAGCAACCATTCGTGACGCAATGCCTCGATCTCGAGGAGTTCGTCGTTCGTCCACTTCTTGACCTCGCCGAGCTGGTTCTCGTACATGCCACGCTTGGTGGCTTCGGCCGAGAGATAGCGAATCGCGGTGGAACGCTCACGGGCGACAAGGGCGCCGTGCTGATTCGTATGCGTGGTGTCACCACGCGAGAACATCGTGGGTCCCGCGAACTTGGTCTCCGTGACTTTGTAGTCGTGGAATCGGCGCTCCTGGAACAGTTTGTCTCCGGGACGCACCGGGACTCCGTAGAACCACCATTCCTCGCCCCCGAAGATCAGGTGGCTGTTCGGGATGTAGCCGACGCACGCGGGTGCGGCGCCGTGCCCGAAGTCGAGGGCCACCGCAATGGACTGGGGGGCGACCAGGCCTCCGAACTTGGACTCACGCGCGAAGGTCTCGTTCCAGTGCAGGGGATTGGGGTTGTCCATGGCCATGGCCCAACGCCGTATGTCGGACGTGCTGCACGGATCCCAGAGTTGTCCGCCGCCGACCGGCTTGCCCACGCGGTGCTCGACGTCGGACAGGTCCAGTTCTACAGTTTCCGGCGTTGAGGATTTCTTGCTCATCTGCGCTCCCCTTTATCGATTGACGTCGACGACGATGCGCCCGCGCACCGTGCCGTTCATGAGTTCGTCTGCGGCGGTGATCGCTTCTCTCAGCGACACTTCCCGGGCGATGGCGTCGAGCGCGGCCGGATCGAGATCGCGGGACAGGCGAGCCCACGCGGTGACACGGCGCTCTCGTGGTGCCATGACGCTGTCGATCCCGAGCAGGGACACACCTCGCAGGATGAAGGGCGCCACCGACGCCGGGAAATCCATACCCTGAGCCAGCCCGCACGCGGCCACAGCACCGCCGTAGCGTGTCTGCGCACACGCGTTCGCGAGGGTGTGGCTGCCGGCGGTGTCGACGACGGCCGCCCAGCGTTCCTTCTGCATCGGTTTGCCGGGCCCGGAAAGGTCCGCGCGGTCGACGACGGTGGATGCGCCGAGTTGCTGGAGGTATTCGGCCTCGGACGTCTTGCCGGTCGCGGCCGCCACGGTGAATCCGGCCTTGGTCAGCAGCGCGATCGCGACGCTGCCGACACCGCCGGTCGCGCCGGTGACGAGAACCTCGCCCTGATCCGGAGTCACGCCGAAGTCCAGGAGGGCGTCCACGCACAGGCTTGCGGTGTATCCGGCTGTGCCGATTGCCATCGCTTGCCGCGCGGTGAATTCGGCGGGCAGCGGCACGAGCCAGTCTCCGTTCAGCCGTGCGCGCTGGGCCAATCCGCCCCAATGGGTTTCGCCGACGCCCCAGCCGTTGAGGACGACCCGGTCGCCCGGCGACCACTCCGCGTGGTTGCTTTCGGTGACGACGCCCGCGAGGTCGATTCCGGGAACCATGGGGAACTTGCGGACCACCGGCGACTTGCCGGTGATCGCCAGTGCGTCCTTGAAATTCAGCGTGGAGTATTCCACGTCGACGGTGACGTCGCCGTCGGGGAGGTCGCTGTCCTCGATGGTCTTCAGCGACACCTCTTGTCCGGCGTCGCCCTTCTCGATCATCAGTGCCGAAAACATCTCTAGGGAATTCCTTTCTCGGTCCGCCCCGTTGTGCGGACGTTCCACTCAGCCGCACCGTACTTCAATCATTACAAGGATGGCAATACTTGCATGTTCTGGTGTTGCCGGTGATACTCGCTGTGATCGTCGTCACGATGTCTCGCGTTCGAGTGTGAAGTCGCTCTGGGCTGCGAAAGCCGGAACCCGCTGAAACCGCCTGTGTTTCCTACTCGCCGAACCGAGTGCGCGTCGTGTCTCATCCCGCTGTTCTGTCTCCACCGAGAGGTCACCATGTTCCGACCCAGACGTTTTCTGCCCGCGGTTGCCGCGGCGTGCGCCGCGGTGCTACTGCTCAGCTCGTGCGGCGAGGCGAATTCCGGCACGGGCGCCTCCGCCGAGACCGGTGATCCGGTCGCGGGCGGTTCTCTCACCGTCCTGCAGACCGGTGAACCCCGTTCGCTCGACCCCGCCGCGCTGACCAACTATTGGGCTTTCCAGCCCACCCTCGGCAACGCGCTGTACGGGACATTGATGATCAACGATGTCGAATCGCTCGACATCGAGTACAAGATGGCCACCGATTTCTCTACCACCGACGGTGGGGCCACGTTCACGCTGAAGCTCCGGCCCGACCTCGTGTTCACGGACGGCACCCCGCTCGATGCTGCTGCCGTCAAGTACAACTGGGATCGCCTTGTCGATCCCGCCCTCGGATCGACGTCCGGGCGGTTCGCCGGCCAGATTGCCGAGACCCGGGTCGAAGACCCGACCACTCTGAAGGTCACGATGAGATCCCCCAATCCGCATTACGCGCAGTCCATCGTGGGGAGTTCGCTGAACTGGATCGCGTCTCCGGCCGCATTGGCGAAGGGGCCGGGCGAATTCGATGCGAACCCCGTCGGTGCGGGACCGTTCACCCTTGCCTCCTGGGCGCGCCAGGACGCGATCGAGCTGACCAAGAATCCTGATTACTGGGATGCGCCGAAGCCGTATCTGGACACGCTCACCATCCGGACTGTGAGCGACACGAATCAGCGCGTGAACGCCATGACCACAGGTGCGGCAGATCTGGCCTCCGAAACGAACTGGGCAAGTCTGAAGAAGGTCGAGGCCGCAGGGCTGAACATCGATGTCGTGCCGACGGGTGGCGGGCAGTTCGCCGGTATGAATTTCGCACGTGCTCCCTTCGACGACGCACGTGCGCGCCGAGCGGTGTCCCTCGCCGTGGACCTCGACGCGATCAACACCGCCGTCTACAACGACGAGGGTCAGATCCCCGGGACGCTCTTCGAGGAGAACTCGCAGTTCTTCAGTGACATCCCGCTCAAGGCGACCGACCCTGCCGCTGCTCAGAAACTCTTCGACGAACTGGCCGCCGAGGGCAAGCCCGTGTCGTTCACGTACCTGTCCTACCCGACGACGGAGAGCCGGACACTCGGTGAGGCACTGCAGGCGCAACTGAGCGCCTTCCAGAACGTCGAGATGAAACTGGACGTCGTCGACTACGCCCAGGCGACAGCCCGGACCGCCGCACGAGATTTCGACATGCTCATCTCCTCGGCCGTGATCCAGGATCCCGACACTGCGCTGTGGCTCGCCTTCCACAAGGACTCGTCCGGTAACACGGTGGGCATCGACGACGCGGAACTCAGCGCAGCGCTGGACGCCGGCCGCGTCGGTGTGACCGTCGACGAACGTAGGGCGGCGTACGAAACGGTCCAGAACCGCCTCGTCGAACTCAACCCGGGCCTCTGGTACTACCGCGCCGTCCCGGGCGTCGTGTGGGGACAGAACGTGCAGGGTGTCGAGGTGTACGCCCTCGGGTCGCCGTTGCCCGAGGAAATCTGGGTCACCGACTAGTCCCCGTCGCTATCGCACCGGCGCAGAAACTACGACAGGAGTAACAGAGTGACAGTGAGCTGGCGAAAGATGCCACGTCCGTTGCTGGTGGCCGTCGCATCGGTCATGGTGGCCGCCGGTTGCGGTAGTGGCGGAACCTCCGGAAACCAAGGGGCCGGGTCGGATACCCCGGTGCGCGGCGGCGAACTGGTGATGGCCGTCAACGTCGAAGGGCAGACGATGGATCCGGTCTGGTGTGCAACCCATGCGTTCGACCGGTGTGCGCCCGTGTTCGGGACCCTGCTCCGCTTCGACACCGAGGACGAACAGTTCGTACCTGCGATGGCGTCGTCGTTCGACTCGGAGGACGGGATCACCTGGACGCTGACGCTGCGCGAGGGTGTGCGCTTCAGCGACGGCACACCGTTCGACGCCGCCGCCGTCGTATTCAACTGGGACCGAGTCAAGGATCCCGCGAATCTCTCTCCCTCCGCCCGGATCGCGGCGCCACTGACCTGGAGGGTGGTCGATCCCCTCACGGTCGAGGTGGTCGCGGAGGAACCGAACTTCCAGCTTCCTTGGGCGCTTGCGCAAGGCATGGGGATGATCGGGTCACCTACCGCCATTGCACAACTCGGCGCCGACTTCGGCAATGCCCCGATCGGCGCCGGCCCGTTCCTCCTCGAGAAATGGACTCGCAACTCCGAGGCCAGATTCGTGGCCAATCCGGAGTACTGGGACGAAGGTGCGCCGTACCTCGACAGTTTCGTACTGAAGGTGATCGGCCAGGACGATCAAAGACTCAACGCTTTGCGGTCCCGAGAGATCGATGTCAACTGGTCTCTGCTCTCCAAGGATGCCCGGGCGGTCGAGGCCGAGGGCTTCACCGTCCACGCGCTCCCTCTCGTCGGTGGGACCGGACTGAACTTCAACTTCGAGGACCCCGACCTGCGGGACCCACAGCTGCGCCTCGCCGTGCTGAAGACCTTCGACAGCGCCCAGATCAACAGTGCCGTGTACCCGGGTGACGGACCGGTGGACGCATTCCTGTTCTCCGAAAGCCCTTACCGCGACGACAGCCTCGGAACATTCCCGGCCAAGGATCTCGAAGGCGCCCAGAAGTTGTTCGACGAGTACCTCGAACGTACCGGGAAATCCGACCTCACACTGCGCCTGAGCACGTTCGCGGGTCTGCCCGCACTCGAACAGGTCGCCCAGATCCTGCAGTCACAGGTGCAGGCGATCGACGGATTGCGCATGGAGATCGACGCAATGGATTACGCCACCCTCCAAGGTGTTCAACGCTCCGGCGACTACCAACTCGCTCTCGGCGCGACGCTGTCACAGCACATGGACGCGCTCTACGAGACCTTCCACTCGGCCGGGACGAACAACACGACACGGTACGCGAACCCCAAGGTCGACGAGGCCCTGGAGGTGAGCCGCACATCGAACGATCCGGATGCGGTCGCCGACGCCTACCGGGTGGTCAACGGGGAGATCTCGAAAGACGGACCGCTGCGGAACTGGCGATATCAGACCGGCTACATCTTCACCCAGGGCTACGTGAAGGACCTCGTCCTCACCGGCACGCTCGGCGGCGCGGGTGTCTACCTCGATCGTGCGTGGATCGACGAGTAGACCTCCGTGAACAGCACACGCGGCGAAGTACGGGAGCGGAGGTGGCGAGGCGTGAAGCGACGAGCAGTCCTGCGGGGCGCGGCCCCGGTGGTGAATTTTCTCCTTCTGGTCTGGATGGTCAGCGTGGCCGTCTTCCTGCTTCTGGAGCTGATCCCCGGGGATCCCGTCGACAGCCTCGTCCCACCGGGTGCCTCCGAGGAGATGCGCGAGCTCGCCCGGCAGAACTACGGTCTCGACGAGCCGCTGCTTCAGCGCTACGCCTCGTGGATGGGAGGTGTGCTCCAGGGCGACTTCGGCCGGTCCTTCACCACGCAGACGGACGTTCTGGCCTCCATAGCCGAGCGCGCCCCCGTGTCGTTGGAACTCGCGGTCGTGTCCATGCTGTTGGCGCTCGCAGTGTCGGTCCCGGTCGGTGTCTGGTCGGCGTACCGTCCCGGTGGCCACGTCGACCGGATCGCGACGACCCTGACCTCGGCAACCCTGGCGGTTCCCTCCTTCGTTCTGGGGATCCTGCTCGTGTTCGTCTTCGGGGTGCAGTTCGGGATGCTGCCCATCCTCGGGTGGGTGCCCTTCTCCGAGGATCCCGTCGACCATGTGCGGCACCTGGCCTTGCCGGTGCTGACCCTGGCAGCCGGCGAATGCGTCCTGTTCACGCGATTGCTCAAGGGGGACATGACAGCGACCCTCCAGCAGGACCACGTGCTGTCGGCAAGGGCACGAGGGCTGCCCACCTGGCGCATCCTCGTCCGGCACGCCCTGCGTCAGTCCTCGTTCTCGCTCGTCACCGTCTCCGGCGTGGTCATCGGCCGACTCATCGGAGGGACCGTCATCGTCGAACTGATCTTTTCTCTGCCGGGGATGGGGACGTTGGTGGTCAACTCGATCCTCTCCCGCGATTTCGTCGTCGTTCAGGCCGTAGTCCTGCTCAGCGCGCTGCTCTACCTGTCGATCAACACAATCGTCGACCTGGTCTACCCATGGCTCGACCCGAGAGTGAGGAAGGTGAGTGCCGCGTGACCGACCTGATGCGGCAGGACACCACCGGTGGAGCACAGAGGCGACTTCCGGCGACGGTGGCTTCACCCCTCACCCCACGCACGACCCGGCGGAGACGTCGAGATATCGGCGCCTTCGTCGGGGCGGCGTGGATTCTCGCCGTGGTCGTCACCGCTTTGACCGCGGACTGGTTGCCTCTGCCCGACCCCAACGAGATCACCGACGACTTCAGCGCGACTCCTGGCTGGGGACCGCACCCGCTCGGTACGGATTCGCTAGGCCGCGACCTCCTTTCGCGTTGTATCCACGGTGCTCGCGTATCGATGGCCGTGGCGATCGGAGGCACTGCGCTCGCGATGGTCGTGGGTGTCGCGCTGGGTATGATCGCCGGATTCTTCAGGGGCACGGTCGACCGGGTGATCTCCCTGGTCGTGAACTTCCTACTCTCCTTCCCGGCCTTGATCTTCCTCATCGCGCTGGTGGCCGCTCTCGGACCGGGGCTGTCGACGCTGGTACTCGGCCTGGCCCTGTTGGGTATTCCCAACTTCGCGCGTGTGGCGCGGGCGAACACGATGGCATTCGCCGAGCGCGAATTCGTGATGGCGGCAAGAGCACTCGGCGCCGGCCCGTGGAGGATCCTCGTACGGGAGCTGCTGGCCAACGTGATGCTCCCCGTCATGTCGCTCGCGCTGGTGGTGATGGCGACCCTCGTCGTGGCCGAAGGAAGCCTGAGCTTCCTGGGCCTCGGAGTACCGCCACCAACGCCGAGCTGGGGCGGGATGCTGGCAGCAGGGCGCGAATCCCTGCGGCAGTACCCCCATCTCGTACTGATTCCTTCCCTGTTCTTCTTTCTCACGGTGTATTCGTTCAACAAGCTCGGTGATTCCGTTCGCGGGCGGATCGGTAGGGAGTCGTCGATATGACCAGCGATGTCACCGTGTCCACGGACGAGACGACAGGACGCCGAAATTCCGATCCGGCCGTCGCCCTGCTGGAGGTGAGCGAACTGCGCGTGTGGTTCGATACGCCCCGCGGGCTCGTCCGGGCCGTGGACGGTGTCGACCTCCACCTCGAAGCGGGCCGGACGCTCGGAATCGTGGGAGAGTCGGGCTCGGGAAAGTCTGTGCTGTCGCGAGCGATCATGAAGATTCTGGCGCCGAGCGCTCGTGTGCTTCCCGGGAGCCGAATCGTGCTGAACGGCGTGGACCTGGCGACCGTGTCTCCTCGAAACAACAAGCACCTGTGGGGCGTCGAGCTGTCCATGGTGTTCCAGGATCCGATGACCTCGCTGACCCCTGTCCTGACCGTGGGGCAACAGCTCACCGAGACCCTGCGCTTCCATCTCGGCCTCGACCGGCGGGCCGCCAAGGCGGAAGCGATCCGTCTGCTGACACAGGTGGGTATTCCCGAACCCGCCGTACGGTTCGATCTGTATCCGCACCACCTGTCGGGTGGTATGCGGCAACGGGTCACCATCGCACTCGCGATCGCGTGCTCGCCGAGGCTGCTCATCGCAGACGAACCGACGACCGCGCTCGACGTGACGGTTCAGCAGCAGATCCTCGATCTCCTGGCCGATCTTCAAGCCAGGACGAACATGGGCATGATCCTCATCACCCACGATCTCGGTGTCGTGGCCGGGCGCACCGACAGCATCGCGGTGATGTACGCGGGAAGGGTGGTGGAAAGCGGCCCCACCCGGCAATTGTTCTCCCACATGCGACATCCGTACACGCGGGCTCTGATGGATGCGATTCCGCGCCTCAACCGGCCGAGTCACACCTATCTGCCCTCCATCCCGGGGAGGCCACCGACGATCGTCGACCCGCCGCCCGGCTGCAGTTTCGCTCCGCGCTGCCCGTCTGCGCAGAGCAGGTGCCTGGCGGAAACCCCGGAGTTGGAAGCCTCTCCCGATTCCTCCGGCCACTTCGCCGCGTGTTTCTTTCCGCTGGGAACGCCGCAGGGAGACGCCGCCCGCCAAGCCAATGCCGTCGCCGGCGCCACCGCGGCGGGCACCCGAATCGACCCCAAGGACGTGATCTGATGGCCGGCAGTGGTACCGCCCACCTCCGGGACGGTCTCGACGTGGTGCTGAGCATCCGCAACCTCACTGTCGAGTACGCCGGACGAAAAGGCGAGCGCGTCCACGCGGTGTCCGACGTGAGCTTCGACGTCCGCCGAGGAGAAACGGTCGGTCTGGTCGGGGAATCGGGTTGCGGCAAATCCAGCGTGGCCAAAGCGATTCTGCAATTGCCACCTCCGACGTCGGGGTCGGTGCTACTGGACGGAACAGAGATGATCGGTCTCGGTGGTTCTGCGCTACGCAACCATCGTCGGCGGTTGCAGATGATCTTTCAGGATCCGATCTCGTCACTCAATCCGTTGCGCAAGGTCAAGGATATCGTGGCCGAAGGTCTGCGGATCCACGGCTACGCCGACGAGAAGGAGATCCGGGAACGGACCCTCGACATGCTCGAGCGGGTGGGTCTGGACCCGGACACCGCATCCGATCGCAGACCGCACGAATTCTCCGGCGGTCAGTGCCAACGGATCTCGATCGCACGGGCGATGGTTCTCGATCCGGAGATCGTCATCTGCGACGAACCGGTGTCGGCTCTCGACGTGTCGGTGCAGGCACAGATCGTCAATCTGCTCGAGGAGATGAAGGCTCGGTACGAACTGACCCTGGTCTTCATCGCTCACGATCTGGCCGTGGTGAAGAACGTGAGCGACCGCGTGGTGGTGATGTACTCGGGAAAGGTCTGTGAGGTCGCCGACTCGGACGAACTGTTCGGCGCGCCGGCGCACCCGTACACACGCGCGCTGATCGATGCGGTTCCCGAACCGGATCCCGATGCGCCGGTTCGCACCGGCGCGCTCGACGGAGACATCCCTTCGCCGCTCGCGCCCCCGAGCGGTTGCCGCTTCCGCACCCGCTGCCCGGCTGCACAGGAGGTGTGCGCGAATGTGGAACCACAGATGCGCGAAGTACGACCGGGGCACTTCGCAGCGTGTCACTTCCCCCTGGAGGACGGCGTCGGCCTCAGCCGGTGAGGCCGACCGGGGATCACCGCGCCGTCCACCCGCCGTCCACGACGATCGTCTGACCCGTGACATAGCTTCCCGCTGCCCCGACCAGCCACAGGACCGCGCCGACGATGTCGTCGGGCGTTCCTTCCTTCGGCAGGGGAGTGTTCCGACGGAGGTATTCGGTGGCCTTGGCACTGTCGTAGAGCGGCCCGGTGATCTCGCTACGGAAGAAGCCGGGGGCCACCGTGTTGACCCGGATCGAGTGACGAGCCCACTGGACTGCGAGTTCTGCTGTCAGGCCGGACAATCCGAGCTTGCTCGCAGCATAGGAGGCCTGAGGAATGCCGGGCACGCCGACACGTCCACTGATCGACGACACGTTGACGATTGCCCCGCCGCCGGCATCGCGCATATACGGAAAAACGGCTTGTGAGAGCCGGAACGGGGCGAGCAGGTTGAGATCGATCGTGCTCCGGACAGCGCCCAAGGGCTCTGATTCGGCGCGCTCTTCCGTGAACATGTTGCCCGCGCCGTTGACCAGGATGGTCGGTGCGCCCAGACCGTCGACGACCACCGGTACCACGTCGTCCACGGCATGCAGGTCGGACAGATCGCACGGCACGGACAGACCACCGATGCGCTCGGCGAGGTCGTCGAGGCGGTCCTTGCGACGGGCTACCACCGCGACGCGGGCCCCGAACGCCGCGAGTGTCTCGGCGACCGCTGCTCCGAGTCCGGACGATGCGCCGGTCACGAGCGCCACCCGGCCGTGGAGACCGAACATCTTCGATGCGGATTCCGGGTTCATCGGTGCGACGTGCTCCTTCGGGGTCGTTGTCACGAGGTGGCCTGCCTGTGTGCTGCAGCGAGTTCGGGTAGCCCGGCACGCTGGATCTTGCCCATCGCGTTGACCGGGAGGGCGTCGACCCGCGTCCATACTTCCGGGACCTTGTAGGTCGAGAGTGTACGACGGCAATGATCCTCGATCGAGTCGAAGTCGATTTCTCTGCGACCGCTTTCGATGATCGCTCCCACTCGGTGACCGAGCCGGTCGTCGGGGACGCCGTACACGGCAGCCTTCGTGACGGCCGGGTGGGACCCGAGTACCCGTTCGACCTCGAGGGGGTAGACGTTCGCGCCGCCGCGGATGATGACGAGTTTCTTCCGGTCGAGTACGGTCAACACTCCGTTCTCGTCGACCGAGCCGATGTCGCCGGTGGGGAACGGCCCGGGATCTGCGGGGTTGACGGTACCGTCCTCCCAATAGCCCAGTAGGGGAGTCCACCTGTTCGCCCAGTCGCCCGTCGTCGCGCCGGTCAACCGCAACTCGCCGATCTCGCCAGGGGGCAGACGCCGCCCCTCGTCGTCGTAGGCGGCCACGTCGTACTGTGGCAGAACGTGTCCACTCGTGCCGGTTCGCCACTCGGCTCCGGGGGGGTCTATCGAGACCACGGTCGGTGCCTCGGTCAGTCCGTAGGTCGCGCGGGGGACCAGGCCGTGGGCCGCGGCGAAGGCGTGTCGTAGGGCGTCCGGAGTGTCGCTGCCACCGCTCCACACCTCGACGAGTGATCGGAGATCGAGATCGGGGCGTTTTGCGAGGTCGAACAGTTGTGCGGGGGCACCGTTCCACACGGTCACCCGCCGAGTCGAGATCCACTCGGCGACGCCGTCGGCATCGCGCCGGTCCATGATCACGGCACATCCGCCTGCCTGTGCGGTGAGGAGGGTCGACAGCACCATGAGATTGAGGATCGTCAGCGGGAAGCTGTCGCCCTTGCGCAGTTCCGTACCCCACCCGCGGATGGCCGTCAGGACCGCTCCCGGCAGGAGCAGATTGCGTTGGCTGTGGACGACCGCCTTCGGGCGTCCGGAAGTGCCGCTGGTGAAGGCGATTCCGGCCGGCGCATCGGGGTCGAGATGCACAGGTGGGGCGGTGAGGTCGTCGTCGAGTAGTGCTGCCCATTCGTGCTCGGTGACGACCCCCTCGGTGACGGCTTCGTAGCGGGGACCGGTGAGGGTGATGCGAGGTCGGCACATCCGGTGGAGATCGTGCTGCTCTTCGGCGGTGAGAGCTTCTCCGATGCCCACCCATACGGCTCCGATGCGCTGGGCCCCGTGGAAGGCGCCGACGATGCCGAGATCGTTGGGCAGGCAGGCGGCGACCCGGTCTCCGGGGCGGACCCCCAGCGACCACAGCGCGCCGGCTGCGCGACGCGCTCGATCGTCGAGTTGCCGGTAAGACCACACGCCCGAGGCGGCCTCGATCGCGGGTGCGTCGGGGTGCGATACGAGGGCGTCGTCGAGCACCTCGGCAATCGTGTTCGGCGCAGTGCTGATTCTTTCCACCCCATAGTGATACCACTATCCTTGTAAAGATTCACTTGATAAGGTGACGCCGTTCCCCGAGCCGTGGATACGTGCGGGGGCTTCAACTCTCATCCAGTGCAGCGAGGTCATCTACCGATGAAACACACGGGTCCGCTCGCAGACGTACGTGTCGTCGACCTGACTGCCATGGTCATGGGCCCTTACTGCACCCAGATCATGGCCGACATGGGAGCCGACGTGATCAAGGTGGAACCTCCCGCCGGCGACAACACGCGCTACATCTCCGTGGGGCCGGAGCCGGGAATGGGCGGGGTGTTCGTCAACGTGAACCGGGGCAAACGCAGCGTCGTCCTCGACCTGCGAACCGAAGAGGGCGCCGCCGTCCTGCGCGATCTGGTTGCCGACGCCGATGTCTTCATCCATTCGATGCGGGCCACCGCCATCGCCGATCTCGGATTCGGCTACGAGGCTGTCGCGGAACTGAACCCGTCGATCGTCTACACCAACTGCTACGGCTACGGCCGCGGCGGCCCCGACTCGAACCTCACGGCCTACGACGACACGATCCAGGCCGAGTGCGGCCTTCCGTCCGTCCAGGAACAACTCACCGGCGCATCGGGATACGTGGCAACGATCATCGCGGACAAGGTCGCCGGGATGACCGCGCTCTACGCGACGATGATGGCGCTGTTCCACCGCGAACGGACCGGCGAAGGGCAGGAAGTCGAGGTTGCCATGTTCGAGACCATGGCTGCCTTCATGCTCGTCGAACACGGAAACGGTGCGATGTTCACCCCACCTCTCGGCGCCGCGGTCTATCCGCGCGTGGTAGCGCCGAATCGAAAACCGTACCGCACCAAAGACGGTCGAATCTCCGCGCTTGTCTACAACGACAAGCAATGGGCAGCCTTCGTCGACGCCGTGAAGCCGGATTGGGCCGGTGAACACCTCGCGACGCTGGAGCAGCGGGCCCGCCGGATAGACGAAGTCTACGCACTGCTCGGAAGAACGTTCGAGGAACGCACCACCCGGGAATGGCTCGATCTGTTGCGCTCCCACGATATTCCCGCCGCTCCTGTTCGAACTCTGGACGAACTGTTCGAAAACCCGCATCTCGAGCAGGTGGGGTTCTTCGAGGATGTCGACACCCCGAACGGCACTGTCCGGTTTCCCGGCCCCCCGGCGTGGTTCTCCCGCACCCCGGGGCGAGTGGCCGGCCCCGCACCGAGGCTCGGAGCCCACACCGACGATGTGATCGAGGAGATGCGCCTTCGAAGCGAGCTCGACACGATGTCCGAGCGCCCCGGAGCTCGGTCGTGACCGTCGCAGAAGAAGCCCGCCTCGACCTGTCGGCGATACTGCGGCCCGGTGACCGGATCGTGATCGGGCAGGCATGCGGAGAACCCACCACGCTCATCGAGGCCCTGATACGCCAGGGCGCAGAGATCGGCGATCTCTCGGTGTTCGTCGCCACCAGCTTCTCAGGGATCTTCACTTCCGAGACAGCCGAGAGCTTCTCGGTGGCAAGCATGGGTGCGATCGGGTCGCTGCGGGCCCTGTCGAAAGCCCATCGCCTCGAGATCGTGCCCTGCCACGTGAGCCGGATAGGGCCCTTGATCGAAGCCGGCGTACTGCGCTGCGACGTGGCGTTCGTTCAGGTGAGCCCACCCGACGAGCACGGACGTCACAGCTTCGGGCTCATCAGCGACTACGTGCAGGCCGCCGTGTCCACGGCGCGCGTCGTCGTCGCCGAGATCAACGACCGGATTCCTTGGACGCCGGGAGAATATCTGCCGGCATCGGCGATCGACCACGCGATTCGTGTCTCCCGGCCACCCGTCGAGGTGCCACCGGCAACCATCGGTGAGACGGACGAGGCCATCGCGCGACACGCCGCACGCTTCATCGGCGACGGAGCAGTCCTCCAGACCGGGGTGGGAGCCGTACCCGATGCCATCCTCCGTCTGCTCCATGACCGCGCAGACCTCGGTGTCCACTCCGGCATGATCGGCGACGGTCTCGTCGACCTGATCGAAGCGGGCGCAGTGACCAACGCGCGCAAGAGGATCGACAGGGGAGTGTCGATCACCGGGGCCCTGATCGGTACCCGGCGGCTGTACGATTTCGCGCACCGGAATCCGCAGCTGCGTATGTGCACGACCGAGTACACGCACGACGCCGCCGTCCTCGCACAACTCGACTCGCTCGTCACGATCAACTCCGCACTCGAAGTGGATCTGACCGGACAGGTGAACGCCGAGCAGAGCGGCTCCGTCTATATCGGTGGAACAGGTGGACAGGTCGACTTCGTACGTGCCGGAACCCGTTCACCCGGGGGCCATTCGATCATCGCGCTTCCCGCAACCGCGAAGGGCGGCACAGTCGGCCGGATCACCGCACAGCTGTCGGGCCCGGTCACCACGGCGCGAAGCGATGTGGACGTGATCGTGACCGAATTCGGGGCAGCCGAACTCCGCGGCCGAAGTCTCGCGGAGCGGGCCCGTCGACTCATCGCGATCGCCCACCCGGATTTTCGCGAGGACCTCGAACGTGAGGCACACATCATTCGACGACGAGGATTCTGATGAGCACAGAATTGGCAACGGATCAGGCCGTGCTGTTCGAAAGTCGCGATGACGGAATCGCCGTGATCACTCTCAACCGGCCCGCGACGCGCAACTGTCTGTCGGCGGAGGTTCGGGAGGGACTTCGCGCCGCCTGGGACCGGTTCGAGCGAGATCCCGCTCTGCGAGTGGGGATCGTCACCGGAGCGGGGGAGAAGGCGTTCTGTGCGGGCGGTGATCTCAAGGCGATGGTCGATTCCGGAATGCAGGTCCCGCCCCGGGACTTCATCCCGGTTCCTTACGACAACGTGCATCTGTCCAAGCCCACCATCGCCGCGGTCAACGGCGCGGCGTTCGCCGGCGGCTGGCTCATCGCCCAGTCGTGCGATCTGTGTGTAGCCAGCACGTCCGCGACATTCGCCGTCACGGAGGTCAGGGTCGGCAGGAGCTCACCGTGGGCCACTCCGCTCATCCACATGATCCCGCAGCGGGTGATGATGGAGATCCTCTTGACCGGCAAACCGATCTCCGCGCGGCGCGCCTACGAAATCGGATTGGTCAACCGCCTGGCCGAGCCGGAGGATCTGATGAGCGAGGCCCTCGGCTTGGCTGCCGAGATCCTCGACGGTGCCCCGCTGTCGGTTCGAGTTGCGCGCGAGACCGTGATGCTCGCTACCGAGATGGGCCGCTCGGCGGCTCTGGAGGCTGCACGTCACGCCTCCGAGGTGTGCTACCGCAGTAGCGACGCCCAGGAAGGGCCCCGGGCCTTCTCGGAGAAGCGCCCCCCTCATTGGCAGGGGCGCTGATCGCCGCGGGGCCACCACGACGAACTCGGGCCCGTCCGGAGTGCTCCGGACGGGCCCTGAACGTTGGTCGACTAGCGCAGACGACGCCGGCGCACCGCGTCGATCACGACGATGAGAACCAGCAGCGACGCCGTACCGATCAGGTACAGGCTCTCGACATTGCCTTCGTGGTTGCCGATGAGCATCAGCAGCAGGAACGCTGCGGAGACCAGGGCCATGACACGGAAGAGCTTCGGGGTTTCCCCGCTCCAACCCCACTCGGCCGACGGCACTTCCGCCAGCACGTCTCGACGAGTGGACTGCAACTCGGTACCGGCCACGGTTTCCTCCTGCTCACCAGATGCTGCTGTTGCCGCTTATCGTGACATACGACCCCCTGTCGTACGAAGCGGGGCATGCGCCCGGCCTGTCGGGACAGGGACAGAGCGGGTGGTTCAGGAACTCTTCAGGTCCGTCAGGAACAATGCACCCGTGGCCGATACACGATCTTCCTCCCGCACCAGGGTGTTACTGCTGGGCAGCACCGGTTCCATCGGTACCCAGGCGCTCGACGTTATCGCCGCCAATCCCGACGACTTCGAGGTCGTCGGACTGGCCGCAGGCGGTGGCAGGACCGACCTGCTGGCGGAGCAGATCCGCGCGACGGGCGTACGCGAGGTCGCGGTAGCCGACCCCGACGCCGCGGCACGTCTCGACCTGCCGGTCCGGAGCGGTCCCCGAGCCGTCACCGAACTCGTGCGTGAGGTGGAAGCCGACGTCGTGCTCAATGCGCTCGTCGGCTCTCTCGGACTCGAACCGACCCTGGCGGCCCTCGGCACCGGCGCGCGTCTCGCGCTGGCGAACAAGGAATCGCTGGTCGCGGGCGGAGCGCTCGTCACGGCAGCCGCGGCACCGGGCCAGATCGTCCCGGTCGATTCCGAGCATTCGGCGCTTGCGCAGTGCCTTCGTGGCGGCAGCGGAGACGAGGTGGCACGCCTGGTCCTGACCGCCTCGGGCGGACCGTTCCGCGGCTGGACCGCGGATCGCCTCGAATCGGTGACCCCCGAACAGGCGGGTGCTCACCCGACCTGGTCGATGGGGCCGATGAACACCCTCAATTCGGCCACCCTGGTCAACAAGGGCCTCGAGCTCATCGAGACGCATCTGCTCTTCGGAGTGGGGTACGACCGGATCGACGTGACGGTGCACCCGCAGTCGATCGTGCACTCCATGGTCACCTTCGTCGACGGTTCCACCCTCGCGCAGGCGTCGCCGCCGTCGATGAAGCTGCCGATCGCGCTGGCACTCGGATGGCCGCACCGCGTCCCGCACGCGGCGCCGGCGCTCGACTTCTCGGCTGCATCGACCTGGGAGTTCGAACCGCTGGACGACGAGGTGTTCCCCGCGGTGCGGCTCGCACGGCAGGCCGGAATCGGCGGGGGCTGTCTCACAGCGGTCTACAACGCCGCCAACGAGGTCGCCGCGGAGGCCTTCCTCTCCGGGACCCTCTCGTTCCCGCGGATCGTGAAGACGGTCGAGTCCGTGCTCGACGACGCACACGAGTGGGCCGCCGAACCCAGTACCGTGGACGACGTGCTCGCCGCCGACGGCTGGGCCCGCGAGCGGGCGCGCGCACTCGTATAGGAGGATCGACCACTCATGATGTTCGCACTGGGCGTGGTGGTGTTCGCCCTCGGCATCGCCATCTCGATCGCTCTGCACGAGGCCGGCCACATGTGGACGGCGCAGAAACTGGGCATGAAGGTCCGGCGCTACTACATCGGGTTCGGCCCCCGGGTGTTCGCGTTCCGCCGCGGCGAGACGGAATACGGCCTCAAGGCCGTGCCGGCCGGGGGATTCTGCGACATCGCGGGCATGACAGCCCTGGATGAACTCGCGCCCGACGAAGTCGACCGCGCGATGTACAAGCAGAAGACGTGGAAGCGCCTGGTCGTGATGTCCGGGGGCATCGCGATGAACTTCCTGCTCGGCATAGTCCTCATCTACGGGTTGGCGGCGTCGGCCGGGTTGCCCAACACCGACACCCGGGCAGTCGTCGGCACGGTGGAGTGCGCGGCACCCACGCAAGCGGGCCCCCCCGACTACACGCCGGCCGAGTGCTCGGGTCCGGGACCGGCCGGGGAAGCCGGTATCCAGCCCGGCGACGTGATCGTCGCCGTCGACGGTGAACCCGTCGAAACCTTCGCCGACCTCCGGCAGGCCACGCAACCGTTGTCGGGCACCGTGCCGTTCACCGTCGAACGCGGAGACGAGACCGTTACTCTCCCGGTCACGGTGCAACAGGTGCAGCGCTATGTCTACGAGAGTGAGTCGCCCGACGCCGAGCCCGTCTCCCGGACCGTCGGTGCGATCGGTGTGGGCGGCGAGCCGGGAGTCGTCGAGTACACGCCGCTGACCGCGATCCCCGCGACCTTCGAGTTCACCGGCTATCTGGCGGTGCGTACCGCCGAGGCGCTCGTCAGCCTGCCGAGCAAGGTCGCCGACCTGTGGACCGCCGTCACCGGCGGAGAGCGTGCGGTCGACACTCCGGTCAGCGTCGTCGGGGCGAGCGTCATCGGCGGCCAGTTCGCCGAGCGCGGTATCTGGGAATCGTTCGTGCTGCTGCTCGCCCAGCTGAACTTCTTCCTCGGTGCGTTCAACCTCCTTCCGTTGCTGCCGCTCGACGGCGGGCACATGGCCGTCGCGGTGTACGAGAAGGTCCGTAACTGGCTGCGCGGCCTGCGCGGATTGCCTGTCGGGCCGCCCGTGGACTACATGAAACTGCTGCCTCTGACCTATGTGGCAGTGGTCATCGGGGGCGCGTACATGGTGCTCACCCTCACCGCAGACATCGTCAACCCCATCCAGTTGTTCTGACCTGCGCCGGTAGACTTGCCGAACAGCGAAGAAAGAAGGCGAACAGTGACCAGCCCCGTCGGTTTGGGCATGCCCGAAGTTCCTGCGGTCCTCGCGCCCCGTCGCAAGACCCGTCAGCTCATGGTCGGAAACGTCGGCGTCGGCAGTGACCATCCGGTGTCGGTGCAGTCGATGACCACCACGAAGACTCACGACATCAACGCCACGCTCCAGCAGATCGCCGAGTTGACCGCATCCGGGTGCGACATCGTGCGTGTCGCGTGCCCGCGTCAGGAGGACGCCGACGCGCTCCCGACGATCGCGAAGAAGAGCAAGATCCCGGTGATCGCCGACATCCACTTCCAGCCGCGGTACATATTCGCCGCAATCGACGCCGGATGTGCGGCGGTGCGCGTCAACCCCGGCAACATCAAGGAGTTCGACGGTCGCGTCAAGGAGGTCGCCAAGGCTGCCGGCGACGCCGGAATCCCCATCCGTATCGGTGTCAACGCCGGTTCGCTCGATCCGCGTCTGTTGGCGAAGTACGGCAAGGCGACCCCGGAAGCGCTTGTCGAGTCAGCGCTGTGGGAGGCGAGCCTGTTCGAGGAGCACGGCTTCGGAGACATCAAGATCTCCGTCAAGCACAACGACCCCGTCGTGATGGTCGAGGCCTACCGGCAGCTCGCCGCCCAGTGCGACTATCCGCTGCATCTGGGCGTCACCGAGGCGGGTCCGGCCTTCCAGGGCACCATCAAGTCGGCGGTGGCCTTCGGCGCACTGTTGAGCGAGGGCATCGGCGACACGATCCGCGTCTCCCTCTCGGCACCGCCCGCCGAGGAGATCAAGGTCGGTACCCAGATCCTGCAGTCGCTGAATCTGCGTCCCCGCAAGCTCGAGATCGTCTCGTGTCCCTCGTGCGGACGCGCCCAGGTCGACGTCTACTCCCTCGCGAACGAGGTCACGGCGGGCCTCGAGGGGATGGAGGTGCCGCTGCGGGTGGCGGTGATGGGCTGTGTCGTCAACGGCCCCGGCGAAGCCCGCGAAGCGGATCTCGGTGTGGCATCCGGAAACGGCAAGGGACAGATATTCGTCAAGGGCAAGGTCATCAAGACCGTGCCCGAGGCTCAGATCGTCGAGACCCTCATCGAGGAAGCGATGCGGATCGCCGAGGAGATGGAGGGCGACGCTTCCGGCAGCGGTCCCGTGGTGTCGGTCGGCTGAATCCGATGGGACCTACGGGGCGGCGCCTTCCTACTGTCCGGGTAGCCGGTTTCCACGCCGCCGCCCGGCATGGCACCCTGATCTCGTATCGGCTTGTCGACGGGTGGTGAGCGAGTGCTCAAGCTTCTGGGTGTCCGGTCGTTGGGTGGGCGAGACACCGCTGCGGTGCTCAGGGTGCTCGCGCGCGATCCTGTGGCCGCGTGCATGGTGGCCGGCCGCGTCGAGGAGTACGGACTCGACGGCCGCGCCGTCGGTGGCGAGATGTGGAGCCGCGGCGGCCCCGAGACGTCGCTGTGCTTCTCCGGGGCGAATCTCATTCCGTTGCTCGGAAGCTCGGAGGACATGCAGGCTTTCGCGGAGCGTGCGGGTCGCGGCCCTCGGTGGTGCTCGTCGATGGTCGGCCGGGCCGAGTACGTGCTGCCGATGTGGGAGCGGCTCGAGCCGGTGTGGGGGACTCCTCGCGAGGTGCGTGCCGAGCAACCTCTCCTCGTGCTCGATCGTGAGCCTCTCATCGAGCCCGATCCGTACGTCCGCCCTGTGCGGTCCGACGAACTCGACGTGTACCTGCCCGCCGCGATCTCCATGTTCATAGAGGAGGTCGGCATCGACCCGCGGGCGGGTGACGGGGGTGCGGGTTACCGACGACGTGTCGCAAGCCTGATCGCGGCAGGGCGTGCTTGGGCACGCTTCGAGAACGGGCAGGTCGTCTTCAAGGCGGAGGTGGGATCGCAGTCGTCGACGGTGGGGCAGATCCAGGGCGTGTGGGTCGATCCGGCGCGGCGCGGGGAGGGTCTCGGCACAAGGGGCTCGGCCGCCGTCGCGTGCGCGGTCGCCCGTACCGGTCGCCTTCCCAGTCTCTACGTCAACAGCTTCAACACCCCGGCCCGCGGGGCGTACGCGCGTGCGGGCTTCCGTCAGGTCGCGACATTCTCGACGGTGCTGCTCGACTGAAAATCCGCCGACGCTGCCTACGATGACGGGCGATGAGACCTCGAAGCTCGCCCTCGGCACCCTCGTACGCGCGCGCCTGCCGCATCGTGGCGGCGCTGTCGGCGACCGTCGTGCTCCTCGGCCTGGCCGTCGCATGCACGCCTCGTCAGGCCGGGCCGGAGGCGGCCGCCCGGACCTTCCTCGAACTGTTCGCCTCTCGAGATGTTCAGGCAGCGGCCGCACGCACGGACCGGCCGGAGGACGCCGCCACTGCCATGCAGGAGGTCCTGGACGGACTTCAGGCCCGATCCCTCACGGCCACTACCACTTCGACACGGATCAGCGGAGAGTCCGCAACCGTGGGGTTCAGCTACGAGTGGCTCCTGCCGAAGGACCGGGTGTGGCAGTACACCGGCGAGCTCAACATGGGCCGCAGCGGAAACGACTGGATCGTCCGGTGGGCCAAGTCCGCGCTGCACCCGCAGCTCGGCGAACGGCAGACCATGCAGCTGCGCAGCAGCCCGGCCCCGCGCGCCCGGGTCAACGAGCATGCCGGTAGTGACATCCTCGTTCCCGGCACGGTCTACGGCATCGCATTCGACGCGTCGGAGGTCGACGACGTCGCCGGTGCCGCGCGCACACTCTCCTCGACGCTCTCGCAGTTCGACTCGTCGCTCACAGCACAGGCGATCGCGGAATCGGTGACGGCTTCGTCCGGCCCGCGTGCGGTGTTGCGGCTGCGTGAGGACGACTACGAACTCGTCGCCGCTCGTCTCGCCGGTATCGACGGCGTCGTAGTGACCGAGCAGGCCGACCTTGTCGCGACCGATCGCAGTTTCGCCCCCGATCTCGTGGGACAGATCAAGAAGACCGTCATCGACGAGGTCGACGGCACGGCGGGATGGAGCGTCGTCGTGGTGAACCAGTACGGGGTCGACACCGGGGTGCTCACCGAGACACCTCCGCAGCCGGTGCCGTCGTTCTCGGTCAGCCTCGACCGCCCGCTCCAGGTCGCCGCGCAGGCGGCCGTCGATGCGCGGACCGAGCAGGCGATGACGGTCGTGATCGAAGCGTCCACAGGAGCGGTGCTCGCGGTGGCCCAGAACAAGGCGGCCGATCGCGACGGGCCGGTCGCGCTCGCGGGCCAGTACCCGCCGGGTTCGACTTTCAAGATCGTCACCTCGGGCGCGGCGATCGCGGCGGGGCGTGCGACACCGGAGACCATGGTGCCGTGTCCCGGGCGCATCACGATCGGGCAGCGGAGCGTGCCCAACTACAACGAATTCGCCCTCGGCACGGTGTCCCTGGCAACCGCCTTCGCCCGGTCCTGCAACACGTCGTTCGCCAAGCTGGCTTCCGAGATGGGGCCGGATTCGCTCACCGTCGCCGCCTCGCAGTTCGGGATCGGTGTCGACTACGAGGTGGTGGGGATGCCCACCTTCACCGGCTCGGTGCCGCCGGCTGAGGATCTCGTCGAACGCACCGAGGACGGCTTCGGTCAGGGCAAGGTGGTCGTCAGCCCGTTCGGGATGGCGCTTGCCGCGGCGACCGTCGCCGCAGGTCGCACCCCGGTGACCTATCTCATCGCCGGTCGCGAGACGGTCGTGAACGGTTCACCGCCGGCGGTGACGCAGGAGATGGTCGAGGGGCTGCGGCAGATGATGCGCCTGGTGATCACCAGCGGTACCGCCGATCGGATCCGGGACCAGGGCGATGTGTACGGGAAGACCGGCGAGGCCGAGGTCGAAGGCGGATCGCACTCGTGGTTCGTCGGTTACCGCGGAGATCTGGCATTCGCGACGCTCGTCGTCCGCGGCGGCAGTTCCGACAACGCCGTCGCGGTCACGCGCGACATGTTCGCCGCTCTTCCACCTGAATACAACGATGGTACGTAGTCGCCGAGCCGGCTCGCGGGGCCGAGATCAGGGAAGCAGGCCGGCCTTCCTGGCGACCACCACGGCCTCGTGACGGGAATGGACGTCGAGCTTGCTCATCGCGCTGCGAAGATAACTCTTGACCGTCTCCGCTCCCACCGACAGGCGCTGAGCGATCTCGGCATTGCTGCACCCGAGCGCGACGTGGGAGAGGACATCGGTCTCGCGTGGGGACAGCATGATCTCCACCGATTCCGGGCGCCCGCCGTCGAGCGCTCCGGCCAGCCGATCGGACAGCGAGCGGAGCCTGTCCTGAAGTGCGCGGTCGGAGGTGTCCTGCGCCAGCAGACGTAACTCGGCATGGACCTCTCGGACCTGAGCGGTCGCGACCGGATCGCGATCGTCCGACGAGTGTGCGAGCATCGCGAGCCGGCGGTCGACCTCGTCGCGCACCGCGATCTCGTGGGCGAGGCGAGCAGCCGCCTGTGCGAACGCCGCCACCGCCCGATCACCCACCGGTGCGCACTCGCGCGCGGCGCCGTACAACACCGCCCGCGCCTTCCCCGCCACGAGCACCGGCACTGCGAGGATCGAGCGCAACCCCTCGTACAGCACGGGGCGGTCGAAATGATGTGTGATCGACGAGGAGCGACCGTAGTCGGACACCGTCACC
Source organism: Rhodococcus sp. NPDC047139 (assembly GCF_040643435.1). NCBI lineage: Bacteria > Bacillati > Actinomycetota > Actinomycetes > Mycobacteriales > Nocardiaceae > Rhodococcus > Rhodococcus sp. NPDC047139. The sequence goes on from NZ_JBEYUH010000001.1 coordinate 177,447, forward strand.
GCTCTGGATTCCGCGAGAACGCGGCCCCCGAGACCGGCCCTCGGGGGCACCACGACGCCGGCCAGGCTGTTCGTCCGCGTGCCGAAGAACTCACTCAACTGCAACGAGCCCTGCCGGACCTCTCCGGCGAAGAGCACCGGCAACTGCGCTTCGGACGCGGTCCGGCGGAGTTCTCCCCGCAATGCATCACCGTCACGGGGACGCAGGAGCGCCGACGAGGGAGACGACACGAGTGCCACCCCTTTCCGGGGGTATCGGGAATATGGTGTGACTCGAATCATAGACGGCGAACGGGTGTGCCCCACAGATCACAACACCCCTGGTGAGTACGGACGAAAGGACCACAATGGGCGACACAGCGAGCCGCGTGCGGACACTGCTCGAGCGTTACGACACGGCAGATGCCTGCGCAGCCCGACTGCTGTGCGACGACCACCCGGCCGATGCGGTGGCGTTCACGGTCGTCGAGGCCGACCTGAGCGCCACGGATCTCACCTACGGCGAGCTCCGGGAACGGTCGTCCCGATTCGCTGCCGCGCTCGCGGATCTCGGCGTCGAGCCCGGCGATCATGTGGCGACACTCATGGGTAAGTCCGCCGATCTGGTCGTCGCGCTCCTCGGCATCTGGCGTCGAGGGGCCGTGCACGTGCCGTTGTTCACCGCCTTCGCGCCCCCGGCGATCGCGTTCCGGCTCGAAGCCAGCGGCGCGAAGGTCGTCGTGGCCGACCGCGACCAGGCCGCCAAGCTGGCCGCCGGGGCCGACATCGCGGCGGACGTGCCTTGGCGGGTCGTCGTGGCGGGCGAGGGGACGGTGGATGCTTCGGGTCGGCAGGCCCGCGACTTCGCCGAGTTGCTCACCTCGTACTCCGCCGGCGACCCGCGCGCCGAAGCGGTCGCGGTAGGTGCCGACGGCCGTCTGGTCCAGCTGTTCACCTCCGGAACGACCGGCACTCCCAAGGGCGTTCCCGTTCCGGTCAAGGCCCTCGCGTCCTTCCACGCCTACCTCGACTTCGGCCTCGACGTGCGTGAGGACGACGTGTTCTGGAACGCGGCCGATCCGGGATGGGCCTACGGCCTCTACTACGCGCTGCTCGGTCCGCTCGCCGCCGGCCGACGCAGCATCCTGCTGCATGCCGGCTTCTCGCCCGCGCTCACCTGGCAGATCCTCGACACCTTCGGGGTCACCAATTTCGCAGCCGCTCCGACGGTCTACCGGAGCCTCAAGGCGGACACCGCGGAGCATCCACAGATCCGGTTGCGCCGCGCTTCCTCAGCAGGGGAGCCGCTCACCCCCGACGTCCTCGCCTGGTCGCAGGAGACGCTCGGTGTGGTGGTTCGCGACCAGTACGGGCAGACCGAACACGGCATGTTCGTCGTCGACGCGTGGGCGGACGAGTTGCGCGAGGACACTCCGCCGCGATCGATGGGCAAGCCACTCCCGGGATGGACGTGCGCGGTGCTGCGCGAGGACAGCGAGGAACCGGCCGAGCCCGGAGAGGTCGGACGCGTCGCGATCGACGTGCACGCGAGCCCGCTGGTGTGGTTCACCGGATATGTCGATGCGCCCGAGAAGACCGCCGGCCGCTTCAGCGAGGATGGCCGGTGGTATCTGACCGGCGACGCCGGGAAGGTCGACGAGAACGGATTCTTCTTCTTCTCGTCCCGCGACGACGACGTGATCATCATGGCGGGTTACCGCATCGGTCCCTTCGACGTCGAATCGGTGCTCGTGATGCATCCCGACGTGATCGAAGCCGCGGTGGTCGGCCTTCCGGACGACCTGCGCGGCGAGGTACTCGAGGCGTTCGTGGTGCTGCGGGAGGGAGTCGAGGGTGACGACGCCCTCGAAACGGACCTCCAGCAACTCGTGAAGAAGAAGTACGCCGCCCACGCCTACCCGCGGGCCGTGCACTTCGTCCCGCACCTGCCCAAGACACCGAGCGGCAAGGTTCAGCGATTCAAACTGCGCAAGGCCGGCGCTGCCGGCTGATCGGTGGATGACGGGGGAGCGGGGCGCGGCGGCTAATCTGGAAGGCATGGTTACCCGCGCTCCGCTCGTTCCCGGCAGTCCGACTCCCATCCGGGAGGTGCCCGCGTCGATCGAACGACCGGAGTACGTGTGGAAGCCCACGGCGAAGGAAGGCAACGAGCCGTGGGTGCAGACACCCGAGACGATCGAGAAGATGCGACTGGCGTCGAAGATCGCCGCGCAGGCCCTCGTAGAGGCCGGTAAGGCCGTCGCGCCCGGCGTGACCACCGACGAGATCGACCGCATCGCGCACGAGTACATGTGCGACCACGGCGCATATCCGTCGACGCTGGGCTACCGCGGCTTCACCAAGTCGTGCTGCACTTCGCTCAACGAGGTCATCTGCCACGGCATCCCGGATTCGACCGTCATCGAGGACGGCGACATCGTCAACATCGACGTCACCGCCTACATCGACGGTGTCCACGGCGACACCAACGCGACCTTCCTCGCCGGCGACGTCTCCGAGGAGGCCCGCCTGCTGGTCGAGCGCACCCGTGAGGCCACGATGCGCGGAATCAAGGCGGTCAAGCCGGGACGCGCGCTCAACGTCATCGGCCGGGTGATCGAGTCCTACGCCAATCGCTTCGGTTACGGCGTGGTGCGGGACTTCACCGGGCACGGGATCGGCGAAACCTTCCACAACGGTCTGGTGATCCTGCACTACGACCGGCCCGACATCGACACGATCATCGAGCCCGGCATGGTGTTCACCATCGAGCCGATGATCAATCTCGGGACTCCCGACTACGAGATCTGGGACGACGGCTGGACCGTCGTCACCAAGGATCGCAAGTGGACCGCGCAGTTCGAGCACACCATCGTCGTCACCGACACCGGCAGCGAGATCCTCACACTTCCCTGATCCGCGACGTCTTCTGCCCGAGCGAGGCGCCTCGGGCGGCCGCGGCGTCGGGCAGGATCGACAGCCGTCCGTCGTGTACTTCGGCGACTCGATCGGCTCCGGCCAGATGTGCCCGGTCGTGCGTGACGAGAACCGTGGAGGTGGCCCTTTCGCGGGTCAGCCGGGTGATCAGTTCGACGATCGCCATGCCCCGTTCCTGATCGAGTGCGCTGGTCGGCTCGTCGACGAGAAGCACGGTCGGTTCGTTCATCAGGGCACGCGCGATGTTGACCCGTTGGCGTTGACCACCGGACAGGCTGTGCGGCCGACGATCCGCTTGATCTGCCATCCCCACCGAATCGAGCAAGGTCATCGCGTCGGAAACGGCTCTTCCGAGCGGCCGTCCGTCGATCCACGCCATCACCTGGAGTTGCTCGACGGCGGTGAGCGAGGGCACCAGATTGGGCTGCTGGAAAACGATCCCGATCCTGCGTCGGCGCAACTCTGCGAGATGGTCGCGGGACATGCCTGCCGTGTCGGCGTCGGCGATCACGACCGTGCCGGAGTCTGGGGTGATCAGCGTCGCCGCCACGGCGAGCAGGCTGGACTTTCCGGATCCGGAGGGTCCGAGCACGGCGGTCACCGTGCCGGGCGGCACGTCGAGGTTCACGCGGTCGAGCGCAAGCACACGGTCCTCGCCATCGGCGTAGGTGAGGGAGACATCGGTCAAGGTCAGACTCATCGGGCACTTCCCAGGGCAGTGAGGGGATCGACGGAGGTGATGCGACGAACTGCGAGCGCGGCACCGAGGGAACCGAGCACGATCATCACGGCGGCCGGCGTAAGGATCGTGGCGGGCGTCAGGACGAACGGAACCGCTCCGGACACGGCGGCACCCACCGAAGCGGCCAGTAGCGTGCCGAGCGCGGTACCACCGGTGAGGACGACCAGGGCTTGACCTAGCGCATCGCGTACCAGGCGGGCGGGGGTGGCCCCCAGCGCCTGGAGTACTGCGATGTCGCCGCTCCGCTGGATCGTCCAGACGGTGAAGAACGCGCCGATGACGAGTGCGGAGATGACGAACAGGAAACCGCGCATCAGCTGGAGTGAGCCGTTCTCGGAACTGTACGAGCCGATGGCCGATACGGACTCGTCTCTCGCGACCGTCTTCGTCCCCGCGAGACGATCGGCCGCTGTCTCGTCGAAGTCCGCCGTCGTCCGCAGTGCGGCGACAGTGGCGGCCGATCCACCGGCCCCGGCCGATGCGATCTCGTTCCACACCGAGAGATCGACCCAGGCCACCGGCATGTGAGCGAAGGACACATCGCCGTCCACGGCGGCGACTGTCAGTTCGTGCCCGCCCAGATCGACGCGATCGCCGGGTGAGAGGTCGAGGTCACCGGCTGCGGCGGGAGACAACACCACGGCCCGGTCGTCGACTGCTTCGTCGCCGGGAACGAGGGGAGAACCGGACCGCACACCGAATGCGGCTACGGTGAGCTGTGCGCCGTCGGTGACCAGCCGGGCAGAGGAAATGCCCAGTGGCTCGGCGCTCGTCACCCCGTCGATGGCGGACAACTGCTGCAATTGTCGTTCCGTGACGATCGAATCCGCATACGACAGATCCTTGCCCGGCGCGGGGGCGTCGAATGCGATGCGATCGGCAGGCAGGGTGGTGATCGCCGAGATGTTCTGGTGGGCGAGGCCTGCGGTCAGGCCGGACAGCAGTCCGACCAGCAGAGTGATCAATACGACGACGGTTCCCATCAGGGCGAAGCGACCCTTTGCGAACCGGAGGTCTCTCCAGGCAACGAACACTGGTCGGACTGCTTTCTCGTGGGGACGTGTACGTCTTCCACTGTCGTCTTGCTGGAGGGGCCGGGCATCTGGCCGGAGTGCGGTCTTCTCCGGCCGGAAAACACACGTCGAGTTGTATCTTTCGACCGATGTCCCGGCGTCCTCCCGCCCGTAGGCTGGATGGACTGTGAACACGTTGACCCCCACCGTTCGAATCCTGGCGTGGTGCCTGCACGCGCTGGTGGTGGCACTGCTCGGGTTGGCGGTTGTCCGGGCGTTCGCGGATTCGGCACCGGACGCACGCGCCGTCGCCGTCGCGGCCGCAGTGACCGCGGTGACCTACGGACTCGGACCACTGTTGCCGATCGTCGGTCGTTCGTACGGGGCAGCCGTACTGTGGCTCTCCGCGGTGGGGGCGGTCTGGCTGGTGCTGCTGACGATCTCGGCCGAGGCCGTTTGGGTGGCATTCCCGCTCTACTTCGTGCAGCTCCATCTGTTACCCCGGCGCAGTGGGCTCGTCGCCGTTCTGCTGACCACGCTGGCGGCGGTAGTGGGATTCTCGATCCACCAGGGAGCCTTCACGCCGGCCACCGCCATCGGGCCGTCGCTCGGTGCGGCGGTGGCGGTGGCTGTGGTGTGGGCTTATCAGACCTTGTACCGCGAGAGCGAGCAGCGCCGGATGCTGATCGACGAGCTGACGGCCACCCGTGCCGATCTTGCTGCCGCCCAGCACAGTGCCGGAGTCCTGGAAGAACGAGAGCGCCTCGCCCGCGAGATCCACGACACGCTCGCACAGGGGTTGTCGAGCATTCAGTTGTTGCTGCGTGCGGCCGAACGTGCCATGCCCGAGCGTCTGGATGCCGCCGCCGGGTACATCGGCCAGGCGCGCGCAGCGGCAGTGGACAATCTCGGGGAGGCGCGGCGTTTCGTGGCGGCGCTTACTCCGCCGGGGCTGGACGGCACCACGTTGGCGGGTGCTCTCGAGCGGTTGTGCGCCACGACCTCGGGCCGGCATCCGATCGTCGCGCGGTTCCATCTACGCGGTACACCGATCGCTCTGCCCACTGCGTACGAAGTCGCACTGCTGCGTGTCGTGCAGTCGGCTCTGGCCAACTCCGTCCGCCATTCCGGGGCCGCTACTGTCGATGTCACCCTCGGTTTCGACGAGCAGGAGGTCGTGGTGGACATCGTCGACGACGGCAGCGGTTTCGATCCGGATTCCGTGCCGGTTCCCGGACCCGAGCGCGGGGGGTTCGGCCTGGCAGCGATGAGGGCCCGAACGCATGCCCTCGGCGGCGCCTTCGTGGTCCGGTCCGCCCCTGGCGAGGGCACCACTGTCAGCGCCCGGCTACCTCGTCCACCCGAGCCATCGGAGAGTCGGCCGTGACCACAACCCCGATCCGCGTACTGCTTGCCGACGACCATCCGGTGGTGCGGGCAGGACTGCGCGCCGTCCTCGAGACCGAACCCGGGATCGAAGTCGTGGCGGAAGCGGCAACAGCCGAGGACGCTGTACTCCGAGCCGCAGACCCCGACATCGACGTCGTCGTGATGGACCTGCAGTTCGGCCGCGGCCGGATGTCGGGCGCGGAAGCCACCGGCGCGATCACATCTCGGCCCGACGCCCCACGTGTCGTGATAGTCACCACCTACGGCACCGATGCCGACACGCTGCCGGCGATCGAGGCCGGTGCCACCGGATACCTGCTCAAGGACGCGCCGCCCGACGAACTCGCCGCGGCGATCCGTACTGCGGCCCACGGTCGCACGACACTCGCCCCGTCCGTCGCCGACCGGCTCGTCGATCGCCTCCGTGCTCCGGACGTCGCCCTGACGAAGCGGGAAGTGGAGGTGCTCGGACTGGTCGCGGAAGGATTGTCGAACCAGCGTATTGCCGAGCGGCTGCATCTGACCGAGGGCACGGTGAAATCTCACCTGGCCCGTGTCTATACCAAGCTCGGGGTCGATTCCCGTACGGCAGCAGTCGCGGCGGCCACCGAGCGTGGTTACATCCGCAGCCGACCGTGAACGGGCACCAGTCCGGAGAACACGCGAGGCGGTCCGCCGGGGCCGAATGCGTCACTGCTCCGTGTAGCTGATCGAGTCCTACGCCAATCGCTTCGGTTACGGCGTCGTGCGGGACTTCACCGGGCTCACCCTGCCGTGACCATTCAAGGTGCGGCTTTCCGGACCACCTGCCAGGTCGCGCCCATACACACCGCAGCGACCAGCACGGGGAGCACCACCAGGGTCGTGGCCGGCGACGCCTCGGCGAACCACGACCACAGCGCCGACCACGATCCGGTCCACGTCACGAGGATCGCGGCGAGACCGCCGAGCACGACGACGGACGCGGTGGCCGTCAGCAGACCCGTTGCGCGCCAACGGTGCTGGATGGCGCCAGCGAACATCGTCAGCGCGATGATCAGGAGCATCGTGGTGAAGAAGCCCAGGAACTGCACCACGGAACTGTCGGTGACGAAACGCAGGATTCCGAACATCCGCATGTTCACACCCCAGCCACCGGTCGCGGCTTCGAGCACCGAGAGGATCTGGAAGACGGCCGAGAACACCGCGGACTGCACCACGGCGATCCACACCATCGACTGCATGTAGTGCGATCGGGTGGAACCGAGACGCAGTGCGAACGAGAACATCTGGGTCATCGCCAGGAGATAGAACGCGATGATGAAGCCGTAGACCGACAGCACGCTCCCGACGACGTTGTACTCGGCACCGGTGTCCACGAGCGAGAAGATCACCCACGGGATGAGGGCCGAGGTGACCAGCAGTCCGACGGGCCACGCGATGAACAGCGGCCACGAGACGAGTTGCAGGCGGGCGACGGACAGGACACGCGCGGGTCCGGTGATGACCGGGGCCGGTAGCGGGGTCGCGGTGGTCACAGCGATGCCTCCTCGTTCGTGGTGGCGGATTCGGGTGTCCGATGGAGATGGACCACGAGGTCCTGGAGCGAGATCGGTTGCACGTCAACCCGTCCGGAGGTGCGGAGAAGTTCGTCCGGGTCTTTTCGGAGGAAGGTCGTGCGGGCGACGCCGCCGAGTCCCTCCGTGTGCAGGACGGTGCTGTCGCCGACCATTCGTGCCACCTCGTCCGCCGGCCCGGTCGCCCGCGCGGCCCGGGTGCGCAGCGTGTCGGTGTCCTCGTCGACGACGAGATGTCCGCGGTCGAGCACGAGGACGTGTTCCAGGAGGTCGGCGGCTTCGTCGATCAGGTGGGTCGACAACACGACGGTGCGCGGCCGCTCGGCGTAGTCGAGCAGCAGTTCGTCGTAGAACATCTGCCGGGCGACGGCGTCGAGGCCCAGATACGGTTCGTCGAAGATCGTCACCGGTGCGCGCGACGCGAGGCCCACCACGATGCCCAGCGCGGAACTCATGCCGCGGGAGAGTTTCTTGACCTTGCGACCGCAGGGCAGCGCGAACTTCTCGGCCAGTCGTTCCGCGTATGCCCGGTCCCACAGCGGCAGCAGCAGTTCCGCCGATGCGAGCACGTGCCCGACGCGCATGTCGTCGGGATAACGCTGGGTGTCGGCGACGAAGCACAGCTGTTGGAGCACGGTGGTGTTCTCGTACGGATCGGCTCCGAACACCTCGACGTTCCCGGTGGTGGGACGGGTGTGGCCCGCGAGCAGCTGCATCAGGGTGGTCTTGCCGGCACCGTTGCGGCCGAGCAGGCCGTAGATCGTGTTCCGGTGCAGTGTGAAGTCGGCGTCCGTGAGGGCGGCGACGTCCCCGAACTGCATGCCGAGGTGACGTGCGCGGACGACAGGCGAGGTGATGGTCATCTGCGCTCCCGTGTGTCGAGCATGGACTTGAGCTCGTCGATGTCGATTCCGAGTTTCTCGGCCTCGACGACGAGCGGGACGACGTACTGCCGGGCGAACCGATCCCGTCGGCGGGCGACCAGTTTGTCGCGCGCGCCGGTGGTGACGAACATGCCGATTCCTCGCTTCTTGTAGAGGATTCCCTCGGCTACCAGGGCGTTGAGCCCCTTCGCCGCCGTGGCCGGATTGATGCGGTGAAAGGCAGCAAGTTCGTTCGTGGAGGGAACCTGCGCCTCTTCCTCCAGGCTTCCGTCGACAATCGAGTTCTCGATGATCTCGGCGATCTGCCGGAAGAGAGGCTTGCCGTCGTCGTTCAGCACGACGCCCCTGAACCCGAAGGCAGGTGCATCGGTTCATTACTCATGTAATGAACCATAGGACCTGATCGTCGCTACCGCAAGAGCCGGTGCACGTACCGCGGCCATGTAGCGTTTTGCGCATGGACTCGAGGACGGTGACCACCCCCGGTGGCGACGTGCAGGTACGTATCGGCGGCCCCGAAAGTCGTTACACGGTATTACTGTTCCCCGACGCGGGGGAGAACGCGGACGTCTACGACATCGTGTGCGAGCGACTGCACAACTCCGACCTGCGGACGGTCGTGGTGGAGAAGATCGAAGGTCTCACCCCTGCCGATGTGTTCCCCCTGCTGGACAAACTCGCGCTCCCCTGGGTCCACCTGGCCGGCAGTGGAGCCGGCGCCGAACTCGCGTGGGCGGTGGCTGCAGGGCGATTCGGACGTTTCGCAAGCCTCGTGGTCGCCGACCGCGGCCACCCGGCCGTCCCCGATCTCGACGGCACGGTTCGCGACGCTTCGGCTCCGCCCGCGGAGGTGCCCACGACGATAGTGGTCGGCAGCTCGCGGCGCCGACCCGAAGCCGACGCTTCCATGCGGTACGTGACCGGGGAGTTCCGCGTGGTCGAACTCGACGGGGTGAGCAATGTGCCGGCGCAGGCGCCCACCGACTTCGCGTCCGCGATCGCGCTGCGTACCGGCAGCTGGTGAGGCGCGTGTCGCCGGTAGTCCGAGCAGGACTACCGGCGACACGGCGCGAGGCGGAGGCTCAGAGGCCCAGCAGCGCGTTCTCCACGAGCTCGGGCAGAGCCGGGTGGATCCAGTACTGGCCCGTGGCCATCTTCCGGGCGGGCAGCCCGAACGACATCGCCTGGATGAGCGGCTGGATCACCGTCGACGCCTGTGCGCCGATGATGTGGGCACCGAGCAGCAGGCCCGTCGACCGGTCGGCGATCAGCTTGCAGAAGCCCTCGGTGTCCTCCATCGCCCAGCCGTAGGCGACGTTCCCGTAGTCCTGGATCTTGACGGAGATGTCGTGACCCGCGGCGCGCGCCTCGGCCTCGGTGAGACCGACGGTCGCGATCTGGGGGTCGGTGAACACGGCGGAGGGCACGAAGCGATGATCCGTTCGCTGCAGCCCGGCGGTGTCCCCGCTCCACGCCGCGTGCAACAGATTGTGCTGCACGACCCGCGCTTCGTGGTTGGCGACGTGCTTGAGCTGATAGGGCGAGGAGACGTCGCCGAGAGCGAACACACCTGGAGCGGTGGTCCGCTGGAACTCGTCGACCACGATTCGCCCCCGCGCATCGAGTTCGATACCGGCAGCGGAGGCGTCGAGGAGATCGCCGTTGGGCTGCCGACCGGTCGCGACGAGGAGGGCATCGCCGCTCACGATCGTGCCGTCGGCGAGTTCGACCTCGACGCCGTCACCGAGGGGACGGAAGACGCGAGCGGGGTTGGCGAGGTGAACATCCCACTTGGCGGTGGCGAGTGCCGTGAACCGCTCGGAGACATCGGCGTCGAGGTGTCGCAGCAGTCGATCGGTGCGTGCGATCACCGACACCCGGGTGCCCAGCGCGGAGAAGACGTGCGCGAACTCCATCGCGATGAAACCGGTCCCGAGGATCACCATCGACTCGGGCAGCTTCGGCAGGCGCATGATGTCGTCGCTCGTGTGGAATCTCACGCCGGCGTCGAGCACTTCTCGCGGGATCGTGGGACGTGAGCCGGCTGCGACGACGACCTGATCGGCGGTGATCACCTCTCCGGTTCCGGTGTCGAGGCTGCGCTCGCCGACGAAACGCGCGTGGCCGTCGTAGACGGTGACGTTCGCGCAGTCCTCCCGGCGGTAGCGCTCACCACCGGCGGCGATGGGGTCGATACGGCCGAAGACGCGGTCGACGATGTCGTTCCAACGCACACCGTCGACCGAGGCGTCGATGCCGTACTTCGCGGCATTCCGGATCGTGTGGGCGACGTCCGCGGCGTAGACGTACATCTTCGTGGGGATACAGCCGACGTTGAGGCAGGTGCCTCCGAAGGTGCTCTCTTCGAGGAGGGCGACGCGCATACCGTCGTAACGTTCGTCGAGGATCGAGTTCCCCGAGCCTGTGCCGATGATCGCCAGGTCGTAGTGGCTCACGCGTGCTCTCCCATGGTTCGCTGCAGTACTGAAACGGTGTTGTCGGCCGACGCGTCCGCCGCTGAGCCGGAACCGGCGGACTCGTCGGCCTCGGCTGCACCGTCCAACCACGCCAGCCACAGGTCCAATTCCCGGAAGGCTTCTGCCAGCGGGCCGGGTGTGGACAGGAACACATCATGGCGGGCCCCACCGATGGGCACGATCGTCGTGCGGTCGCCGAGACATCCCGCCCACCGCGCGATCTGACGGACGTCGAGCACTGCATCGACCGTGTCGATGGTCGAGTCGTAGCGCGGCGCGGAGCGCGATGCGCCGGACCTCAGGATCAGTGATGGCACGCCGATATCGAGACCGCGGTGCAGCGCCGCGTGGCCGCGCCGGACGGCGCGCAGCCAGCCGAATCTGATGGGGAAGCCGGTGAGCGGCTTCCAGTCGAGGTCGTAACGCCAGCCGTCGCGCTGCAGACTGCGACCGTAGGTGTCGGGTTTCGGGAGCGGGATCATCGCCCGCGGCGCGATTCGGCCGACGAGGTCGATGAGTGCGGTCCCCACGTTCCGCAGATAGGACGGGCCCTGCAGGTCGAACCACGGACTGTTCAGGACGAGTCCCCGGATGCCCGCCGCGGCCGTACCGCCGGGTCGCCGGCCGAGTCGGTCGAGCCACAGGGGCAGCACGAGCCCGCCGGTCGAGTGTGCCGCGAGCAGCACACCGCCGCCGACCTCGCTGCGGACCACGCGCAGCGCCTCGTCGAGCTCGAGGTCGTAGTAGGAGAGATCGGTGACGAAGTGAGGAGTGTGCCCGGGGGCGCGCGAACGGCCGCACTTGCGCAGGTCCAGCGCGAAGAACCGGTAGCCCCGCGCCGCGAAGTGCTCGGCGAGGTGCTGCTGGAAGAAGTAATCGGTGAATCCGTGGACGTAGAGCACCGCGCGGTCGGGGAGCTCGGTGGATGTCGGCTGGTATCGCACCAGGGTCGCGGAGATCTCCCCTTCACCGTCGGGGTCGGTGCCGAGGGGCAGTTCCAGCTGCTCGTAGCCGTCTCCCAGGACGTCAGGACGCCAAGTAGTCACTATCACACCCTAGGTGTGTTCGCCGGGTACCGCTCATGGGTACACAATGAGGTGAAATGAAACGCCGGACGACGCGCGGGTAACCTGTCGGTCGCATTCGCGCGCCGCGTTGCGGGATACTCACGTGAGACGCTACGGCGATACCAGGCGGCGCGTGCGAACCAGACAAGGAAGTCGATACCCCAGTGTCAGAGAACGTTGTAGCGAAAACCGACGTAGTGCTCGTGGGGGCTGGCATCATGAGCGCCACCCTCGGGGCGTTGTTGCGCCAGGTGCAGCCCGACTGGTCGATCACCGCATTCGAGCGGCTCGACGCAGCAGCGGCCGAGAGCAGCGACCCGTGGAACAACGCCGGTACCGGCCACTCCGCGCTGTGTGAGCTCAACTACACCCCCGCCAAGCCCGGTGGCTCTGTGGACATCACGAAGGCCGTGAACGTCAACGAGCAGTTCCAGGTTTCGCGACAGTTCTGGGCGTACGCGGTCGACAACGGCATCCTGTCGGACCCGAAGAACTTCATCAATCCTGTTCCGCACGTCAGCTTCGTTCACGGTGCCGACAACGTGAAGTACCTGCGTGCCCGCTACGACGCTCTCGCCGGCCACCCCCTCTTCGAGGGAATGGAGTACACCGAGAGCCCCGAAGTGTTCACCGAGCGCCTGCCCCTCATGGCCGAGGGTCGCGACTTCTCCGATCCGGTCGCGCTGAACTGGACCCAGACCGGCACCGACGTCGATTTCGGTGCGCTCACCAAGCAACTCATCAACCACGTCGCGGCCTCCGGTGGCACGGTCTTCTTCGGCCACGAGGTCACCGACGTGTCCAAGCAGTCCGACGGCAGCTGGATCGTGAAGGTCCGTAACCGCCGTACCGGCGAGTCCCGCAAGGTGCAGGCGAAGTTCGTCTTCGTCGGCGCCGGCGGAGGTGCGCTGCACCTGCTGCAGAAGTCGGGCATCCAGGAGATCAAGGGCTTCGGTGGTTTCCCGGTCTCCGGCGCCTTCCTGCGTTGCATCAACCCCGACGTGATCGCCCGCCACAGCGCGAAGGTGTACGGCAAGGCCGCTGTCGGCGCCCCTCCGATGTCGGTGCCGCACCTCGACACGCGCGTCATCGGGGGCAAGCAGGGTCTGCTGTTCGGCCCCTACGCCGGATGGTCCCCCAAGTTCCTCAAGCAGGGCGGCGTGATGGACCTGCCCAAGTCGGTCAGGCTCGGCAACCTGATGTCGATGCTCGGCGTCGGCGTGACCGAACTCGGCCTGGTGAAGTACCTCGTCGGAGAGCTCACCCAGTCGCCCGCCGACCGCATCGGCACCCTCGCCGAGTTCGCGCCCCAGGCTCGCCTCGAGGACTGGGAACTCATCGTCGCCGGCCAGCGTGTGCAGGTCATCCGCCGCAAGGGCGCGGGTGGTGTTCTCGAGTTCGGTACGGCTGTGGTCAATGCGGCGGACGGTTCGATCGCGGGTCTGCTCGGCGCCTCTCCGGGTGCTTCGACCGCCGTCCCGGCCATGCTCGATGTTCTCGAGCGCTGCTTCCCGCAGCAGTGGGCGGGCTGGCAGACCAAGCTCCGTGAGATGGTCCCGTCGCTCGGGGTCAAGCTGTCCGACAACCCCGATCTGTTCCGTCAGGTCTGGGATCACAGCACGAAGTCCCTGCAGCTCGATGTCGATGCCGACACCGTGCCCGAGACGCGCGCCGAGGCCGCGGCCGTCTGACCCGATCACTGCACCTGTGGCCCGAGGCTGTGCCCGGGCCACAGGTGTCCTGAAGGTGGGTCCGGCCGGCGGATTCGCCCCGAAACGAGAAATGGGGAGATGCCCGTGTCCGCTGCCGCAGAGGACGAGACCAGCTACCTGGTCGGACTCGATCTCCGCGGGCGCCGCGTCGTGGTCGTCGGGGGAGGCAGCGTCGCCCAGCGACGCCTCGGTCTGCTCGTCGCCTCCGGGGCACGGGTCCACGTGGTCACCCGCGCCGCCACACCCGTGATCGAGAGCATGGCGGCGAAGGGCCGAATCTCGCTCGAGCTGCGCGACTACCGCGACGGTGACCTCGACGGTGCGTGGTACGCGATGGCGTGCACGGACGAGCCCGGCACCAACGCGTCCGTCGTCGCCGAGGCCGAACGCAACCGGATCTTCTGCGTCCGCGCGGACAGCGCACGGCACGGCAGCGCCGTCACCCCCGCGACGGCACGCTACGACGGCCTCGCCGTGGGCGTTCTCGCCGGCGGCGACCACCGCAGGTCCGCCGCGGTCCGCACCTCCATCCGCGACGCGCTCGCCGGCGCAGCGGTCTCCGAATTCGACGACGCCGCGCCCAAGCCGGTCGGCGTCGCGCTGGTCGGTGGAGGTCCAGGCGATCCCGACCTGATCACCGTGCGGGGCCGACGCCTTCTCGCCCGCGCGGACGTCGTCGTCGCCGACCATCTGGCTCCGCAGGAATTGCTCGCCGAACTCGATCACCACGTCGAGGTGATCGACGCCGCGAAGCTCCCGTACGGACGTGCCATGGCCCAGCAGGCCATCAACGACATCCTCGTCGACCGCGCCCGGGCGGGTAAGTTCGTCGTCCGGCTCAAGGGCGGCGACCCCTACGTCTTCGGGCGGGGCTACGAGGAACTCGAGGCCTGCACGGCGGCCGGAGTGCCCGTCACGGTGGTCCCCGGCATCACCAGCGCGATCTCGGTGCCCTCCGCTGCCGGTATCCCGGTCACGCATCGCGGCGTGACGCACGAGTTCGTCGTCGCCAGCGGACACGTCGCACCCGACCATCCCGACTCGCTCACCGACTGGGACGCGCTCGCCAAGCTCCGCGGCACTCTGGTCCTGCTCATGGCCGTCGAACGCATCGATCGGTTCGCCGGCGCCCTGATCGCCGGAGGGCGCCCGGCGGACACGCCGGTGGTCGTCGTGCAGGAAGGCACGCTGCGCAGCCAGCGTGTGGTGCGCGCCGAACTGGCCACCGTGGCACAGCGCGTCCGGGACGAGAACGTCCGTCCGCCCGCGATCGTGGTGATCGGTCCGGTGGCCGGTTTCGGGGACGATCCGGGAACCGGATCCGTACCGGACGGTGGGTAAGGTCGAGTCACGTGGCAACTACCTCGAACCCCTCGACCACCCGCGTGGTCGCTCTGGCCATGCTCGTCCTGAGCGGTCTCCAGCTGATGGTCGTGCTCGACGGCACCGTCGCGAATCTCGCGCTCGCGCCGCTGCAGAGAGATCTGGGATTGTCGGATGCCGGCCGCAACTGGGTTCTCACCTCGTA
This sequence comes from Rhodococcus sp. NPDC047139, assembly GCF_040643435.1. Lineage (NCBI taxonomy): Bacteria > Bacillati > Actinomycetota > Actinomycetes > Mycobacteriales > Nocardiaceae > Rhodococcus > Rhodococcus sp. NPDC047139. The sequence goes on from NZ_JBEYUH010000001.1 coordinate 192,730, forward strand.
CGCTCTCGCGTTCGGCGGCCTCATGCTGCTCGGCGGTCGACTCGGCGACAGCTACGGCCGCAAACGCATGTTCATGACGGGGGTGGGGTTGTTCACCCTCGCGTCCCTGCTGTGCGGGCTGGCGACCAACGAAGAGATGCTCATCGGGGCGCGCGCACTCCAGGGCGTCGGCGCGGCGATCGCGTCGCCGACCGCGCTGGCGCTCGTCGCGACGACCTTCGCCGCAGGCCCTGCGCGTAACCGTGCCATCGCGGTCTTCGCCGCGATGACCGGAGTCGGCTCCATCGCAGGACTCATCCTCGGCGGTGCGCTCACCCAGGTCTCGTGGCGCTGGATCTTCCTCATCAACGTGCCGATCGGTGTGCTGATCGTCGTTCTCGCCGCGATCGCGTTGCGCGAGACCACGTCCGAACGGCTCTCCCTCGACGTGCCCGGTGCGGTGCTCGCCACGCTCGGATGTACGGGTGTGGTCTTCGGTCTCACCGAGGGCCCCGAACTCGGCTGGGCGAGCCCTGCAGTGATCGGTGCGCTCGTCGCAGGATTCGTGTTGCTCGGGTTGTTCCTGCTCGTCGAACGGCGCGCCGAGAATCCGCTCCTGCCGTTCGTGCTGTTCCGGAACAAGAACCGAGTCGCGACCTTCGTGGCGATCTTCTTCGCCGGCGCGGTGATGTTCAGTCTCGCGGCCTTCGTCGCCCTGTTCGTGCAGGACATCCTCGGCTACAGCCCGCTGGCCGCCGGTCTGGCGTTCGTGCCGTTCGCCTTCGGTCTAGGCGGCGCCGCAGCGGTCTCGTCCAGGCTGGTCGCCCGGATCGAGCCCCGATGGCTGGTGGTCACGGGATCGACGATCATGACGGCGAGCCTGATGTACGGGTCGACGATGGACGGCAGCGTCCGGTACTTCCCGACTCTGTTCGTGCTGGTTCTCGTCGTCGGCTTCGGTGTCGGCCTCGCCGTGGTGCCGCTGCCGCTGTGCGCGATCTCCGGTGTGGGTCAGCACGAGATCGGACCGCTGTCGGCGATTGCGCAGGTCGCGCAGACCCTCGGCGGGCCGGTCGGTCTCGCGGTGATCGGCGCGATGGCGACCTCGCGGACGATGTCGCTCGGCGGGAGTTCGGGAGCGGTGGCGGACATGACCGCCGCCCAGCTCGTCGCGCAGGGTGAGGGATACATGCTCGCGCTGGTCGGATGTGCCGTCTGCGCGGTGATCGCCGGTGTCGCCGCTCTGTTCATCCGCTTCACGCCCGAAGAGGTGGCCCAGGCGCAGGAAGCCGAGAAGGTGGCCCAGACGTCCTGACCCGCGTGCCCGGTCGCAGCGACGGATGAGCCGGATCATGCCTGCCGTGCGTCATCCCGGGTACCCGCCCGGTCATGCAAGTCGGTGTGCTCGAAAGGTTCAGGTTCGTCGGATCGTGGATCGTCCGCGCCGCCCAGGATGCCGGGCACGAGCGGTACGTCGCCCTGCAGGCACTGCGCTCGACCCTCGCCGCGGTCGTCGCGTGGCTGATCGTCACTGAGGTCTTCCACTTCCAGCAGGCTTTTCTGGCGCCCTACGTCGCGGTCTTCCTGGTCGAGGCAACGGTGCTCCGTTCGTTGGAACAGGCGGCCGTGCAGGTCGGAGCGGTCGTTGCGGGACTGCTGGTCGCCGTGGCCGTGACACGGCTTGTGGAGCCGACGACCGCCGCAGTCGGCATGGCGGTCGCCGTCGGCTACTTCGTGGGGCGCTGGCGACGTTTCGGTGCGAGCGGCATCTGGGTGGCGATCACTGCACTGCTGGTGATCGCGACCGGCGCAGCGGACAGTCCCGTTCTGCTGGGCGAACGCCTCGTGGAGACGATGATCGGGGCGGCGGTGGGGGTGGCGACGACCGCGCTGGTCTTTCCGCCGGTGTACCCGGCCGGCAGGGAGGGTGCCGCGCTCACCGTCGAGCTGCGCGATCTGCTGCGGGACATGGCTGCCGGATGCCGCGAGGGAAGGTCGGAACGCCGCGACTGGGTTCAGCGTGCGCGGGGAATCGACGGTCTCGTCCAGCGTGCCTTCGACGAATCCCGATGGGCACACGAGAGCGCGCGGCTGAACCCTCGCCCCGCCGCGGCTCGCGCCGGGGAACGAGCGCGTCGCTGGGACCGGACGTTCGACAATCTGTGGTCGGTGTCCAGTGCGGTGGAGGAACTCGCGCACGCACTGGACCACGTGCTCGGTGACGACGCGGCCGACGCGGGCAACCTGGAGGTGCGGTCGCCGGTGGCAGCGTTGTTCGACGCGCTTGCGTCGATGATCGATGCGGTCGGCGAGGGGCGAGAGGTCGATCCCGACGGGGCGTGCCGCCGTAATCTCACCGATCTCGAGCGGTTCGTCACGGAGTCTCACGACATGGTTCTGACGGCGCGGCTCGGCGTCGTCCTGCACACGGCTCGCCGGATAGCCGCCGCGATGAGCCTCGAGATCAGGTGAGCACGACCAGCTCGGTGGGCGACTCCACCTCGACCCGCAGCCCTGCCTTCGATGCGACCCGCGCGAGCGAACCGATGTCGCTCGGTTCCGCCCGCGTGAGGACCAGGGCGCGGGCGAGCAGACCCTTGTGGTGCTTGTTGAAGTGGCTGACCACCTTGCGGGTGCCGTCCGCCTGCTCTGTGAGCACGGTGGCGGTGACGGCTCCCGGCACGGGGCCGAGCTGCTGGTAGACACCCGAGCGGAGATCCACGACGAGGTCACCGGCGGCCTCGGCGACCAGCACGTCGGTGAGTTCGGGCCGCCACACGGATTTCAGCGTGCCGAATCCGGGCAGTCTGGAGCCCCCGGAGAGGCGATAGGCGGGAATGGGATCGGCGGCCCGGACGGCACCGAACAGTGCGGAGCCGATCCCGAGTCGCCGGAAGGCCTTCTCGCGCTGGGCTGCGGTGAACGTCGCCGCGTCGAGCGCGTCGTACAGCACCCCGGTATAGCGTTCGAGTGCCGGACGGGTGGGGGAGACCCACAACTTTGCGTTGCGTTCGATCTCGTCGGCGCCTTTCGCACCGAGACCGAGGGCTCGGCTCGACTCCTCCGGATCGGCGGCGAGGTCGACGAGCGCCTGCACCAGCATCTCCCGTGTCTCCGTCAGTTGTGGCATCGAGAGGTCGCCGAGATCGAGGGGCCCGTCGTCGCCGCCGTCGGACTTGGTTTCTGAAGGGGGGAGAAGCACCAGCACAAGCGGTAACCGTACCGAGGTCGCTGTCGGGCGCCGTACTCACCGCCGAGGGTGGCCACGGTAGGCTGCAAGGTCGTGATCACCCGCATGTCGCACCTGTTCCTCCGAACCCTCCGAGACGACCCGGCCGATGCCGAGGTCGCCAGCCACAAGTTGCTGGTCCGAGCCGGATACGTGCGACGTATCGCGCCCGGTGTCTACTCGTGGTTACCTCTCGGCCTGAAGGTGCTACGGGAGGTCGAGCGGGTGGTACGCGAGGAGATGAACTCCATCGGTGCGCAGGAGATCGCCCTGCCGGCGCTGCTTCCGCGCGAGCCCTACGAGGCCACGAATCGGTGGACGGAGTACGGCGACAGCCTGTTCCGGCTGCAGGACCGCAAGGGTGGCGACTACCTTCTCGGGCCCACTCACGAGGAGCTGTTCGCGCTCACCGTCAAGGGTGAGTACAACTCCTACAAGGACTTCCCGGTCACGCTGTACCAGATCCAGACGAAGTATCGGGACGAGGAGCGTCCCCGCGCGGGCATCCTCCGCGGGCGCGAGTTCGTGATGAAGGACTCGTACAGTTTCGATCTCACCGACGAAGGTCTGGCCCACTCGTACCGCGCGCACCGCGACGCCTACGAGCGCATCTTCACGCGTCTCGGGATCGAGTACGTGATCGTTTCGGCCACCTCCGGCGCGATGGGTGGCAGCGCCTCCGAAGAATTCCTCGCCGACTCGCCTGCGGGTGAGGACACCTATGTGCGGTGCCTCGAATCCGGCTATGCGGCCAATGTCGAAGCGGTGAAGACCCTGGCGCCGGAGCCGCTGCCCATCGACGGTCAGCCCGAGGCGGTCGTGCACGACACCCCCGACACCCCGACGATCGACACGCTCGTCGCCGCTGCGAGGACGATCCTCGGCCGCGAGGTGAGTGCCGCAGAGACGCTCAAGAACGTCATGGTCAAGGTCCGGCAGCCCGGCGGCGAGTGGGAATTGCTCGGCATCGGTATCCCCGGTGATCGGGAAGTCGACGACAAGCGTCTCGAAGCTTCGCTCGAGCCTGCCGAGGTCGAGCTGCTCACCGAGGCGGATTTCGCCGCGAATCCCTTCCTCGTCAAGGGCTACATCGGCCCGAAGGCCCTCCTCGCGAACGGGGTGCGCTATCTCGTCGATCCCCGCGTGGTGGACGGAACCAGCTGGATCACCGGGGCCGACGAGATGGGCAAGCACGTCTTCGGTCTGGTGGCGGGTCGCGACTTCACACCCGATGGAACGATCGAGGCAGCCGAGGTGCGCGACGGCGATCCGTCGCCGGACGGTGCGGGTCCGCTCGTCTCCGCCCGCGGCATCGAGATCGGTCACGTCTTCCAGCTCGGCCGCAAGTACACCGACGCCTTCGCAGTGGATGTGCTCGGTGAGAACGGCAAGCCCGTCCGCCCGACGATGGGTTCGTACGGTGTGGGCGTGTCGCGTCTCGTCGCGGTGGTCGCCGAACAGCAGCACGACGAGAAGGGGCTGCGCTGGCCTGCGGAGATCGCGCCGTTCGACGTGCACCTGGTGATCGCAAACAAGGACGAGCAGGCACGCGAAGGTGCCGAGAATCTCGCCGAGGAGCTCTCCAACGCGGGCGTGGACGTCCTTCTCGACGACCGGAAGGCGTCGCCCGGCGTCAAGTTCAAGGATTCGGAACTGCTCGGCATGCCGCTGGTCGTCGTGGTCGGACGTGGATTCGCCGACGGGAAGGTCGAGGTCCGCGATCGGTTCTCCGGCGATGCGGACGAGATCCCGATCGGAGAGGTGGTCCAGCACATCCTCTCCCGCTGACCGCATCTGCCGATGCCCTCGCACCCCGGTGCGAGGGCATCGCTGTATCTGGACGAAGGGGGCAATGTACGCCGCCAATAGGTAATGCTAACCTCATCCCGTTCTTGTGGTCTGTCATGAGGGAAACGGATGGTGGATATGACATCGACGGTGCGGCGGGATAAGAGGCAGCGAGGTGTGGCTACGCCGTACCGGTGGGTCGCTGCGGGGCTCATCGGTGCCCTCGCCTTCACGGCCGGATGCTCGAGCCGCGACACCCAGGAGGCCGACGCATCGACCGCGGGTGACGCCATCACCATCGTCGACCAGCGAGGGCAGACGATCACCCTCGACGGACCGGCGGAGAAGGTCGCCTTCACCGTCATGCCCGCACCCTCGATCTTCGCGGCGGTCGACCGGAGCTACGACCGGATCGTCGGCATCAACCAGTCCACGCTCGTCGCGAACCAGGGCGGCATGTTCGCCACCATGTTCCCGGCCTCGGCCGAGTCGACCACCGTGGCCGGAAGCGACTTCGTGCCCAATGTCGAGACGCTCCTCGAACTCGACCCCGACGTGGTCGTGCAGTGGGGCGATCGGGGCCCCGATGTCGTCGAGCCCATCGAGTCCGCCGGTTTCCCGGTCGTCGGCCTGGAATACGGCACGCAGGAGGATCTGGAAGCCTGGATCACCCTGTTCGCGCAGATCGCAGGCAAGCCGGAGCGAGGTGAGCAACTCGTCTCGTGGCAACGCGCCGAGATCGAGGAGATGCGCGCGCAGGTTGCCGAACAGACCGAAGCGCGGCCGCGCGCGATGATCCTCTCGCGCAACGGTGACGCCTACAGCACGACCAGCGCCACCGGATACGACGGTTTCCAGTTCGATCTCGTCGGGGCGGACCTCGTGACCCAGGGATTCGTCTCCGATTCCGGTCAGGTGAGTCCGGAGCAGATCCTCGCGTGGGATCCCGAGGTGATCATGCTCAGCGGATTCGACGAGAGCACCCCGGCCGACATCTACGCGGATCCGCGTCTCGCGAGTGTCAGCGCCGTGCAGAACCGCCGCGTCTACAAGACCCCTCTCGGTGGCTACCGCTGGCAGGTGCCGAGCGCAGAGTCGCCCCTGATGTGGGCATGGATGTTCCGAATCCTGTACCCGCAGGAGCGGACGGGCGATTTCCGCGACGATATCCGCGCCGCCTTCGACGACCTGTTCGCCTACGACATCTCCGAGGACGAGATCGACCAGGTGCTGCGTTTCGACCTGAACCGGGATGCCGCGAGCTATGACCAGTTCACTCGCTGATTCGACCGCCCGCTCGGTCCCGGAGGCTCCGATCTCGGTGCCTCCGGGACCGAGGTGGGGCCGTAACGCGCTGATCATCGGCGGTTTCACTGCACTGCTCGTGGTGGTTGCGGTGATCGCGCTGGCGGTCGGGCGCTATTTCGTTCCTCCGAACGAGATCGTCCGGCTGCTCGCCGGCCAGGTCCTTCCGCTGCGCGAGACCTGGACGCAGCAGGAGAGCACGGTCGTCCTCGACGTCCGCCTGCCCCGCGTGCTGATGTCCGTTCTCATCGGCGCCGGACTGGCACTGACCGGTGCCGTGATGCAGGGGGTCTTCCGCAACCCCCTCGCGAGCGCTCAGATCCTCGGGGTGTCCTCCGGCGCGTCGTTCGGCGGTGTGCTGATCCTGCTCACCGGACTCGGCGGAATCGCTCTCGTCGGTGGTGCGTTCGTCGGCGGTGTGGCCGCGCTGCTGCTGGTGCTCGCCATCGCGCGAGCCGTCCCGGGCGCACCACTGCTGATGATCATCCTCGGCGGAACCGTAGTGGGTGCGATGTTCCAGGCGATGGTCTCGTTCATCACATATATCGCGGACCCCTACAGCGAACTGCCCTCGATCGTCTTCTGGCTCATGGGTTCCCTCGCGACGGCCGGCTACGGCAAGCTCGCAATCGCGGTGGTGCCGATCGTGGTTCCCGCCGTCATCGTGCTCGCGCTGCGCTGGCGCCTGAACATTCTGGCGATGGGGGACGAGGACGCCGTCGCGCTCGGCCTGCGCCCCCAGCGCCTGCGACTGCTACTGCTCGGATGCGTCGCCATGATCACAGCCGCCGCCGTCGCGGTGTCGGGTGTCATCGGCTGGGTCGGTCTGGTCGTGCCGCACCTGGTGCGCATGATGATCGGTACCGACAACCGGATGGTGCTTCCCGTCAGCGCGCTTCTCGGTGCCGCCTACCTCACCATGATCGACACCTTGTCGCGGGTGCTCAGTAGCGCCGAGATTCCGATCGGCATCCTCACCGCGATCATCGGCGCCCCCTTCTTCGTGACCCTGTTGATCCGCAACCGAACCCGACTGTGGGGCAGCGATGCTTGACGCGAAGTCCATCTGTTTCCGATATTCGACCAAGGGCCCCTGGATTTTCCGGGACGTCACCGTGAGCGTGGACGCCGGCGAGATTCTCGCCGTGCTCGGTCCGAACGCTCGCGGGAAGACCACGATGCTCAAGTGCCTGTCCGGGCTTCTCTCACCGGTGACCGGGACCGTCACCTCGTCGGGAACCATCGGGTACGTGCCGCAGAGTCACGCGGTGGCGTTCTCGTTCAGTGTGCTCGACATCGTGCTGATGGGACGCGCGAGAAAGGTGCGCATCTACAGCACTCCGACGAGCGCCGACCGCGACGCCGCTCTGGACGCGCTCGGCCGTGTGGGCGTCCTGCACCTGGCCGCCCGCGACTACAGCGGCCTGAGCGGCGGGGAACGACAGCTCGTCCTCATCGCTCGGGCATTGGTCTCCGGTTGCGACACCATCGTGCTCGACGAACCTGCCTCCGCCCTCGACCTGCGCAATCAGGCGCGCGTCCTCACCGTGCTGCGCGGACTGGCGGACGAGGGGATGGCCGTGGTCATGACGACCCACCATCCCGATCATGCCCTGCACATCGCCGAGCGGTCGATGCTCATGGTCTCTGCCGACGACCAGAGAGTCGGCGCCACCAGGGAACTGCTCACCGACGAACTGCTCAGCGAGATGTACGGGGTACCGATCGTCACCGCCGACGTGGAAACTCCCAGTGCGCTGCGTCGGCTGTCGGTTCCGGACTTCGGACGGGGGATCGCATGACAGTCCTGAAAGCCGTGATGGCTCCGCGCGAAGGCGTCCTCGTGGACGGATTCCACGAGATCGACGTCTACGACCTGCGGTCCGCGTGCGGACCCGAGGTCACCGGGATCTACTTCACCGGCGACGTCGACCAGGAGTTCCTGCTCGACAACCGCGACGAACTCGACGATTTCGTCGCGCGAGGCGGAAGAGTCCTGATCAACGGCCACGTGCAGCGAATCTTCCTCAGTGGGCTCACACGTTGGCGCAAGCTCGACTTCCGCAACCCGTCGGATCTCGCCCTGACACGGGTGAACGAGCATCCGGTCTGGGCCGGCATCGACCCGAAGTCCTTGCTGTACAACACAGGTCGCCGCGAGCCCGTGCCGTTCGCGGAACTCGAGCGCATCGGCGTCGCCGGTTTCTACGGCCGTGGTTGCTATCTCGACCTGCCCGAAGGTGCGCGAGTCGTGCACACCCTCGGACGCACGCACGCGCCGATCGACTACGAGTACCCCCTCGGCGCCGGCAGCGTGCTCGTGCACGGCGGCAACGACCTGCTCCAGTTTGCCGGCGAACACCGGGGGACCGCGCACCTGCGCATCCAGATCCTCGAGTGGTTGGAGGGCCGATGAGCCGAACGACACGAACGAAGGCGGCCCCGGCGGTCGCATTTCTGCACGGCGGCAGCCACAGCCATCTGGCCACCCTGGCCGATCCTGCCCTCGCGCCCTACCGGATGCGTGCGGTGCACGTACGCACGGGTGACCACGAGGACCTCGCCGACGCCGATGTGCTGATCGTCGCCGACCGACTGCGGCCCGACCTGGTGTCCGGATGGGCACCTGCTGTGAAGGACGCCCTGGAACGAGGCGCGACGGTCGTGGTCTTCGGCGAGAACCACGTCCAGGACTGGCTGGGAGTGCCCGAACAATCACGGCCGACGATCTTCTGGTGGTGGCGCACAGGTGAGGACCACCGGGTGCGACTGCAGGCACCGGACCATCCGGCCTGGGGATTCTTCTCCGACCGCTCGGTGATCTGGCATTACCACGGGGTGCTCGAACCCCCGCCCGGCGCAGTGAGTCTGGCGGATCTGCACACCCCGGACGGAGAACGGGACGGCTCCATCCTGTTCGTCGACGAGACCAACCATCGTGGACGCCTGCTGGTGACCACCATGGACCCGGTCTACCACCACGGTTCCGGCTTCATGCCCGGTGCCACCCAACTGTTGTACACGGCCCTGCACTGGGCCACGAGAGGTTAGGACGCGCGTGCTCACCGTCTACGAGTCGGGCCACCCGATCGAATTCACCTTCGCAGACCTGATGAAATACCACGGCCCCGGATTCCCCGGAGGAGTCGCTCACGGCTTCACCGCCATGCAGCACGCTCTCTCGATCCTCGGCGATGTCGAGCGCCGGGAAGTGCAGGTGCGGACCGCCTTTCCGGGGCCCGGCGGACGTGACGCCGTGGAGATGGTGCTGCGTGCCGTCACCGACGGGCGCTACGTCGTCGACCCGGAACTGGCCGCGACCGAACGTGGTGCCACCCTCGCGCGCTATGTCTGGCAGTTCACCTGGCGGGACCGCAGCGTGACACTGCAGATCCGCGACGACGGACTCGTCACCGACGAGTTCATCGCGCTCGGAGCGAAGACCGGCCGCACCGATGCCGAGAACGAACGGCTCACCGTGCTGAAGCAGGAGATGACCGATCGTCTGCTCGCCCGCGAGGTGGGTGCCGTCTACGAAGTGGTGGAGTAACCCGCCCCGGGCCAGAATGAGCCCATGGCAGAGAACTGGAACACGACCGACGACTACCTCGCAGATCTTCTCGTCGGTGACGACCCTGCACTGAAGTCGGCACTCGACGCGAACGCCGCCGCCGGGCTACCGCCGATCGATGTCGCTGCGGTGCAGGGCAAGTTCCTGTATCTGCTCGCCCGGATCAGGGGTGCCCGGCGCGTGCTCGAAATCGGCACGCTGGGTGGATACTCGACGATCTGGCTGGCCCGTGCCGTCGGCGAGACCGGGCGGGTGATCACCCTCGAATACGAGCCGCGCCACGCCGAGGTGGCCCGCGTCAATCTCGACCACGCCGGCGTCGGAGACCGAGTCGAGATCCGGGTCGGACCGGCGCTCGGCTCGCTGCCCGGCCTCGCCGACGAAGGCCCCTTCGATCTGGTGTTCATCGACGCCGACAAGGAGAACAACAGCAACTACGTGCGGGCGGCGCTGGGCCTGTCACGACCGGGCACCGTGATCGTCGTCGACAACGTCGTACGCGCCGGTGCCATCGCGGAGCCCGGCAACGAGGACGAACGCGTCCGAGCCTCCCGCGAGGTACTCGAACTGCTCGCCCGCGAGCCGCGTCTCGACGCCACCGCGCTGCAGACCGTCGGGTCGAAGGGCTGGGACGGATTCGCGATGGCGCTGGTCGTCGACTGATCGTCCGATCAGGGTTGACCGGGGAAGGCCACCGAGGGCACGACGCCGCGGCTCGCACGCCAGCGGGCCGCTCGTATCGCGGTCTCTGTGAGCGCGCCTACTGCGTCGGCCCGCGTGGACTCGCTGCGTGCTCGTTCCACGACCGACCGCCACGCGACCGTCGTGTCGCTTTCGATCTGTTCTGCGAGTTGTGCGGCGGATGCAGGGTCGGTCACCGGGAACGGCACCGTGTACCCGGGTGATGCCACCGGAGGATCGACGCCTGCGGCGCGCAACGCGTCGGCCGTGGCATCGCGTCGTGCGCGGTGCGCTGCGGTGTCTTCCTCCACGGCCTCCGAGGCGGACGGGTCCACGAATGCCGCGACCACGCCGTAGCCGAAGACCGCGGCGTGCTCCGCTTCCAGCGCGTCGACGAGGGCTTGCTGTTCGGATCCGAGTTCGGGTGAGCTCACGGCAGCAACACCGCCGTCTGCACAGCGCAGCATGCACTGATCGACGCGAGCAGACCCGCACGGTAACCCGAGAGGATCTGCGCGAGATCCGCAGCCTCGCGCTGGGACCGGACCAGCCGCTCGCGAAGCTGCTCGACGGTCGGGAGCTCGCCGGTGGGGGTGGTGGCGGTGGTCGACGTCGGAGTGAAGCTCGTCGTGGCTCCTTGCATGCGCGCGATCTCGGCTTCGAGAGCGTCTGCGTGGGCCGTCCGCTCCGACGCGATCGTGCCGAGGACTCCGGAGAGTTCCGGTGCCCGCGCGACCAGCGCGGTGGCGATCGCGGCGTCGGTGCGACCCCGGGCGACCTGACCGGTCAGCGGGTCGGGTTCGGCGACGTCGTCGTCGGAGGTACCGCACGCGGTGAGGGTCGTGATTCCGAGCCCACCGACCGCAACCGACGACCATCGCAGGAGGGTTCGTCGGGAGACGGCGGGACGGTCGAGTGACATCGGCACCGGACCATCGTGCCAGCCCCGCCGTCAGGGGAGGGACGCCGCCCTGGTCACGGGGGCGCGAAACGCGGGTTAGTCTTGATGTCTGCCGGTACGCATCCGTTCCGGCCCACTGTCGGCTGCGACCACAACTGAACGAGGAGCCTGCCCGCCATGCCTGTGCCGCCCCCGGAGAGGATCGTCGAGCTTGTCTCCGATCTGCTCGTCAGAGAGGGATACGACCTCGAGGACGTGGTGGTCACGTCTGCCGGAAAGCACAGTACCGTGCGTCTGCTCGTCGACAGTGACGCAGGTCTCGGTCTCGATGAAGCGGCGCGCCTGAGCAGGATCGTCTCCGAGGCATTCGATGAGGTGTCGGAGTTCGGCGAGTCGCCCTACGTCCTCGAGGTCACCAGCCCCGGCGTCGGTCGTCCCCTCACGCAAGCCCGCCACTGGCGGCGCGCACAGGGCCGCAAGGCGAAGGTGGAACTGGCCGACGAAACACTCGTCGCACGGATCGGTGAACTCGTCGGGGACGAGATCCGCCTCGTGCTGCCCCATCGATCCGGCCCCGTGATCCGCTCGGTCCCGCTCGCTGCCGTGAAGCGAGCAGTGGTGGAAGTGGAGTTCTCTCCGGCTCCTCCGAGGGAACTCGAGCTCGCGGGCGGGCTCGTGGACGGCCGCGTAGCGGCCGGCGAACTCGCGGAAGGCCCCGAGGACGGGCCCGACAGCGACGACTACGACGACACGAACGAAACGAAGGTGGACAAGTGAATATCGAAATCGCCGCTCTGCGCATGCTCGAGGCGGAGAAGAACATCCCGTTCGACGAGCTCATCGCGACGCTCGAGACGGCCCTGCTCACGGCCTACCGGCACGTCGACGGCCATCAGCCGCATGCGCGCGTGGTGGTCGATACGAAGACCGGCGCCATCCAGGTCCTCGCCGAGGAACGCGACGCCGACGGCAACCTGATCGCCGAGTGGGACGACACCCCCGAGGACTTCGGCCGGATCGCGGCGACCACCGCGCGCCAGGTCATCATGCAGCGCATCCGCGATGCCGAGCACGAGCAGCGGTTCGGTGAGTTCGCGACGCACGAGGGCGAGATCGTCAGCGGTGTCGTGCAGCGCGACTCGCGTGCCAACGCGCGCGGCATGGTCGTCGTGAAGATCGGCGGCGAGACGAACAACGCCGAGGGGCTCATCCCGCCGGCCGAGCAGGTGCCGGGGGAGACCTACGAACACGGCGACCGGATCAAGTGCTACGTCGTGGGTGTCTCCCGTGGCCAGCGCGGCCCGCAGATCACCTTGTCCCGGACGCACCCCAATCTTGTCCGGAAGCTGTTCGCCCTCGAGGTTCCGGAGATCGCCGACGAGTCGGTGGAGATCGTTGCGGTCGCCCGCGAGGCGGGACACCGCTCGAAGATCGCCGTGCACTCCACCGTCCCGGGTCTCAACGCGAAGGGCGCGTGCATCGGTCCGATGGGCCAGCGCGTGCGCAATGTCATGCGTGAACTCGGCGAGGAGAAGATCGACATCATCGACTACGACGAGGATCCCGCGAAGTTCGTGGGCAACGCGCTGTCGCCGTCGAAGGTGGTATCGGTCACGGTCGTCGACCCCGACGCCCGGGCTGCCCGGGTGGTCGTTCCGGACTTCCAGCTTTCTCTCGCCATCGGCAAGGAAGGGCAGAACGCCCGGCTCGCGGCCCGCCTGACCGGGTGGCGTATCGACATTCGCAGCGACGCCGCAGCGGCCGGGAACGAGGATTCCCGCGGCGGTTCGACAGACTCGTAGGCGTGGGATGCGGGATTCCGGGCAAAACAACGGTACAGTGGTCGATGGTTCAGCATGACCTGTCCGCGACCGGCGGGGAACGTGCCTCTGCGGTGCGTACCTGTGTCGGGTGTCGGCAGCGAACGCTGGCTGCCGAACTGCTCCGGGTGGTGGCGCGCGAGTCGGAATCGTCAGGTTTCGCCGTGGTTCCCGATCCCCGACGCAGGCTTTCGGGACGAGGTGCGTGGCTGCATCCGACCCCGGAATGCCTGGGCCTGGCGGTTCGGCGCCGAGCATTCGGCAGGGCACTGCGCGTGACCGGACATCCGGACACCGCAGCGCTGGATCAGCTGGTCGGGTCCACGGAGCAGTGATCACGGGCATCGGATCGGCCGCGAGAAGGCCGGACGTAACGACCGTGGGATCGACGACGAGGAACACCAACAGTGACATCGCACTCTGAGAAGAACAGGCACGAACACTCATGAGCACACCGTGAAGCACCAGCGATGAACGTCCATCGGAGATAACCCGAGGTCGTGCGGGCAGTCGGCCGCTCGACCTCATCAGTGAGGAGAGCAGTGGCAGGCAAGGCCCGCGTGCACGAGTTGGCGAAAGAACTCGGTGTCACCAGCAAGGAACTACTCGCACGCCTGAAGGAACAGGGCGAGTTCGTCAAGTCCGCGTCCTCGACAGTCGAGCCGCCGGTCGCGCGTCGTTTGCGCGAATCGTTCGGTAAGACCGAGGGCAACGGCGCAGCGAAGGCTGCGCCCACATCCGCGCCGAAGCCCGGCGCACCCCGGCCGGGACCCCGGCCGGCCCCTGCGAGCCCGGCGCCTGCGAGCCCGGCGCCCGCGTCCGAGGCTGCACGCCCGAAGCCGGGCGCTCCGAAGCCGGCCGCTCCCAAGCCCGCTCCGGCGCCCGAGAAGCCCGCGGCCCCTGCGCCGCAGGCACCCGCTGCTCAGGCTCCGGCTGCTCAGGCGGCCCCGCAGGCTCCGGCTGCCGAAGCTCCGGCTGCGCAGGCTCCCAGCCCGACACCGCAGGCCCCCGCGGCCAAGCCCGGCCCCAAGCCGGCCGGTCCGCGTCCGGGTCCGAAGACCCCGCGTGTCGGTAACAACCCGTACTCCTCGGCTCCGGCCGAGCGTCCCGCTCCGCGTCCGGGCGCCCCGCGCCCCGGCCAGGGCGGACCGCGTCCCACTCCCGGTCAGGCCGGCCCCCGGCCGACTCCCGGCCAGGGACGCCCCGCAGCAGGCCCGGGTGGACCTCGTCCCGGACCCGGCCAGGCCGGTGCGCGACCGGCTCCCGGCTCCGGCGGACCTCGTCCTGCCCCCGGTCAGGGCGGTCCCCGCCCCTCGCCGGGCTCGATGCCCCCGCGTCCCAACCCCGGCGCGATGCCTCAGCGTGCAGCGCGTCCGGCTGCCTCCGGCCGTCCGGGTCGCCCCGGCGGCGCTCCCGGTGGGCGTCCCGGTGGCGGTGGCGGTGGCGGCTACCGCGGTGGCGGTGCCGGTGGTGGCGGCGGTGCACCCGCCGGTGCAGGTGCTCCCGGTGGTTTCCGCGGTCGCCCGGGTGGCGGTGGCGGCGGTGGACGCGGTCGCGGCGGTGCCGCAGGCGCGTTCGGCCGTCCCGGTGGCGCTCCCCGTCGCGGTCGCAAGTCGAAGCGGCAGAAGCGGCAGGAATACGATTCGATGCAGGCGCCGTCGGTCGGCGGCGTGCGGCTGCCGCGCGGCAACGGCGAGACCATCCGTCTCGCTCGCGGCGCGTCGCTGTCGGACTTCGCCGAGAAGATCGACGCCAACCCCTCGGCTCTCGTCCAGGCGCTGTTCAACCTCGGTGAGATGGTCACGGCCACTCAGTCCGTGAACGACGACATCCTCGAGCTGCTCGGCTCGGAGATGAACTACGTCGTGCAGGTCGTCTCGCCGGAGGACGAGGACCGCGAGCTGCTCGAGTCGTTCGACATCCAGTACGGCGAGGACGAGGGCACGGAGGAAGACCTCCAGCAGCGTCCGCCGGTGGTCACCGTCATGGGTCACGTCGACCACGGCAAGACCCGCCTGCTCGACACCATCCGCAAGGCGAACGTCGGTGAGGGCGAGGCCGGTGGCATCACCCAGCACATCGGTGCCTACCAGGTGATGACGCACCTCAACGGTGAAGATCGCCTGATCACCTTCATCGACACCCCGGGTCACGAGGCGTTCACCGCCATGCGTGCCCGCGGCGCCAAGTCGACGGACATCGCGATCCTCGTGGTCGCCGCCGACGACGGTGTCATGCCGCAGACGGTGGAGGCGATCAACCACGCTCAGGCCGCCGATGTGCCGATCGTGGTCGCGGTCAACAAGATCGACAAGGAGGGTGCGAACCCTCAGAAGATCCGTCAGCAGCTCACCGAGTACGGGCTGGTCGCGGAGGAGTACGGCGGCGACACCATGTTCGTCGACATCTCCGCGAAGCAGAACCTCCACATCGACCAGCTGCTCGAAGCGGTGCTCCTCACCGCCGATGCGGCACTCGATCTGCGCGCGAACCCGGACATGGAGGCGCAGGGCGTCGCCATCGAGGCACACCTCGACCGCGGTCGCGGTCCGGTGGCCACCGTCCTCGTTCAGCGCGGCACCCTGCGGGTCGGCGACTCGATCGTCGCCGGCGATGCCTACGGTCGCGTGCGTCGCATGATCGACGAGCACGGTGAGGACGTTCTCGAGGCACTGCCGTCGCGTCCGGTTCAGGTCGTCGGTTTCACCTCGGTGCCCGGCGCCGGTGACAACCTGGTCGTGGTGGAAGAAGATCGCATCGCACGCCAGATCGCCGACCGGCGAAATGCCCGCAAGCGCAACGCGCTCGCCGCACGCAGCCGCAAGCGCATCAGCCTCGAAGATCTCGATGCCGCGCTCAAGGAGCACAACGAGCTCAACCTCATCCTCAAGGGCGACAACTCGGGTACCGTCGAGGCCCTCGAAGAGGCCCTCATGGGGATCGAGATCGACGACGAGGTGCGCCTGCGTGTCATCGACCGCGGTGTCGGTGGTGTCACCGAGACCAACGTCAACCTGGCTGCTGCGTCGAACGCCGTGATCATCGGCTTCAACGTCCGCGCCGAGGGCAAGGCCACCGAACTCGCGAACCGCGAGGGTGTCGACATCCGCTACTACTCGGTCATCTACCAGGCGATCGACGAGGTGGAGAAGGCCCTCAAGGGCATGCTCAAGCCGATCTACGAGGAGGTCGAGCTCGGCCGCGCCGAGATCCGCGCGATCTTCAAGTCGTCGAAGGTCGGCAACATCGCGGGTTGCCTCGTGCAGTCCGGCATCGTCAAGCGCAACGCGAAGGCCCGCCTCATCCGCGACAGCAACGTCGTGGCCGAGACGGTCACCATCTCGTCGCTGCGCCGCGAGAAGGACGACGTCACCGAGGTCCGCGAGGGCTTCGAGTGCGGTATGACGGTCACCTACTCCGACATCAAGGTCGGCGACGTGATCGAGGCGTACGAGTTGCGCGAGAAGCCGCGCGACTGATCCACCCCTGCCCGTGGCGGTGAACGATTCGTCGTTCGCCGCCACGGGTGTGTCGGGATGTCCGACTCGTCGACGGGAGGAACGGATGTACCTGGGAGCGCTCGAACTCGACCTGCTGCTCGGTGACGTGCATTCGCTCAAACAGAAGCGATCGGCCATCCGTCCGGTGATCGCAGAATTGCGCCGGCTCGGGGTGTCCGTTGCCGAAACCGGGGAACACGATCTGTACAGACGGGCACGGGTGGGTGTGGCGGTTGTCGCTCCCGACCTCGCGCACGTGGGAGAGATACTGGACAAGTGTGAGCGGCTGGTCGCCCAGCGGCCCGAACTCGACCTGCTGTCGGTCAGGCGCAGGTTGTTCGGGCCCGAGGACTGATCCGGGCCGCACGACGGGCCGCCTACGCGGCCACAAGAAGGGAACGAACGACATGGCCGATCCAGCACGGGCCCGCCGTCTCGCGAAGCGCATCGCCACGATCGTGGCCACCGCCATCGACCACGAGATCAAGGATCCGCGGCTCGAATTCGTGACGATCACCGATGCCAAGGTCACGGCGGATCTGCACGATGCGACGGTGTACTACACCGTCCGGGGTGCGGACCTGAACACCGAGCCCGATTACGCCGAGGCCGCCGCAGGGCTCGAGAAGGCCAAGGGGGTCCTCCGTTCGAAGGTCGGTGCCGGAACGGGCGTGCGATTCACCCCGACCCTGACGTTCGTCACGGATACGGTGCCCGACACGGCGCGCCACATGGAGGAGCTTCTCGCACGTGCCCGTGCCGCCGACGACGAGGTCGCCCGCGCGCGCGAGGGTGCTGTTCCGGCCGGTGAGGCCGACCCCTACAAGGAGCCTCGTGAACGCGACGCCGGTGACGACGACGAATAGCGAACCGGTGAACGATCGGAGCGTTCCGGAGGCCCTTTCGCATCGGAGCGAGGCGGGAGTCCCGCCCGTCCAGGCGGGCTCGGTCGACCTGAAAGGTGCCGTCGCCCTGCTGGACGCGGCGGCCATCGTGACGGTGCTGTGCCACGTCAATCCCGATGCCGACACTCTCGGCAGTGGCCTGGCGCTCGGGCTCGCGCTCGAGCGCCGGGGCGCCGCTGTCCAGGTGGCCTTCGGCGCGCCCGCGCACATACCCGACTCGATGCGCTCTCTGCCCGGTGGTCACCTCGTCACGCCGGCCGCGCAAGTGCGGCGCGACGCCGATCTCGTCGTCACGGTGGATTGCGGCACTGCAGGGCGCCTCGGCGTGCTGCGCGACCGCCTGGACACCGCGCCGTGCAGCCTGGTGATCGATCACCACCTGTCCAATACGCGGTTCGGCACCCACAACCTGATCGATCCCGAGTCCGAGGCGACCGCCATGGTGCTCGCGAATCTCTTCGATACCTGGGGCGTCGACATCGACGCGGAACTCGCGCACTGCCTCTACGCCGGACTCGTGACGGACACCGGATCCTTCCGGTGGGGGCGCCCGGAGACACACGTACTCGCCGAGCGACTCCTCGCCACCGGGATCGACGGGACCTCGATCACACGGACCCTGCTCGACACGCATCCCTTCGGCTGGCTGCTGATGCTGTCCTCGGTTCTGGCTACGGCCACACTCGATCGTGAAGCCGTGCAGGGCAGGGGGTTGGTCTACGCCTTCGTCCGGCGGGCCGACTCGGCGGATCTCGGTCCGGAGGAGGTCGAGAGCGTCATCGACATCGTGCGCACCACCGCCGAAGCCGAGGTCGCCGCAGTCTTCAAGGAAGTCGCTCCTCAGGAGTGGACCGTCTCGTTGCGCGCGAAGACCTCGGTGGACGTGTCGGCTGTCGCCACCGCTCTCGGGGGTGGCGGACACCGGTTCGCGGCCGGCTACACCGCCCACGGTGATACCGACCGGATCGTCGCGGCACTGCGCGGCGTGCTGGGTTGACGGGCTCGTCGGGCGGCGGATCCCCCGCGCCGGAGATCTCGGGCCGGAGGATTCTCGGGCTCGCGGTTCCCGCACTCGGGGTTCTCGCAGCCGAGCCGCTCTATCTGCTCTTCGACATCGCAGTGGTCGGCCGGCTGGGGGCGCTGCCCCTGGCCGGTCTGGCGATCGGCGGTCTGATCCTCGCGCAGGTGAGCACTCAGCTCACCTTCCTGTCGTACGGAACCACGTCGCGTGCAGCGCGTTTCCACGGGGCGGGCCGGCACGACGACGCGGTGGGCGAAGGGGTCCAGGCGACGTGGCTGGCGATCGGCGTCGGAGTGGTGATCCTGGTAGTCGGCCAACTCGCGGCCGGACCCGTCGCACGAGTGCTCGCGGGCGATGCCGAGATCGCCGACGCCGCGGTCTCGTGGCTGCGGGTAGCACTGTTCGGAGCCCCCCTCATCCTCGTCGGCCTGGCCGGCAACGGCTGGATGCGTGGCGTGCAGGACACGGTGCGTCCGCTGCGATTCGTGATCGCGGGGCTCGCGCTCTCGGCGGTGTTGTGCCCCGTTCTCGTCCACGGACTGCTCGGCGCTCCTCACTGGGGACTCGTCGGTTCCGCCGTGGCCAACGTGATCGGGCAATTCGTGTCCGCAACCCTGTTCGTGGTCGCGCTGCTCAGATCCGGTGCCGCGCTGAAGCCTCGCCCGGTGGTGATCGGTGCGCAATTGCGCCTCGGCCGCGACCTGATCGCCCGTAGTCTCGCGTTCCAGGCATGCTTCCTGTCAGCAGCGGCGGTGGCGTCCCGTTTCGGTGCTGCGGCGGTGGCCGGCCACCAGGTCGTGCTGCAGCTGTGGAACTTCGTGACACTGACCCTGGACTCGCTGGCCATCGCCGCGCAGGCCCTCGTCGGTGCCGCGCTCGGCGCGGCGGACAAGCGCGGCGCATCCCGGCTCGCGTGGCGGGTGTCGGCCTGGTCGGCGGTTTTCGCCGGCGTCCTCGCGGTGACCTTCCTCGTGGGCAAGGATGTGATCCCGAACCTGTTCACCAGCGATGCCGAGGTGCTCGACCAGATCGACGTCGCGTGGTGGTTCTTCGTGGCGATCATGCCGCTCGCGGGGATCGTCTTCGCTCTCGACGGAGTCCTCCTCGGAGCCGGGGACGCAGCATTCCTGCGCACCGCCACGCTGGTCTCGGCTCTGTTCGGGTTCCTGCCGCTCATCTGGCTGTCGCTCGCCTACGACTGGGGTCTGGCGGGAATCTGGACGGGGCTTACGGTGTTCATCATGTTCCGGATGATCGCCGTCGTAGGGCGCACGCTCTCGGGACGATGGGTGGTGACGGGCGCGGACCGGCAGGTGCGCGTCCACGACGAGTCGGGAGGTTAGTGCCGGTGGCAGCGAAGCTGTGGGCGATCAGCGACATACATGTGGGCCATCGGGGCAATCGCCCGGTCACCGAGGATCTGTATCCCGAGTCGCCCGACGACTGGCTGATCGTCGCGGGGGACGTCTCGGAGAAGACCGACGACATCCGGTGGGCGCTGTCGCTGCTCCGCAGCCGGTTCGCGAAGGTGATCTGGGTGCCCGGCAACCACGAACTGTGGACGACCGCCAAGGACCCGGTGCAGATGCACGGGGTGGCGCGCTACGACTACCTCGTGACGATGTGCCGCGAGCTCGACGTCCTGACCCCCGAGGATCCCTATCCCGTTTGGGAGGGGGAGGACGGGCCGGTGGTGCTCGTCCCGATGTTCCTGCTCTACGACTACTCGTTCCTCCCGGAAGGAACCACGACCAAGGCGGACGGGCTTGCGCTCGCGCGGGAACGCAACGTCGTCGCGACCGACGAGTTCCTGCTGAAGCCGGATCCGTACGTCACGCGCGACACCTGGTGCCGGGTGCGCGTCGAGCAGACCCGCGCACGACTCGACGCGCTCGATCCAGCTCTGCCGACAGTGCTGATCAACCATTTCCCGCTGGTACGCGAACCGACGCGGATGCTGTTCTATCCCGAGTTCGCCCTGTGGTGCGGCACAACCGAGACAGCCGACTGGCACTTGCGTTACCGCGCCCTGTGCAGCGTCTACGGCCACCTGCACATCCCCCGGACCACCTATTACGACGGCGTGCGCTTCGAAGAGGTCTCCGTCGGTTACCCGCGTGAGTGGCAGCGTCGCGGGCTGTCTCCGCAGCCTCTGAGGCAGATCCTGCCCGTTCCGGAGTACCCGCCGGGCAGCCTGAACAAGTGGGGCGGTCACTTCACGGTGACCCCCGAGATGGAAGCCGAGGCCGAGAAGATGCGGGCTCAACGAGAGAAGGAGTTGCGGTGACCGAACCGGACACCGGCCAGAAGACGGACACGCGCGAGGCGTTGATCGGGCGCATCGTGCCGGACGGCGTCGCTGCAGCCGAGTTGTTCGAGGACCCACCGGGACTGCGCCCGCATCCTCAGGAGGAACCGCTCGTGGCGCGAGCGGTGGAGAAGCGGCGACGCGAGTTCGCGGGCGCGCGTCACTGCGCTCGCGTGGCCATGCGGACACTCGGAGTCGAACCGGCACCGGTGTTGCGGGGCGAGAAGGGCGACCCGCAGTGGCCGCAGGGCCTCGTCGGCAGCCTCACTCATTGCGACGGTTATCGCGGTGCTGTTCTTGGCTATTCGCTGCAGGTGCGGTCGCTGGGTATCGACGCCGAACCCCACGACGTGCTGCCCGACGGGGTGCTTCCGGCGGTGAGTCTGGACGCCGAACGGGAATGGCTGGCCTCCGCCGGTGACGAGCTGCACTGGGATCGCCTGCTGTTCTGCGCGAAGGAGGCCACCTACAAGGCGTGGTTCCCACTCACGCGGCGCTGGCTCGGTTTCGAGGACGCCCACATCACGTTCGAGCGTGATGCGGCGTCCGACGCGATGACCGGCACCTTCCATTCCCGGTTGCTGGTGCCCGGGGACACGCTCGCCGGTCCGCCGCTGACCGGCTTCGACGGGCGCTGGCTCGTCGCCGACGGACTTGTCCTCACCGCGATCACGGTGCACTGATGAACGACGCCATACACACG
The DNA here is from genome assembly GCF_040643435.1 of Rhodococcus sp. NPDC047139. Taxonomy (NCBI): domain Bacteria; kingdom Bacillati; phylum Actinomycetota; class Actinomycetes; order Mycobacteriales; family Nocardiaceae; genus Rhodococcus; species Rhodococcus sp. NPDC047139. The sequence continues at coordinate 214,441 of NZ_JBEYUH010000001.1, forward strand.
CAGCCGCAGGAACATCCGGCACTTGCCCGAGCGGGCCTGCTCGTCGTCGACAAGCCGGCCGGGATGACGAGCCACGACGTGGTGGCACGCTGCCGCAGGCTGCTCGGCACCCGGAAGGTCGGGCACGCCGGCACCTTGGACCCGATGGCGACGGGTGTGCTCGTCCTCGGCGTCGAACGAGCCACGAAGCTGCTCGGACTACTGGCGCTGACGACCAAGTCGTACAGTGCGACCGTGCGCCTCGGCCAGAGCACCGTCACGGACGACGCCGAAGGTGAGACGACAGCGATGGCCGAGGCCACGCACGTCACGGACGAGCAGATCGCAGCTGCCGTCGCGGCACTGACCGGTGACATCGAGCAGGTACCCGCAAGCGTCAGCGCCATCAAGATCGACGGCAAGCGCGCCTACGCCCGCATGCGCGAAGGCGAGAGCGTGGAACTGAAGGCGCGGCCGGTGACGGTCTCGCGGTTCGACGTCCGTGCGCGGCGCGAGGTACCCGAGGGTGGTTTCGTGGACCTCGACGTCGAGGTGGACTGTTCCTCCGGCACCTATATCCGGGCACTCGCACGCGACCTCGGCGCCGCTCTCGGCGTGGGTGGGCACCTGACTGCGCTGCGGCGGACGAAGGTCGGTCCGTTCGGACTCGAGCACGCTCGCACGCTCGAGGAGCTCGCAGAGGATCCGACGCCGAGCCTCGACCTCGATGCTGCGGTGCGGACGGCCTTCGAATGCCGGACCATCAGCGACCAGGAAGCCGGTCTGCTCGCGAACGGCCGGTGGCTCGAGCCCGCCGGGATGCAGGGCGTCTATGCCGCCGTGGACTCGAGGGGCAGGGCGGCTGCTCTCCTGCAGGAGAAGGGCAACCGGGCGTCGGCCGTCTTCGTGGTGCGGCCCGCGAACATGTGACCTGGGCCCGATCGGTTCAGATCATCCAGATCGCGTCGGCGGCGAGGGTACCCAGATCGACGATCCTCCCGTCGTCGCCGCCGACGCGAATGGACACCGTTCCCGCGAAGTCACGACGCTCGACGACGGCGATGTCGGTGTCGAGCGATATGCCCACCTCGTCGAAGTAGCGCAGCATCGCCGGATCGGCATCGGAGATCCGCGCGACGTGCCCGTGCTCCCCGTCGGCGAAGTCGCTGAGCGGCCGCGCCGGGGGAGCGGGGATGCGACCGTCCGGTGACGGGATCGGATCGCCGTGCGGGTCGCGCTCGGGATGGCCGAGTTTGGCGTCGATGGCCGCGACCATCCGTTCGGAGACGGCGTGCTCGAGCACCTCCGCCTCGTCGTGGACCTCGTCCCACCCGTAACCGAGTTCGCTGACGAGGAACGTCTCGATCAGGCGGTGGCGGCGGACCATCGCCACGGCGGCATTCCTGCCCTCGTCGGTGAGGGAGATCGCGCCGTAGCGGGCGTGATCGACGAGCCCTTGGTCGGCGAGCCGGCGCACCGCTTCGGACACCGTCGACGCGGATACGCCCAGTTTCTCTGCGAGCAGCTTGGTCGAGATCTTCTCTCCGGACCACTCCTGGATCGTCCACATGATCTTGAGATAGTCCTGGGCGACCGAGGACAGCATCTCGGCGGCGGGGGTCTCGTTCCTGTCAGGCACGCGTTCAGCTTAGGTAACCATCACCCCGGAATCACGCTGTCCAGTGGCTCGCGCGGCGTTTCGGCTTCACGGGCACGGCGGCGCGTCACGAATCGGGTGACGACTCCCTGGCGCGGTGCGAACAGGTACGCGAGGGTGAAGACCACGGCCTGCGCGAGTACCACCACACCGCCGGTCGCCGCGTCGGTGTAGTAGCTGGTGTAGACACCGACCACCGAGGCGATCACGGCCAGAACCGGTGCGATCAGGAGCATCCGCGCCATCCGGTCGGTGAGCAGATAGGCAGTCGCGCCGGGAATGATGAGCATCGCGACCACCAGGATCACGCCGACCGCCTGCAGCGCGCTGACGATCGTCACCGCGAGGAGGGACAGCAACAGTGCTGACAGTGCGGCGGGGGACAGGCCGAGTGTGTGAGCCTGCACACGGTCGAAGGCGAACAGTGTCAGATCCCGGCGCTTGGCGACGAGAACGGCCAGCACGACCGCGGCGAGGATCGAGACCTGCCAGACGTCGCCCGTCGTCAGGCCGAGCAGATTTCCGAAGAGCACGTGGTGCAGGTCGATCTGGCTGGGGTTCTTCGAGATCAGGACCACGCCGAGGGCGAACAACGTCGTGAAGACGATGCCGATTGTGGCGTCCTCCTTCACCCGGCTCGTTCCTCGTACCAGCCAGATCAACGCCACCGCGATGCCGGCGAAGACCAGAGCTCCCAGCGCGAACGGCGCACCCACCAGATAGGCGAGCACGACCCCGGGAAGCACGGCGTGCGAGACCGCGTCACCCATGAGCGACCAGCCGATGAGGACGAGCCAGCAGCTGAGGAGGGCGCACACGACGGTCGCTGCGACGGCGACGAGCAGGGCCCTCTGCATGAAGCCGTACTGCAGGGGCTCGATCAGTGTGTCGATCATCGTCCGCCTTCCTGTGCGTATGCCGTGGTGCTCGCACCGTCGACCGGTGGTGGGGCGCCGAACGCGCGGGCGAGATTCTCCGGGCGGAGCACCTCGTCGGGGGTTCCGTGGACGAGAACCCGGCGCTGCAGGAGCAGCGCTTCGTCGCACAGCCGCCCGAGACCCGCAAGATCGTGGGTGGCCACCAGGATCGCGTGGCCGCTCGCGGCCAGTTCGCGGATGACGACGGTCAGTGCGTTCTCGGTCGTGGTGTCGACCCCGGCGAACGGCTCGTCGAGCAGCAACAGGGGTGAGCCCTGTGCGATAGCGCGCGCCACGAAGACGCGCTTGCGCTGACCTCCCGAGAGTTGCCCGATCTGGCGCCCGGCCAGCGCGGTCATGCCCACCCGTTCGAGGGCGGCGTCGACGGCCTCGTAGTCGGCCGGACGGGGCCGGCGCAGGAAGCCCTGGTGTCCGTAGCGACCCGTCATGACGACCTCGCGTACGCCGATCGGGAAGTTCCAATCGACCGCCTCGGATTGCGGCACATAGGCAACCTGCGTGCGTCGCCGCGCCACGGCGGTGGTCGCCCCGCCGATGGTGACGCGGCCGGAGGTGGGCCGAACCAGTCCCATGATCGTCTTGAACAGGGTCGATTTCCCCGACCCGTTCGTTCCGACCAGCCCGCAGACGCGCCCGGGCTCGAGTTTCAGGGTGACGTTCTGCAGCGCCAGGACGGTGTCGTAGCGCACCGTCACGTCGTCCACGAGGAGCGCGGGCGTGCCGGGTGTCGGGATCAAGAGCTCAGTCCTGTCGTGATGACCTCGATGTCGTGCCGGAGCAGGTCGAGGTAGGTGGGCACGGGACCATCGGGCTCGGAGAGCGAGTCGACATAGAGAACACCGCCGAACTCCGCTCCGGTGTCTGCCGCGACCTGACGTTGCGCCTTGTCCGACACGGTCGACTCGCAGAACACCGCGGGCACCTCGTTGGTTCGCACGAAATCCACCGTGCGAGCGATCTGCTGGGGCGTGCCCTGCTGGTCGGAGTTCACCGGCCACAGATAGGCCTCCTGCAGGCCCGCATCGCGGGCGAGATAGCTGAAGGCGCCTTCGCAGGTCACCAGTGCGCGGCGGCTTTCGGGGACGCCGTCGAGCGCGGTGACGAGTTCGGTGTACAGGCCGTCGAGTTCCGCCTTGTAGGCCTCCGCGCTGCTCGTGAAATCGTCCGAGTGCTCGGGCGCGAGATCTGACAGTGCTGCGGCGATGTTGTCGACATAGACGCGAGCGGCGAGAGGGGACATCCAGGCATGGGGGTTGTACGGTCCCGTCACGGCACCCTCGCCGATCGGGAGAGGCTCGACACCCTCGCTCACCACGACGTGTTCGGCGTCGAGGTCGGTGACGAATTGCTCGAACCAGCGTTCGAGACCGAGGCCGTTGTCGAGGATCAATGCCGCGTCGGTCGCGAACCTCAGGTCACCCGGTGTGGGTTCGTAGCCGTGGACCTCGGCTCCGGGCTTGGTGATGGACTCGACCCGAATATGTTCACCGCCGATGTTCCGGGTCATGTCGGCGAGCACCGTGAAGGTGGTCAGGACGAGCGGGCGTTCGTCGGCTGCGTTGGAGGTGGAACACCCGGCGAGGGCTGCGGCGCAGGCGGTGACCGCTATCGCGGCGACGGCTCGGGTCGCGCTCAGGCGTGCGGACGGGGTTCTGCAGGCTCTCGACAAGAAGTTCGGCACACCGAAATTATGCATTCGCCAACCCGTCGATGACACAGGGGGACGCGCCGTCGCGTATCCGGACGTGCCCGGCCGCTGCCCGCGCCGTAGGCTGCCGATGTGCAGAGATGGCGAGGTCTGGACGAAATTCCCGCGGACTGGGGTCGGTGTGTACTCACGATCGGCGTGTTCGATGGCGTACACCGTGGCCATCAGCAACTCATAGCGCGTGCCGTGGAATCGGCACGCGAACGAGGTGTGCCCGCTGTGCTCATGACCTTCGATCCTCACCCCATGGAAGTGGTGCGGCCGGGCAGTCATCCCGCGCAGTTGACCACCCTTGCGCGGCGTGCGGAACTCGCCGAGGAGCTCGGCATCGACGTCTTCTGCGTCATGCCCTTCACTCCGGAGTTCATGAAGCTCTCGCCCGAGCGGTACGCCCACGAAATCCTCGTCGAGCGGTTGCACGTGGCCGAGGTCGTCGTCGGGGAGAACTTCACCTTCGGGAAGAAGGCGGCAGGCACCGTCGAGATGCTGCGCTCGATCGGGGAACGCTTCGGGTTCGCCGTCCAGGGACTCACGCTGGTCGCCGAGCACGCCGTGACGTTCTCGTCGACGTACATCCGGTCGTGTGTCGACGCCGGGGACGTCGCTGCGGCTGCCGACGCGCTCGGACGTCCGCATCGGGTCGAGGGTGTCGTCGTGCACGGCGACGGACGTGGGCGCGACCTGGGGTTCCCGACTGCGAACGTCGCGCCGCCGATCTACGCGGCGATCCCGGCCGACGGTGTCTACGCCGCGTGGTTCACCGTGCTCGACTCCGGCTCGCCCGTCGCGGGATTGACTGTGGGCCAGCGTTACCGCGCGGCCGTCTCCGTGGGCACCAATCCGACCTTCTCCGGACGCAAGCGCACCGTCGAGGCATTCGTGCTCGACGAGAAGGCCGACCTGTACGGGCAGCACGTGGCGGTCGATTTCGTCGAACGGTTGCGCGGTATGGAGAAGTTCGACTCCGTCGAGGCGCTGATCTCGGCGATGCACCGCGACGCCGAACGCGCCAGGGACGTGCTGCTCCGCGCCGAGGGATGAGTGCGGTCGGGTCTCTGGTAGGCTCGACCGTCGGTGCGTGCTGCGGTTCGCGGTGGCCGTACCGGGCGGATATCCTCCGTCTTTCCGTCACGCGGACGTCAGTTGTACAGGAGTGACCCAGTGGCTCTGACCACCGAGCAGAAGAAGCAGATCCTCGGCGAGTACGGTCTCCACGAGACCGACACCGGTTCCCCCGAGGCGCAGGTGGCCCTGCTCACCAAGCGCATCGTGGACCTCACCGAGCACCTCAAGCAGCACAAGCACGACCACCACTCCCGCCGCGGCCTGCTGCTGCTGGTCGGTCGTCGTCGCCGCCTGCTGAAGTACGTCGAGAAGGTCGACGTCGAGCGTTACCGCTCGCTCATCCAGCGTCTGGGTCTGCGTCGCTGACGCCGACGACACACGACCTGATCTGCATTCGCTGATCTTTTCCGACAGCCGACGGGGCACCCACTACACTGGGCCTCGTTGGCTGTCGGTGTTTGTGCCGGTTCGGCCGGCGACTTCCATCGCCCCAGTGGTGATGATCCGTATGCACCGACGGTGTCGGTCCTCGGTAGTGACCTTCCGGTCCCGTCGGGTGGTATCCCGAATCCGCCGGAGGGTTTCGATCGACGACCGCCTCCGTGAGTCGGTGCGCAGCCGTGGCCACGGGGGTCACGGCGCCCGCGCGGGTACGGCGAAGACGAAGAGGGAAGAGAAGACATACAGATGACAAGCACTACCGCAGTCGAGATCGACGAAGGCGTCTACGAGACCGTCGCGACGCTCGACAACGGTGCCTTCGGCACCCGCACCATCCGCTTCGAGACCGGCCGCCTCGCCCGTCAGGCCGCCGGTTCGGTCGTCGCCTATCTCGACGACGAGACGATGCTGCTCTCGGCCACCAGCGCCTCGAAGCAGCCCAAGGACCAGTTCGACTTCTTTCCGCTGACGGTGGACGTCGAGGAGCGCATGTACGCCGCGGGTCGTATCCCCGGCTCGTTCTTCCGTCGCGAGGGACGTCCCTCCACCGACGCGATCCTCACCTGCCGCTTGATCGACCGGCCGCTGCGCCCGTCCTTCGTCGATGGCCTGCGCAACGAGATCCAGGTCGTCGTCACGGTGCTGAGCCTGAACCCGAACGACCTGTACGACGTGGTGGCGATCAACGCCGCGTCCGCCTCGACCCAGCTCGCGGGTCTGCCCTTCTCCGGCCCGGTCGGTGGCGTGCGTGTCGCGCTCATCGTCTCCGACGACAACAAGTCGGGTCAGTGGGTCGCGTTCCCGACCGTCGAGCAGCTCGAGAACGCCGTGTTCGACATGGTCGTCGCGGGTCGCATCGTGGGTGGAGCCGACAACCCGGACACCGCGGACGTCGCGATCATGATGGTCGAGGCCGAAGCGACCGAGAACGTCATCGCTCTCGTCGAGGGTGGTGCCCAGGCTCCGACCGAGACGGTCGTGGCCGAGGGGCTCGAGGCTGCGAAGCCGTTCATCGCCCGCCTGTGCATCGCGCAGCAACAGCTCGCTGCTGCCGCCGCGAAGCCCACCGGTGAGTTCCCGCTCTTCCCGGCCTACCAGGAGGACGTCTACGCCGCCGTCGAGGCAGCCGCTTCCGACAAGCTCGCCGAGGCGCTCACCATCGCGGGCAAGCAGGAGCGCGACGATCGCACCGACGAGATCAAGGTCGAGGTGCTCGAGCAGGTCGCCCCGAACTTCGAGGGTCGTGAGAAGGAGATCGGCGCGGCCTTCCGTTCGCTCACCAAGAAGCTCGTGCGCCAGCGCATCCTGCGCGACCAGTTCCGCATCGACGGTCGCGGTGTCACCGACATCCGTGCGCTCTCGGCGGAGGTTGCGGTCGTGCCCCGCGCCCACGGTTCGGCTCTGTTCGAGCGCGGCGAGACCCAGATCATGGGTGTCACGACACTCGACATGGTGAAGATGGCGCAGCAGGTCGACTCGCTCGGACCCGAGACGAGCAAGCGCTACATGCACCACTACAACTTCCCGCCGTACTCCACCGGTGAGACCGGTCGTGTCGGTTCGCCGAAGCGGCGTGAGATCGGCCACGGCGCACTGGCCGAGCGCGCACTCGTCCCGGTTCTGCCGAGCCAGGAGGAGTTCCCCTACGCCATCCGCCAGGTCTCCGAGGCCCTCAGCTCGAACGGCTCCACGTCGATGGGTTCGGTCTGCGCTTCCACGCTGTCGATGCTCAACGCGGGCGTGCCCCTCAAGGCGCCGGTCGCCGGCATCGCGATGGGCCTGGTCTCCGACGAGGTCGAGCTCGAGGACGGCTCCCGCGAGACCCGTTACGTCGCGCTCACCGACATCCTCGGTGCCGAGGACGCCTTCGGCGACATGGACTTCAAGGTCGCGGGTACCAAGGACTTCGTGACGGCTCTGCAGCTGGACACCAAGCTCGACGGCATCCCCTCGCAGGTCCTCGCGGGTGCGCTCTCGCAGGCCCACGATGCTCGCGCCACGATCCTCGAGGTCATGGCCGAGGCCATCGACACGCCCGACGAGATGAGCGAGTTCGCACCGCGCATCACGACGATCAAGGTGCCGGTGGACAAGATCGGTGAGGTCATCGGCCCCAAGGGCAAGATGATCAACTCGATCACCGAAGAGACCGGTGCCAATATCTCCATCGAGGACGACGGCACCGTCTACGTCGGTGCTGCCGACGGACCGTCGGCGCAGGCCGCGATCGACAAGATCAACGCCATCGCCAACCCGCAACTGCCGAAGGTGGGCGAGCGGTTCCTCGGTACCGTCGTCAAGACCACGGCCTTCGGTGCCTTCGTGTCGCTGTTGCCGGGACGCGACGGTCTCGTGCACATCAGCAAGCTGGGTAACGGCAAGCGCATCGCGAAGGTCGAGGACGTCGTGAACGTCGGCTCGAAGATCCGCGTCGAGATCGCCGACATCGACAATCGCGGCAAGATCAGCCTCGTCCCGGTGGAGGACGAGACGGCCGAGGCCACCGCGACCGGCGAGGACGCCGAGTCCTGATCCTCGATCCTCGGCCTGCCGGGCTTCCGGTAGGCAGAGGGAAAAGCACCCGTGGTGCCCGACTCCGGTCGGGTCCCACGGGTGCTGTCGTTTCGCGCGAGGGTGGTTACCGGCGTGCAACCGCCCGGCCACCGCGACGGTGAGGATCGGCCCGAAGTGGGTCCGGTGCCGTCCGAGAGGTGGTTCCCTTGAGATGTGACCATGACCACACCCTCGGATGTCGGGCGGTTACAGGGCGCGAACCTCGCGCTCGCTACCTGGGTGTCCGCCATAAACTTCTGGGCCTGGAACATGATCGGCCCGCTCTCGACCACCTATGCCGAGGATATGTCGCTGAGCAGCACCGAAGCGTCCATGTTGGTGGCCACGCCGATACTCGTCGGTTCGATCGGTCGTATCGCGGTCGGCGCCATGACGGACCGGTACGGCGGGCGGGCGATGTTCATCGCCATCTCGCTGCTGTCGATCGTGCCCGTCGTCGCGGTCGGGTTCGCCGCTGAAGCGGGATCCTTCCCGCTCCTGCTCGTCTGCGGGTTCTTCCTCGGTATCGCGGGCACCATCTTCGCCGTCGGTATCCCGTTCGCCAACAACTGGTACGAACCCGCCCGCCGGGGCTTCGCGACCGGCGTGTTCGGCGCCGGCATGGTCGGCACCGCGCTGTCCGCCTTCTTCACCCCGCGCTTCGTGAACTGGTTCGGGCTGGTGCCCACGCACCTGATCGTCGCGGGGGCACTCGCTGTGACGGCGGTGGTCTGCATCCTGGTGATGCGCGACGCCCCCTATTTCACTCCCAATACCGATCCGGTCCTGCCGAAATTGGCTGTCGCCGCGAAACTCCGTGTCACCTGGGAGATGTCGTTCCTCTACGCCGTCGTATTCGGCGGGTTCGTGGCGTTCAGCACCTACCTGCCCACCTACATCAAGACGATCTACGACTTCTCCACCGTCGACGCCGGAACGCGCACCGCCGGTTTCGCGGTCGCGGCCGTCCTCGCACGGCCGGTGGGTGGAGCGCTGTCCGATCGGATCGCCCCGAAGTACGTGGTGATGGCCTCGTTCGCGGGCACGACGATCATGGCCGTGGTGGCGACCTTCAAGCCTCCAGCGGATCTGTGGGCGGCCGTCACCTTCATCTCGATGGCGATTTTCCTCGGCGTCGGCACCGGCGGTGTGTTCGCCTGGGTGGCCAGGCGCTCGCCGGCACACACGGTGGGAAGCGTCACAGGCATAGTCGCGGCAGCCGGCGGACTCGGCGGCTACTTCCCGCCTCTCGTAATGGGCGCTACCTACGACGCCGAGGGCAACAACTACACGGTCGGCTTGCTGCTGCTTGCCGCCACCGCCTTGGTGTGCCTGCTGTACACCGCATTTCGCCTACGGGCACACGAGTCGCCTCCGCCGGTCGGAGGACCCACGACCCGCGACGAACCACATCGAAGTACGTAAGGAGAGGCTGTGACGGACACCGCCGGGATAGGAGGCCGGGTAGAGGAACTGCTCGTGCGGAGCGGACGCTTCTTCGTCTCCGGGAAGGAATCCGACGACACACGAACGGTCACCCGCCGAGGTGGCCGAGAGGGTGACATCTTCTACCGCGACAGGTGGAGTCACGACAAGGTCGTGCGGTCGACCCACGGGGTGAACTGCACCGGATCGTGCTCGTGGAAGATCTATGTGAAGGACGGCATCATCACCTGGGAAACCCAGGAGACCGACTATCCGACGGTGGGTCCCGACCGGCCGGAATACGAACCGCGCGGATGCCCGCGTGGGGCGGCCTTCTCGTGGTACACCTACTCTCCGACGCGCGTGCGATATCCGTACGGGCGCGGCGTGCTCGTCGAGATGTATCGGGAGGCCAGGCAGCGCCTCGGCGATCCGGTACTCGCGTGGGCCGACATCCAGAACGATCCCGAGAGGCGTCGCCGCTACCAGCGTGCTCGCGGCAAGGGCGGACTGGTGCGCATCACCTGGGCCGAGGCCACAGAGATGATCGCCGCCGCACACGTCCACACCATCAAGGAATACGGACCCGACCGGGTGGCCGGATTCTCACCGATCCCTGCCATGTCGATGGTCTCGTTCGCCGCCGGATCGCGTTTCATCGAACTGCTCGGCGGTGTGATGACCTCCTTCTACGACTGGTACGCCGACCTGCCGGTGGCGTCCCCCCAGGTCTTCGGCGACCAGACGGATGTGCCGGAGTCGGGGGACTGGTGGGATGCGTCCTACCTGATGATGTGGGGTTCCAACGTGCCGGTCACACGTACTCCGGACGCCCACTGGATGGCGGAAGTGCGGTACCGCGGCACCAAGGTCGTGTCTGTCAGCCCCGACTACGCCGACAACACCAAGTTCGCCGACGAATGGATGCCGTGTGCGGCAGGTACCGACGGTGCGATGGCGATGGCGATGGGGCACGTGTTGCTGAACGAGTTCTACGTGCAGCAGCGCGTTCCGTTCTTCGTCGACTATGTCCGCCGGTATACCGACCTGCCCTTCCTGGTGCGTCTCGAAGAACGCGACGGAAGACTCGTGCCCGGCAAGAACCTCACCGCCGCCGATCTCGGGCACAGCGTAGAGAATGCGGCCTTCAAACCTGCCTTCGTCGACGGCGCGACCGACACGGTGGTCGTACCGCAGGGATCTCTCGGCTTCCGCTACGGCGACGAGGGCGTCGGGAAGTGGAACCTCGAACTCGGTGACCTCGTCCCGGCTCTGACGGTCGCACCCGCGATCGGGGCCGTGGGAGAGACCGTGGCAGTTCACCTGCCCAGCTTCGATACCGTCGACGGACGCGGCGAGAGTATCGAGCGAGGAGTACCGGTGCGCCGCGTCGGCGAACACCTCGTGTGCACCGTCTTCGATCTGATGCTCGCGCAGTACGGGGTGAACCGCCCTGGACTCGAACTTCCGGGACGGTGGCCGACCGGCTACGACGACCCGACCTCCCCGTACACACCGGCCTGGCAGGAATCGATCACCGGGGTGTCGGCGGAACAAGCGATCCGCATCGCGAAGGAGTTGGCGCGCAACTCCGAGGAATCCGGCGGGCGGTCGATGATCATCATGGGCGCCGGCATCTGCCAGTGGTTCCACGGCGACACGACCTATCGCGCAGTGCTCGCACTACTCATGCTCACCGGGGCGATGGGGCGGAACGGAGGTGGGTGGGCGCACTACGTCGGCCAGGAGAAATGCCGTCCCGTGACGGGATGGGCCGCCATGGCGATGGGTACCGATTGGAGTCGTCCACCGCGCCAGATGGCCGGTACGTCCTACTGGTACGTGCACACCGGGCAATGGCGCTACGACGGTTATCGTGCCGATGCGCTGTCGAGTCCGCTGGGGCGGGGGCGATTCCGCGACAAGCACACGATGGACGTGATGGCGTCGGCCGTGGCGATGGGCTGGTCACCCTTCTATCCCCAGTTCGACCGCAACACCCACGATGTCGCCGAGGAGGCCCGGGCGGCCGGGCGGGAGATCCCGCACCACGTTGCGGAAGAACTTGCCAACGGGAATCTGAAGCTCGCGGTGACCGATCCGGACAACCCGCGTAACTGGCCGCGGGTGCTCAGCCTGTGGCGGTCGAACCTGCTCGGTTCGTCCAGTAAGGGCAACGAGTACTTCCTGCGGCACCTGCTCGGAACCGATGCCAACGTGCAGGGCCCACCGACGGCACCAGAACTGCGGCCGGGCGAGGTGAGGTGGCCGGAGGAGCTTCCCGAGGGGAAGCTCGACATGCTCATGTCGATCGACTTCCGGATGACGTCGACGACGTTGTTCTCCGACATCGTTCTTCCTGCTGCCACATGGTACGAGAAGGGTGATCTCTCGAGCACCGACATGCACCCCTACCTTCACGCTTTCACCGCGGCCATCGATCCGCCCTGGGAAACCCGTTCGGACTACGAAGCATTCGGGGCCATCGCGAAGGTCTTCAGCACTTTGGCGCGTACCCACCTCGGAACCCGCACGGACATCGTGATGGCCCCCTTGCAACACGACACGCCTGGCGAGACGGCCTATCCCTCCGGCACCGAGCGGGACTGGCGATCGGCAGGTGAAGTGCCGGTTCCGGGAAAGACGATGGGCCCGCTCGCCGTCGTCGAACGCGACTACGGTGCGATCGCGGAGAAGTGGGCCACGCTCGGTCCGCTCGTCGAGAAGCTCGGACTCAACACCAAGGGGGTGACCACCCGGCCGGATCGGGAGGTCGCCGAACTTGCGAAGAAGTTCGGTGTCATGAATTCCGGTGCAGGACAGGGTCGTCCCGCGATCAATACCGCCGAGCGTATGGCCGACACCATTCTCGCGCTGTCCGGCACCTCCAACGGGAGATTGGCACTCGAGGGATTTCGTGAACTCGAGAAACGTACCGGACGCAGACTCGCGCACCTGGCGGAGGGAAGCGAGGAAAGGCGGGTCACATACGCCGATACCCAAGCCCGCCCCACGCCCGTCCTCACCAGTCCCGAATGGTCGGGGAGTGAGACGGGAGGGCGCAGATACGCGCCGTTCACAGTCAACATCGAGGAACTCGAGCCCTTCCGCACGTTGACGGGCCGGATGCACTTCTACCTCGACCACGACTGGTTGGAGGAATTGGGAGAGCAGCTCCCCGTCTACCGCCCTCCGCTCGACATGTCGCGACTGTTCGGAGAGCCGGACGTCGGGACAGGTGACGGGATCGGCCTGACGGTGCGGTACCTGACGCCGCACTCGAAGTGGTCGATCCACTCCGAATACCAGGACAACCTTTTCATGCTGTCGCTGTCGCGGGGCGGCCCGACGATGTGGATGTCACCCGCCGATGCCGCGAAGATCTCGGTGCGCGACAACGAATGGGTCGAAGCGGTCAACCGCAACGGCGTCGTGGTCTGCAGGGCGATCGTCTCGCACCGGATGCCGGAGGGCGTGGTCTTCGTCCACCACGCGCAGGATCGCGTCATCGACGTCCCGCGCAGCGAGACCACAGGAAAGCGCGGCGGAATTCACAACTCGCTCACGCGCATTCTCGTCAAACCGAGTCATCTTGCGGGGGGATACGCCCAAACCTCCTACGCATTCAACTATCTCGGTCCGACAGGCAACCAGCGCGACGAAGTGACGATCGTGCGACGCCGTTCGCAGGAGGTCGTCTACTGATGCGCATGGTGCGAACGACCGGGCGAGGCCCGGCGCAGGAAGCGAGGCCGTCATGAAGGTCATGGCACAGCTTGCGATGGTGATGAACCTCGACAAGTGCATCGGATGCCACACCTGCTCGGTGACCTGCAAGCAGGCATGGACCAATCGGTCGGGAACCGAGTACGTGTGGTTCAACAACGTCGAAACACGACCGGGGCAGGGTTATCCGCGAACCTACGAGGATCAGGAACGTTGGCGTGGTGGGTGGATCCGCGATTCGAAGGGCCGCGTGCGCCTTCGGGACGGCGGCCGATTCTCGAAGCTCGCCCGCATCTTCGCGAATCCGAAGATGCCCGCTATCGGCGATTACTACGAGCCGTGGACCTACGACTACGACAATCTCATCGATGCACCGCTCGGTGACCACATTCCGGTGGCGTCGCCGCGCAGCCTGATCTCCGGTGAGCCGATGAAGGTGCAGTGGTCGGCGAATTGGGACGACAATCTCGGTGGTTCACCGGCGATCGCGCCCGAGGATCCGATCCTGAAGAAGGTCGGCGAACACGTGAAACTCGAGTTCGAACAGACCTTCATGTTCTACCTGCCGCGGATCTGCGAGCACTGCCTCAATCCGTCCTGTGTGGCGTCGTGCCCGTCGGGGGCAATGTACAAGCGGGCGGAGGACGGAATCGTACTCGTCGATCAGGACCGCTGTCGGGGCTGGCGGATGTGTGTGTCCGGATGTCCCTACAAGAAGGTGTACTTCAATCACAAGACCGGCAAGGCCGAGAAGTGTACGTTCTGCTATCCGCGAGTCGAGGTGGGGTTGCCGACGGTGTGCTCGGAGACGTGCGTAGGCAGGCTCAGGTACATCGGCCTCGTGCTCTACGACGCCGATCGAGTCCTCGAAGCGGCGTCGGTGGAGAACGACACCGATCTGTACGCAGCGCAGCGCAGCGTGCTGCTCGACCCGAGGGACCCCGAGGTGATCGCCGGCGCTCGCGCCGAGAGCATCTCCGACGAGTGGATCGAGGCAGCCCAGCGCTCACCCGTCTACGACCTGATCAGCACCTACCAGGTGGCTCTGCCTCTGCATCCGGAATACCGGACGATGCCGATGGTCTGGTACGTGCCGCCGCTCTCGCCGATCGTCGATGCCGTGAGCCGGGAAGGGCATGACGGAGAGGACATCGGCAATCTCTTCGGCGCCCTCGACGCACTACGCATTCCTGTCGCGTACCTCGCGGAGTTGTTCACCGCCGGAGATACCGCGACGGTCGAGGCCGTGTTGCGCCGACTCGCCGCGATGCGCTCGTACATGCGTGACATCAATCTGGGGCGCGAGACCCGCCCCGAGATCCCCGAATCCGTCGGCATGAGCGAAGAGCAGATCTATGCGATGTACCGGCTCCTCGCGCTCGCCAAGTACGACGAGCGGTACGTCATTCCCACCGCCTATGCCACCGAAGGCCATCGGCTCGAGGAAACCGCGACGGACTGTGCGTTGTCCTACGAGGGTGGTCCCGGCATGTACGACTCGGGTCCATTCGGTGAGGCAAGTGGTGGCCCGGTCCCGGTGGCGGTCGAAACGTTCCATGCCCTTGCTCAGCGTCAGACCAGCGAGGGCATGGCGGCGAACGCATCGCACCCCTCGCGGGTGAACCTGCTCAACTGGGACGGCAAAGGAGTGCCGAGCGGCATGTTTCCAGGCCGCGGCGACGGGAACGGAGACATTCGATGAGATTGCTGCTTCCCCGGCGTGCGGCGTCGGACCGAGCCCTGCAGAACAGGCTCGTCCGTCAAGCCGCGTCGCTGCTGCTCGCTTATCCCGACGAAGAGCACGAGAAGCGACTCGACGTCGTCGAGCAGTTGCTCGAGCACATCACGGGCCCCGAGAAGGACCTGCTGGGCGCGGCGGCTCGCGAGCTCGGGGGCGGGGACGGGCTGGGGGTGGCCCAGCAGTACGTCGAGACGTTCGACCTGCGCCGACGGTCGACGATGTATCTGACGTACTGGACGGCGGGGGATACCCGTAACCGCGGAGCCGAGATGCACGCCTTCGCGACCGCCTATCGAGACGCAGGAGTCGCGCCCCCTGCTCACGAGGCACCCGACCATCTCGCTGTGGTCCTCGAGTTCACCGCCAACGTCGATCCGTCGGCCGGGGAGGAACTCCTCACCCGTTATCGGGTGGCGCTCGATGTCCTCCATGCTTCTCTGCGCGATGCGTTGTCTCCGTACGCGCAGGTCGTCGAAGCGGTCTGCGCGACGCTCCCGCCGGTCACGGACCAGGAGGAACAACGTGCGCGGCGCCTCGCGCAGGCAGGCCCGCCTCGCGAATCGATCGGTCTCCAGCCGTTCACGCTGACGGTGCCGCCCCGGGCCGAGGGGACGCCGCAGAAAGGAACCTCGCAACCATGAGCGCAGGAGACACCTTCTGGGACATCGTGCCCTACGTGACGCTCGCGATCCTGGTGGTGGGTACCTGGTGGCGCTATCGCTACGACAAGTTCGGGTGGACCACCAGATCGTCGGAGCTCTACGAATCCCGGTTGCTGCGCATCGCCAGCCCCGTCTTCCATTTCGGGATCCTGGTGGTGGTCGTCGGGCATGTGATCGGTCTGGTGATCCCGCAGTCCTGGACCGATGCGATAGGTATCAGCGAGCACGGCTATCACGTGCAGGCGATCATCCTGGGAACAATCGCAGGTGCCTCGACTCTCGTGGGCATCTCACTGCTGATCTACCGCCGCCGCACCAATGGACCGGTCTTCTCCGCCACCACGCTCAACGACAAGGTGATGTACATCGTGCTCGTGGCTGCGATCGTGGTGGGACTGGCGACGACCCTCCTGGGTGTGGGCGCCGTGGGGGAGGAACACAACTACCGGCAGACCGTGTCCCCGTGGTTCCGGTCGATCTGGGTGCTGCAACCACGCGGGGAGCTCATGGCGGAGGCACCGTTCACCTTCCAGTTGCACACCTTCATCGGTCTCGTACTGTTTGCCATCTGGCCTTTCACCCGCCTGGTCCATGCGTTCAGTGCGCCGGTGGGCTACCTGTTCCGGCCGTACATCGTCTATCGCAGCCGGGACGAGGCCCCTCCGGGCCGGCTCGTGGGTTCCGAACCGCGACGGCGAGGATGGTGACCCGGCGCAGCCTGCTGTAGGCCGGCGGTCCCTGGGCCTGGGTGTACTGTGAAATGCTCCGCGCCCTCCCCAACCTGTCAGGACCACCGAAGATCCCCATGTCTGCCAGCTTCCACCTGAAGAACGACCCTTCGACTCCCGCACCCGCTGCGGATACCGGGGTCCGTCGCTCGGTCCTTCCCGGGGGCGTGCGGGTCGTCACCGAGCACGTGCCCGGGGTGCGTTCGGCGGCCGTCGGAGTATGGGTCGGCGTCGGATCACGCGACGAACAGCCATCGGTCGCCGGTGCAGCCCACTTCCTCGAACACCTGTTGTTCAAGGCCACCCCGACACGCACCGCTCAGGACATCGCCGAGGTGATGGACGGAATCGGTGGCGAGCTCAACGCCTTCACCAGCAAGGAGCACACCTGCTTCTACGCGCATGTGCTCGACGACGATCTGCCCATAGCCGTCGAGGTCGTCGCCGATGTGGTCCTGCGCGGCCGGTGCTTGAACGCGGACGTGGACGTGGAACGTCAGGTGGTGCTCGAGGAGATCGCGATGCGGGACGACGATCCCGAGGATCTGCTCGGCGATTCGCTGCTCACCGCGCTCTACGGAGCTCACCCCATCGGCCGGCCCATCATCGGCTCCGTCGAGTCGATCGAGTCGATGACCCGCACTCAACTGCACTCCTTCCACGTGCGCCGCTACACCCCGCCCCGGATGGTCGTCGCGGTCGCCGGCAACGTCGACCACGCGCACACCGTCGAACTCGTCCGGCGCGCCTTCGCAGGCCATCTCGACAATGCAGCAGATCCCGCGCCCTGCCGAGGGGGGAATCTCGCACTCCGGACCGCGCCGACGATGAGCATCGTCGAACGCGACAACGAGCAGGCGCACCTCACCCTCGGGGTGCGATCCTTCGGTCGCCACGATGGTCGCCGCTGGGCGCTGTCGGTGCTCAACGCGGTCGTCGGCGGCGGGCTGAGTTCGCGCCTGTTCCAAGAGGTGCGGGAGAAGCGTGGGCTGGCGTACTCGGTCTACTCGGGTACCGACACCTTTGCCGATACCGGTGCGTTCTCGGTCTACGCAGGTTGTCAGCCCGAGAATCTCGGCGAAGTCGCCGCAGTCGTTCGGGAGGTTCTCACCGACGTCGCCGAACACGGCATCACCGACGCGGAATGCGCCCGCGCGAAGGGATCGCTCCGCGGCGGTCTCGTTCTCGGTCTCGAGGACACCGGAGCGCGAATGCATCGGATCGGCCGCAGCGAACTCAGTTACGGCCGGCACTGGAGCGTCACCGAGACGCTGGAACGGATCGCATCCGTGTCCACCGAGGAGGTGCGCGCCGTCGCCGCCGACCTGCTGCATCGGCCGTTCGCGGTAGCGGTCGCCGGGCCTTATCGGCGTGCGCGGGACCTTCCGGCGTCGGTCCGCGAACTCATGTCCTGAGGCATCCGCAGCTCGGCAAGCCGACTCTGTCACAGCTCTACACGTCGGCCGGCTCTTCCCGCGGCCCGGTGGCCCGTGCGTACGAACCGGTTAGGCATACTCGCCCCGCTCGGGGCGCCCACCGGTGGTTGCGTAGGATCTCCGGGAAGACTGCAACGAAAGGGCGTGACGACGCAAGTGGATGCAATCAAGGTTCGGGTGGGTGTGCTCGGTGCTGCGGGCAAGGTCGGTCAGGCGATCTGTGCCGCTGTCGAAGCCGCCCCCGACCTCGAGCTCGTCGCCGCCGTCGACAAGGGTGACAGCCTCGACACCTTCGTGAGCTCGCGGACCGAGGTGGTCGTCGACTTCACCCATCCTGATGTGGTGATGGACAACCTGCGCTTCCTCGTGGAGAACGGCATCCACGCCGTGGTCGGTACCACCGGCTTCGACGACGAGCGTCTCGACCGGGTGCGGGGCTGGCTCGCCGACCGGCCCGAGGTGGGCGTGCTCATCGCGCCGAACTTCGCGATCGGTGCGGTGCTGTCGATGCGCTTCGCGCAGGCCGCCGCGCGGTTCTTCGATTCGGTCGAGGTCATCGAGCTGCACCACCCGAACAAGGCGGACGCGCCGTCCGGCACCGCGTACCGCACCGCTCGCCTGATCGCGCAGGCGCGTGCCGAGGCCGGGGTGGCTCCGAGCCCGGATGCGACCACCACCGAACTCGAGGGCGCGCGCGGCGCCGATGTCGACGGCGTCCGGGTGCACTCCGTGCGCCTCGCCGGCCTCGTCGCCCACCAGGAGGTGCTGCTCGGCACACAGGGCGAGACCCTCACCATCCGCCACGACTCGATCGACCGTTCTTCCTTCGCTCCCGGCGTGCTGCTCGGCGTGCGGGAGATCGGTGCACGACCGGGGCTCACCGTCGGTATCGACCCTCTCCTCGACCTGTGAAGATCGGCATGTTGAAAGTCCTCGCGCCCATCGCGTTCATCGTGGTGGCGCTGGGGTTCTACTTCGTTCTGCTCGGTTCGACCGGTCTCGAACTCGTCCGGTCCGGTGAGGTCGCGGCGATCGGTCTGGGAATCGGCATCCTCATCCTGCCCGTCGTGGGCGCGTGGATCGTCTACGCGACCATCCGGGCAGGTCTGCAGCATCAGCACCTCGCCCGGCGTATCCACGACGAAGGACTCGAACTCGACGTCGACGATATGCCGCGCATGCCCTCGGGGCGGATCGACCGGGACGCCGCCGACGAACTCTTCGCCACCGTGAAGCAGGAGTGGGAAGCGGACCCCGACAACTGGCGCAACTCCTACCGGCTCGCGCGCGCCTACGACTATGCCGGGGACCGGAGCCGGGCGCGCGAGACGATGCGGCGGGCTGTCGCGCTCGAAAAGCTCGAACGGGACGGGCGCTCCGGTTCCTGAGCCGCGAGCGACTTTGACAACCTTTCGCCGGTACCGCAGCCTGCAGGTGTGACAGACGAGGCGCAGCACGAGACGTCCGACCGGCCGGAGGGATCCCGCACGGTGCTGGTGGTGCACCACACGCCGTCGCCCTCCACCCGCGAGATCCTCGAGGCGGTGCTGGCCGGTGCGCAGGATCCGGAGATCACGGGTGTCACCGTCCGGGTGGTGCCCGCATTGGGCGCCACGATCCCCGATGTGCTCTCCGCCGACGGTTTCCTGTTCGGGACCACCGCCAATTTCGGCTACATGTCGGGAGCGCTCAAGCACTTCTTCGACACCGTCTACTATCCGTGCCTCGATGCGGTGGCCGGTCGCCCCTACGGGCTGTGGGTGCACGGGAACAACGACACCGCCGGTGCGGTGGCCTCCGTTCGCCGCCTGGTCACCGGGATGGGTCTCGTACAGGCCGCAGCCGATCTGGAGATCACGGGCCCGGTCGACGCGAAGGTGCGCGAACAGTGCTACGAACTCGGCGCCGTCCTTGCGGCGACCGCGGCCGGTGAGATCTGACGATCTGAGATCTGACGATCAGCGGAAATTCTTCTCCGTGAACGACTTCAGGCCTTTCCCCGCGGTTTCCAGTGCCATCTTCTCGGCCCGCCGGACGAGGAACCCGGGAACGGGGATCTTCGGGTCGATGGTCAGCGAGAACTCGACAGCCGTGCCGGGTCCCTTCGCGGCGAGAGTGTAGGCGCCGTCCTGCTGTCGCTGCTGGCTGCTCTCTACCAGGGTCCACGACATCGACTCGTCCCCGTTCCAGGAGTACTCGACGACCTGCTCGTCGGTGATGCCGACGATCGAGACGGTCATCCGCACGCGATGCGGACGACCGTCCGGATGAGTGGACTCGACGGTGACGGACTTGTGGGTCGACGACCATTCCGGCAGGCGTTCGACCGCAGCGAGCGCTGCCATCACCTGCTCGGGGGTCGCGTCGATGTCGAAACTCCTGGTACTGCTGACCGCCATGCGACCTCCGTCTCGCCCGAAATGTGTGCCTCGGCACTCTATCGTGAGGTGAGTTGCCTCACGCGTCGTCGCGCGGATCCGTGTCGGATCCCGCCGCATCGTCCTGATCCGACGGCTGCTCGGTGGGGGCCGGCGGGGACGGTTTCGCCCAACCGCCCTGCCGTCGCCATTCGTCGGCCCGGCGCTGGTAACGCATCTGCTCGCGCAGCGCGCCCTGCACGGCCTGCGCCATCCAGGAGTTGAGCGACAGGCCGCTCTGCTGTGCCGCTTCCTCCGCCTTGGTCTTGATCTGTTCGACGAGGCGCAGCGTGACCCGGCTGATGTCGCCGGTCATCTCCTCGAAGGAGGGTGTCGGATCCTCGTGCGGTGGAGCGGGCTCGCTGTGCACGACGAGGACGGCGTCGGTGCCGTCGAGGCGCACCGTGACGGTGCGGTCCCCGAGTTCCTCACTGACCTCGTTGGCCATGTCCGACAGGGCGGCCAGAACCGCGAGTCGGACGGGTGCGGCGATTGCCGTCGCCAAGGCCGCAGCGGTTCGGCGGGTCTGCTCGTCACCGAGTTCGGCTGCGGCGATCACGGAGTCGATGATCGCCGACGTGTACTTGTCGATATCCATGATGTCAGTGTGACGCCGAGTATGGCGTCATGCAAGGCGTCACTGTGATGTCATGGTTCCGCCGGGGCCGGGTCGCGTTACTGTGCGGACAGAACGACACGCGCCACCGAGCGCGCACAACGATCGAGGTGAGGAGGAGGCGATGGTGCCCGAACCCGCCTGCCCCAAGGTCCGGCTCGTCGCTACGACGGAGTTCCACCTCCCCGAGGACGTCGACTGGGGTACCGACGCCGACGGTGGCGAAGCGCTGATCGAGTTCGCGGGCCGCGCGTGCTACCAGAGCTGGGACAAGCCCAATCCCAGAACTGCGACGAATGCCGGCTACCTCCGGCATCTGCTCACCGTCGGCTACCTGTCGGCGCTCGAGCACGCGACAGCGACCTTCTACATCACCGGCATCTCGCGCTCGTGCACGCACGAACTGATCAGGCACCGGCATTTCTCCTTCTCCCAGCTCTCTCAACGGTTCGTCGCCGACGGAGACGTACCGGTGGTGGTCCCACCGGCGATCGAGGGAGACCCCGAACTCGAGAGCCTGTTCTTCGCCGCTGCGGAGCGCAGCCGCGAGGCGTATGTGGAACTGCTGGCAGCCTTGGACGAGAAGATGTCGCATCTACCTGCTGGGCCCCTGCGGGCGAAGCAGGTCAGGGAGGCTGCCCGGTCGGTTCTCCCCAACGCCACCGAGACCCGCATCGTGGTCACCGGTAACTACCGATCGTGGCGGCACTTCGTGGCCATGCGAGCGACCGAACACGCCGACGTCGAAATCCGGCGTCTCGCCGTCGAATGTGTGCGGCGGCTCGCGGAGGCTGCACCGAACGCCTTCTCCGACTTCGTCATCAGCACGCTGCCGGATGGCAGCGAAGTCGCTGTTCCCACTCTCGCGACCGATCTGTGATCCGTCTGAGGGGGGCGGGCGTGTGTCGAGGCGCCCAGGCCACGCGGTAGCCTTCTGACCATGACCAACGGTGATTCCGCAACTGCTGTCGAGCTTCCGTTCGGCACCGTCGCCACTGCGATGGTGACCCCGTTCACTGCCGATGGCAAGCTCGACGTGGATGCGGGTGTGCGTCTGGCGAACTACCTCGTCGACGGTGGCTGCGACGCACTGGTTCTCGCCGGTACGACCGGCGAATCGCCCACCACGACCGAGAACGAGAAGATGGAACTCATGCGAGCGGTGCTCGCGTCCGTCGGCGACCGCGCCAAGATCATCGCGGGGGCAGGAAGCAACGACACCGCCCACAGCGTCGAACTCGCGCGCGACGCTGCCCGCGCCGGTGCGCACGGCCTGCTCGTGGTGACCCCGTACTACTCGCGACCCCCGCAGGCAGGGCTCTACGCTCACTTCCTCGCCGTTGCCGACGCGACCGATCTGCCGGTTATGCTCTACGACATCCCACCGCGTTCGGTCGTACCGATCGAGACCGACACGTTGCGCCTTCTCGCCGAGCATCCGCGGATCCTCGCGGTCAAGGACGCCAAGGGCGACCTCAACGCGGGCGCCGAACTGATCGGAACCACCGAACTTCAGTTCTATTCGGGCGACGACCCCTTGAACCTGCCCTGGCTGTCCGTCGGAGCTGTCGGATTCGTGAGCGTGATCGGCCATCTCGTGCCGGGCCGCCTCCGCGAGCTGCACACGGCCTTCGCGGCCGGGGATCTCGAGCTCGCCCGCCGCATCAATCTGTCCATGATTCCGATCTATCGGGCCGTCGCGCGCCTGGGCGGAGTGAGCGCGTCCAAGGCCGGCCTGCGATTGCTCGGTATCGACGTCGGGGAACCACGTCTGCCGCAAGTCGCGCCGGTCGCCGCGCAGATCGATGCTCTCGCAGCAGATCTGCAGACCGCGGGGGTGCTGTGATGAGTCGTCCCGCCCGCGGTCGTGGCCGCGCTACCCGTAACGCCGGCCCGCCGGCCCGCGCCCCGCGCCGGGTGGCGCAGAATTCCGCCGCCGCTCAGCGCCCCGACACACGGATCGTCGACCCCACCGAGCGGCTGGGCACGCCCCCCAAGGCTCCTCGCAACGGTCTGCGGGTCGTCGCGCTCGGTGGTATCGGCGAGATCGGCCGCAACATGACGGTCTTCGAACACCAGGGACGCCTGCTCATCGTCGACTGCGGTGTGCTCTTCCCCGAAGACCAGCAGCCGGGTGTCGATCTGATCCTCCCGGACTTCCGGTACATCGAGGACCGGATGGCCGACGTCGAGGCGATCGTGCTGACCCACGGTCACGAAGACCACATCGGCGCTGTGCCGTTCCTGCTGCGACTGCGCCCGGACATCCCGGTCGTCGGCTCCAAGTTCACCTTGGCGCTGGTCGCCGCGAAGTGCCGCGAACACCGGCAGCGGCCCAACCTCGTCGAGGTCGTCGAGGGGCAGACCACCTCGCACGGCCCGTTCGAGTGCGAGTACTTCGCGGTCAACCACTCCATCCCGGACGCCATCGCCGTCGCCATCCGCACCGCCGCAGGTGTCGTGTTGCACACCGGCGACATCAAGCTCGACCAGTTGCCGCTCGACAACCGTCTCACCGACCTTGCGGGTTTCTCCCGCCTCGGCGACGAGGGCGTCGACCTCTTCCTCGTCGACTCGACGAACGCCGAGGTGCCGGGCTTCGTCACGCCCGAACGCGAGATCGGGGGAGTTCTCGACAACGTCATCGGCAAGGCCACGAACCGGGTGATCGTGGCGTCCTTCGCGAGCCACGTGCACCGCATCCAGCAGATCGTGGACGTCGCCGAACGCTACAACCGGCGCGTGGCGTTCGTCGGCCGGTCGATGGTGCGCAATATGCAGATCGCGCAGGATCTCGGTTACCTGAACGTGCCCGACGGTCTCGAGGTCGACATCGACACCGCGGCGAGCATGCCCGACGACCGCATCGTGCTGGTCTCGACGGGTTCGCAGGGCGAACCGCTCTCGGCCCTGTCCCGGATGGCGCGGGGCGAGCACCGGCAGATCAATATTCGCGCCGACGACCTCGTGGTGCTCGCGTCGTCGTTGATCCCCGGCAACGAGAATTCGGTGTTCGCGGTCGTCAACGGTCTCGCCAAGCGCGGAGCGAAGGTCGTGACGCAGCAGAACGCGAAGGTGCACGTCTCGGGCCACGCCTCGGCCGGTGAACTGCTGTATCTGTACAACGCGGTGCGACCGACCAATGCGATGCCGGTGCACGGCGAATGGCGTCACCTCCGAGCCAACGCGGCGCTCGCAGAGGCGACGGGTGTTCCCCGCGAGCGGATCGTGCTCGCGGAGGACGGCGTCGTCGTCGACATGGTCGACGGACTCGCCGAGATCGTCGGCCGGGTGCCGGTGGGCCACGTCTATGTCGACGGTCTGTCGGTGGGCGATGTCGGGGAATCCACCTTGTCCGACCGTCTCGTCCTCGGCGAAGGAGGGTTCATCTCGATCTCCGTGGCGGTCGACGCCACCACCGGTCGTGCGGTGAGCACCCCCGAGGTCTCGGGCCGTGGGTTCTCCGACGATCCGGCTGCTCTGAACGAAGCGGCGCAACTCGTCGACAAGGCTCTCAACGAACTCGCAGCCGAAGGTGTCACCGAGACCCATCGCATCGCCCAGGGCATCCGCCGGGTCGTCGGCCGGTGGGTGGCGGAGACCTACCGGCGTCGCCCGATGATCGTGCCCACGGTGATCGCGGTCTCCTGAGCGCAACCCCACGAATCCCGTCGGCGCGGGCCCGAACACGCGGGCTCGCGCGATGGGCGGGGCGATCACCGCTCGCTAGAGTGGCGGAATGAGCCTCGCCCGAAGCGAACGACATGCCCTCGTCCGCACCATGTCCGAGGTCGGCCCCGACGCCCCGACGCTCTGCGGCGACTGGACGGTCCGGGATCTGGCCGCGCATCTGCTCGTCCGTGAGCGTCGCCCGGATGCGATGCCCGGGATCATGGTCCCGGCCCTGTCCGGGCACACGGAGAAGGTGCGTCGCGCCGCCACCGACCGGCAGTGGTCACACCTGCTCGCGGACGTCGATTCCGGCCCGCCGAAGTGGTCCCCGATGTTCCTGCTCGATTCCGTGGCCAACGCCGCCGAGATGTTCGTGCACCACGAGGACGTGAGGCGTGCCCGGCCGGGCTGGGAGCCACGCACGTTGTCGGCGGCAGACCAGGACCAGCTGTGGCGGATGGCCCGGATGATCGGCCGGAGGAGCTACGGCGGCTGCGACGTCACCGTCGTGTTCGAGCGGTCCGACTCCGGCGAGAAGGCGACCGTGCGCAAGCGCGGTCCCCGCACGGTCGTCATGCGCGGCGAACCGTCCGAACTCCTGCTGCACGCCTTCGGTCGTGACGAGGTGCGGGTGGAGACCGACGGCGACGAGTCGGCTGTGACGGAACTGAAGGGATCGAAACGCGGGCTGTGAGCCGTCGCCGGAGGCCCGTGTGACCAGTGCCGCCGTGCGGCTCCCGTGTGGCTGATGGTTCAGGAGAGGCTCGTGCGGCTACCCTGGCGATATGGCAGGAAAGTCGTCGGGTGCTCGCGGAACGTCGTCTGCCACCTCTCGGTCGCGGACGGGGACGCGTAGCTCGGGTGGCAGCACTGCCCGCGCCCGCACCACGAGCGCGTCGAACTCGAAGAGCAGATCGACGACCAAGTCGTCGAAGGCGTCCGGTTCCGCGAACAGGTCCACCCCCGCACGTAGGCCGCGTGGCGGTGCCTCGACCACGAGCCGTCGGGCCTCGGGCACCGCGCGGCGTGCGCCGGCCGGTCGTCGCCCCGCGCCTGCCCGCGCCCGGCGCAGTTCCGGAGGAATCCTTACTGCGGTGGGCCGCACGATCAGCGCCGGCTGGGTGATGACGGCCCGTGCCGTCGGAGCCACGACCCGCACGATGGGACGCGCGACCGAGATCGAACACGGCCACCGCCGCGACGGGATCGCCCTCGGTCTGCTCGCGGCCGCTGTGATCGTCGCCGGCACGGTGTGGTTCGGCGTCGGCGGGCCGGTAGGGGAGTGGGTCGAGACGGCCGTCCGCGCCGTCACCGGTGGTGCGAGTGCAGTTCTTCCCCTCGCCGCGATCGGTGTCGCGGTCACTCTCATGCGTACCGAACCCCAGCCCGAGATCCGGCCCCGGCTCGTCGTCGGCGGATTGCTGCTGGGCCTGCCGGCGCTCGGACTGTGGCACATCGCGTCCGGCTCACCGACCGATGCCGACGGACGCGCCGAAGGAGCAGGTTTCGTCGGCGCCGCTGTAGGCGGGCCACTCACCACCGGACTGACGGTCTGGCTGTCCGTCCCGCTGATGCTGCTCGCGGCGGGCTTCGGAGTACTGCTGCTCACCGGAACCACCGTGCGCGAACTGCCCGAGCTCTTCCGCGACTACTTCGGGCTCGGCTACCGCGTCGACGACGAGTACGGCGACTACGACGACCACTACGACGACGGTTACGGACACGACGAGCCCCCGATGTTCGACGCCGACGGCTATCCCCTCGACGAGGCGCCGGCTCCGAGGAGATCGCGGCGCCGGCGCACCCCGGTCGAGAACTATCCGCCCGACGAGTTCGACGGCGACGCGAAAACCGAGGCCCCCCCGCTGTGGGAGGACGCCGACCCCGAACCCGAGGCGCCCCGCACCCCCCCACCGACCTCGGAGATGCCGGCGGCGGAGTCCGAGGCCGCAGCGGTTCCCGCGGTGCCGGCGCGCAGCAAGAAGCAGGCACCGGCTCCAGCGTCCCCTGTCGCCGACCAGACGTCGGAACCCGAGCCGGCCGAGACGTTCGTTCGCGATCGGGAGGTCGACGGGGACTACACGCTCCCGTCGCTCGCCCTGCTCACCAAGGGCGACCCGCCGAAGACACGCTCGGCCGCCAACGACCAGATGATCGAAGCGATCACCGAGGTCCTCGAACAGTTCAAGATCGATGCCGCGGTCACCGGTTTCACTCGCGGCCCGACGGTCACCCGCTACGAGGTCGAACTCGGGCCCGGCGTCAAGGTCGAGAAGATCACCGCGCTCGCGCGCAACATCGCCTATGCCGTCGCGACCGACAACGTGCGGTTGCTCGCGCCCATACCCGGAAAGTCCGCTGTCGGCATCGAGGTTCCGAACACCGACCGTGAACTCGTCCGCCTGTCGGACGTGCTCGCGGCACCCTCGACCCGCCGCGACCATCACCCGCTGGTCATCGGCCTCGGCAAGGACATCGAAGGGGATTTCGTCTCCGCGAACCTCGCGAAGATGCCGCACCTGCTGGTGGCCGGTTCCACGGGTTCCGGTAAGTCGAGCTTCGTGAACTCGATGCTCGTCTCGCTGCTCATCCGGGCGACTCCCGACGAGGTCCGACTCATTCTCATCGACCCGAAGATGGTCGAACTCACCCCTTACGAGGGCATTCCGCATCTGATCACACCCATCATCACCCAGCCGAAGAAGGCCGCTGCGGCGCTCGCCTGGCTCGTCGAGGAGATGGAGCAGCGCTATCAGGACATGCAGGCGAACCGGGTGCGGCACATCGACGACTTCAACGCGAAGGTGAAGTCGGGGGAGATCACCGCACCGCTCGGCAGCGAGCGGGTGTACCGGCCGTATCCGTACATCCTCGCGATCGTCGACGAGCTCGCCGACCTCATGATGACGGCGCCGCGCGACGTCGAGGATGCGATCGTGCGCATCACGCAGAAGGCCCGTGCCGCCGGCATCCACCTCGTGCTCGCCACCCAGCGACCCTCTGTGGACGTGGTGACCGGCCTGATCAAGACGAACGTCCCGTCGAGGCTCGCTTTCGCCACGAGTTCGCTGACCGACTCGCGTGTCATCCTCGATCAGCCGGGCGCCGAGAAGCTCATCGGTATGGGCGACGGGCTGTTCCTGCCGATGGGTGCGGGCAAGCCCGTGCGCATGCAGGGTGCCTTCATCACCGACGAGGAGATCGCGGCGGTCGTCGACTTCGCGAAGAACCAGGCCGAGCCCGAGTACAACGAGGGCGTCACCGCGCCGAAGGCCGGTGACAAGAAGGATGTCGACCCCGACATCGGCGACGACCTCGACGTATTCCTCCAGGCGGTCGAGCTGGTCGTGACGAGCCAGTTCGGTTCGACCTCCATGCTCCAACGCAAGTTGCGCGTCGGATTCGCGAAGGCCGGTCGCCTGATGGATCTGATGGAGACACGCGGAGTCGTCGGGCCCAGCGAGGGCAGCAAGGCCCGAGAAGTGCTGGTCAAGCCGGAGGAACTCGACGGGCTGCTGTATTCGATCCGCGGTGGCGGCGATGCTCCGGAGGACGCGTCCGGTGCCCAGTAGACGCCTGTGGCACAATCGAGGAAGCTGTGGAGGGGAGTATCCCCTGATCCGCGGCGGTCTCGTCAACACGTGCGGCGCCGATGCCGTCCCGGGGCCGTCGGTCCGGGAACGTTCCGGGCGGGAGAGACCTCCGGCAGGTACGAGAACCTACCGGAAGGCTGTGGGCCCGTGCACGTAACTCTGACGACCTGGCTGATCACGATCGCCGTCATCATCGGACTGTTCGTCTTCGACTTCTTCGCTCACGTCCGCAAACCCCATGCGCCGACGCTGCGTGAATCCGGATTCTGGTCGGCGGTGTTCATCGCGATCGCAATCGTCTTCGGCGTCATCGTCTTCGCCGTATGGGGGCCGACCTACGGTGGCGAGTACTTCGCCGGTTACATCACCGAGAAGGCGCTGTCGGTCGACAACCTGTTCGTGTTCGTCATCCTCATGGCGACCTTCGCCGTACCTCGCGAGTTCCAGCAGAAGGTCCTCACGATCGGCATCGTCCTGGCCCTGATCATGCGCGGTGTCTTCATCGGGGTCGGTGCGGCGGCTATCAACGCCTACAGCTGGGTGTTCTACCTCTTCGGCATCTTCCTGATCTACACGGCCGTCAAGCTGATCCGCGACCACGGCGAGGACCCGCAGGAGATCTCCGAGAATCGGATGGTCAAGCTGGCCCGGAAGTTCTTGCCGGTCCACGACGAGTACGACGGAGACAAGCTCGTCACGCGAATCGACGGCAAGAAGATGGTCACCCCGATGCTGCTCGCGCTCGTCGCGATCGGCTTCACCGACATCCTCTTCGCGCTCGACTCGATTCCGGCGATCTACGGGCTGACCGCCGAGCCCTACCTGGTCTTCACCGCCAACGCCTTCGCGCTGATGGGTCTTCGCCAGCTGTTCTTCCTCATCGGCGGTCTGCTCGAGCGGCTCGTGTATCTGTCCTACGGCCTCTCGGTCATCCTGGCGTTCATCGGTGTGAAACTGGTTCTGCATGCCCTGCACGAGAACACGCTCGGCTGGATCAACGGGGGCGAGCACGTGGCCGTACCCGAGATCTCGACGGGTCTGTCGTTGACGGTGATCGTGGGCGTGCTGGTCGTGACGACGGTGGCGAGCCTTGTCAAGACACGAGGGGCGGACGAACCCGTCAAGCGTTGAACACGCCCATCACCGGGGTCCACCCGGTGATGCGCACGGCCTCGACGAGGTCGCGCTGCGCGAACGGGTCCTGGGCCATGAGTTCGCGTGCCGCGGCCTCGTCCGCCACATCGATGAGGATGAGAGCGCCGGAACCGTCCGTCCACGGTCCGGTCGCCCGCACGATGCCCTGCTCCACCAGTTCGCCGAGCCAGGCCCGATGCTTCGGGCGGTGTTCGTCACGCGCCGGGGCGGTCGCGTCCGAATAGGTGTACTCGACGGCGAAGAGGGCCATCGTTCCTCGCTTTCTTCGTGGGGCTCTGTTCGGGGCTTCAGAGGGTGAGCAGCATCCGGGTGTTCCCGAGCGTGTTCGGTTTCACGTAGCTCAGGTCCAGGAACTCGGCGACGCCCGTATCGTACGAGCGGCACATCTCGGCGTAGACCTCGGCGGTGACCGGTGTCCCGTGGATCTCCGCAAAACCGTGCCGTGCGAAGAAGTCCACCTCGAAGGTGAGTACGAACAGCCGTTCCAACTCCAGCTCACGCGCGACTTCGATCAGCCGCGACACGATCAGGTGACCCGCGCCGTGGCCCTTGACCGCGGGATCGACCGCCACGGTGCGCACCTCGCCGAGATCCGACCACAACACGTGCAGCGCACCGCACCCGACGACACTGCCTCCGAGTTCGGCCACCCAGAACTCCTGGACTGCTTCGTACAACGTCACCAGATTCTTCTCGAGCAGGATCCGGCCGGCGTAGATGTCGATGAGTCTCTTGATCTCGGGCACGTCGGAGGTTCGGGCGCGGCGCACGACCATTCGATCGGTCGAGTCGTGATTCGTCGCCGATGTCGTCATGCGG
This sequence comes from Rhodococcus sp. NPDC047139, assembly GCF_040643435.1. Classification (NCBI taxonomy): domain Bacteria; kingdom Bacillati; phylum Actinomycetota; class Actinomycetes; order Mycobacteriales; family Nocardiaceae; genus Rhodococcus; species Rhodococcus sp. NPDC047139. The sequence goes on from NZ_JBEYUH010000001.1 coordinate 244,772, forward strand.
TGAACAGTAGCGCGTGCGGCTACCGATATTGTGGGGCACATGAGCACGCCCCGCCAGCATGTCACCGCGTCGGGCGGGAGCGGTGCCGCACCGGGACCGCACGCCGGGAACCCGCACGAGCCGGTGCCGCTGTGGAACATCGCCAACATCCTGACGGTCGGCCGGATCGCACTGGTACCGCTTTTCCTCGTGCTGCTCTTCGTCGGCGACGGGCACGACACAGCGTGGAGGCTCGCGGCGACCGGAGTCTTCGCGATCGCCGCCATCACAGACCGGATCGACGGTCAACTCGCGCGGCGATACGGGCTCGTCACCGACTTCGGAAAGCTCGCCGACCCCATCGCCGACAAGGCCCTCATCGGCGCGGCGCTGGTAGGCCTGTCGTTGCTCGGTGACCTGTCGTGGTGGATCACCGGGATCATCGCCGCCCGGGAGCTGGGAATCACCGCCCTGCGCTTCGCCGTCCTGCGCCACGCTGTAATCCCCGCGAGCCGGGGAGGCAAGGCCAAGACTTTCGTGCAGACCCTCGCCATCGGGATCTACCTCCTTCCCCTGCCGGAGGCGGTGGCCCCGATTGCGATGGGCTCGATGATCGTGGCCGTCGCTCTGACGGTCGTGACGGGACTCGACTACGTGATCCAGGCCGCACGACTGCGCACCGGAGTGCGCCGCAGCGAGAACGCCCATGCCGAGGATGCCTTCGAAGGGGAGCGTTCCGACGCGGAGCGTGCTGTGGGTGAGGACGCTCGGTGAGGGTTTTCGTCGCGATCAGCGGACCCGGCGGGACCGCGATGACAGGGCCTCGGCCGGTCGGCGATCGTCGGCGGATCCGGCTCGGCGCCGTCGCCGGCGCTGTGTCGGGACTACTCGCGCGTCTGCAGTGGCCGTCGGCGTTGTAATGTCTGGACACCGCAGTATCGAGGTCCGATCGATCTGTGGGAACCTCGCGACGTCGTCGTGCGTTGTCGAGGTGTCGGCACGACGGACGAAGGAGGATGGGATGGCGCTGTTGTTGCGTGAGGCACTCGGTGACAGCCTTCGGCGCACCCGTGTTTCGCAGAGTCGCACCCTGCGCGAAGTTTCCAGCAGCGCCCGGGTCAGCCTCGGTTATCTCTCGGAAATCGAGCGCGGAAGAAAGGAAGCCTCGAGCGAACTGCTCGCGGCCATCTGCGATGCACTGGACGTCCCGCTGTCCGACGTGCTCTTCGACGTCAGCGGTCTGTTGGCAGACGGGGTCGCCCGTCGTACAGCTATGGAGACCACCGGATCCGAGGCGGCATCGGCCGACCGGACCGACAACGGCTCCGCCGAGCCCGGGTTGCTCGCTCAGGAGCCACGGATGGTGATTCCCGCACCCGCCGCACAGGCGCTGGCAGCCGCCTAACATGGATCACGAACCGTGTCGGCTTCGCCGGACACGGGTGGAAGGCGAGATGGACCGGGGGCGTTCACGGCCTCGGAGAGGGCAGGTGGGTCGCCGGGGATAGCAGCGGACCGGCGACCGTCGAACCGGGGCGCGAGGGCCGCGTCCCGGGTCGCGTTCGGCGCGGCGTACCAGATGGAGGCAGGATCACACCCATGGCTAATCCTTTCGTCAAGGGCTGGAAGTACCTCATGGCACTTTTCAACTCGAAGATCGATGAGAAGGCCGATCCGAAGGTCCAGATTCAGCAGGCGATCGAGGACGCTCAACGTCAGCATCAGGCGCTCTCGCAGCAGGCGGCTTCCGTCATCGGTAATCAGCGTCAGTTGGAGATGAAGCTCAATCGTCAGCTGGACGAGGTCGAGAAGCTCAACGCCAGCGCTCGACAGGCCGTGATGATGGCCGATCAGGCCACGGCCGCCGGCGACACCGAGAAGGCGATCCAGTACACGAATGCAGCGGAAGCGTTCGCTGCGCAACTCGTGACCGCCGAACAGTCCGTCGAAGATCTCAAGGTGCTGCACGATCAGTCGCTGCAGGCTGCCGCGCAGGCCAAGAAGGCGGTCGAGCAGAACGCCATGGCGCTGCAGCAGAAGGTCGCCGAGCGGACGAAGCTGCTCAGCCAGCTCGAACAGGCCAAGATGCAGGAACGCGTGAGCGAGTCGTTGCGGTCGATGGATTCGACCCTCGCCGCCCCGGGCAGCACCCCGAGCCTCGATGCGGTCCGGGAGAAGATCGAGCGCCGGTACGCCAACGCTCTCGGCTCGGCCGAACTCGCCCAGAACTCCGTGCAGGGACGCATGCTCGAGGTGCAGCAGGCCACTGTCCAGATGGCGGGCCACAGTAGGCTCGAGCAGATCCGGGCTTCGATGAAGGGGGAGGCGCTTCCCGGTGCGCCCGCCGCCAACCCTGCGGTCGAGACCCGCAAGGAACCACCGAACGCGGCCGGCACCACGGGCCGCTGATTCCGCACGTCGCCGAGTAGATCCACCGTGAACGCCCCCGGAGACGACCGGGCCGGGAACCTCTCCGGCTCGGCCGTTGCGGCCATCCGCGATATGACAGGTACCGCGTTGGATGCCGCGCGCCGCTGGCGTGATCCTGCGGCACGACTACGGCGAAAGAAGCGCCGTGCCCGTCGCCGCGCCAGTTTCCTCGGAGCCGGCTCGGCGACCACCGCGATCGGAACTGCCACGCTCGCCGTGGCGTCGGCCCCCGAATGGACGGTCGTGGCGACCGGAGGTGCCGCGGCGGCCCTCGCGGTGCCCGCCGTCCTGTCCCTCCGGACGTTCCGCCGCCTCGATTCGCGGCCCTTGCCCCCACCTCTGCCTCGTCGCCGGTCGCTCCCACCGGCCGGATCGGTCGCCCGTGCCCCGATGGAACGGCTGGCGGCGAACGAGGACAGCCTGAGGCGACTGCTCGGCGTGCTCGTTCGGTCGAACTCGGTAGCCGCGGAGGATCTCGCCGAGATCGACGATGCTGCCCGCGCAGCGGCGTCCGCTCTCGAGGACGTCGTGGAGGACGTCGTGGCCCTCGAATCCGCCGCACGTGGCAGCGCGGCCGCGAAAGCCCACCTGTCGGTCGCGATCACCGACGCGGGGGAGCGTCTGGGTATCGGCGTCGACCAGTTCGAGGAACTCGTCGCCGCGGCCGCACGTCTGGCCGCGACGGCGGAGGGCAACCGGTCGCTGACGCTGCTCGACCAGCGGCGTGCCGAATTGATCGCGACGTCCGACAAACTCGAGGGCTGGGCTCAGTCCTGGCGCGAAGTCGGGCAGATCGAGCAGCGTTACCGCAGCTGAGACCACCTCGTCACGACGCCTCCGACGTCCGCTTTCTCTGCGCCTTCCGGTGTGGTCAGTCGTCCACACCGCGGGCAGCGAGGGCCTCGCCCATCGCCTCGGCGGTGCGCAATGCTCCCACGACCACGGGCACCACGAGCGCGCGCAACGAGAAGCCGAGGCCGCGCGCCTTGCGTGCCTCGGTGACCCGGGTGACCACCGTTGCCAGCAATGGGATCGCGCGGACGGTCATCACCAGTACCAGCCCCACCCGATCGGGGTCCACTCCCACACGGGCGAGGGGCCGCGCCGCCCGCACGATCGCGTCGAGCATCTCGGTGGTCCGGGTCGTAAGGGTCACGAGGGCTGCGAGCGCGACCGCCACGAGCAGCGATCCGCAGATCACCACTGCGCGTTCCCACCCGGCCACGAGCATCTGGAACACCGCGACGACCCCCAGCATCCACACCAGCGGCCGCAACTGAACAGCGGCGAGACGCGGGGGGATGCGGGCCGCCGCGTAGGCGAGAACGGTCAGGCCCAGAGACGGAAGGACCTGCCAGGGCTGCCGGATCCACAAGGTCAGCGCGAGGATGATCGCTGCGGCGGCGAGCAGTTTCACTCCCGCCGGAAGCCTGTGCAGGACGGAGTCACCCGGGTGATAGAGACCGAAGGTGTTCACCCGATCAGGTCCCGGTAGAACGCCAGCGCCGGGACAGGCTCGTCGTCGGCGACGATGCGCCCCGAATCCACCACGAGAACGCGATCGAAATCGGTGAGTAGATCGAGATTGTGGGTCACCGCGATCACCTGCTGCGGCAGGTTCGCGAAGGTGCGCGCGATGAGTTTGGTGTTGCGGAGATCGAGGAGGGTCGTCGGTTCGTCGGCGACGAGCACCGCGGGGTCGGTGACCATGATCGCCGCGAGCGCGAGCAACTGTTTCTGTCCGCCCGAGAGCAGATGGCTCGGGTGGTCGTGGTGGCCCGCGAGCCCGAAGTCCTCGAGGACTTGCCGGACCCGGGATGCCCGCTCCTGCTTGCCGAGTCCGCTGCGTCGCAGGGAGAACGCCACGTCCTCGGCGACCGTCGGCATGACGATCTGGTGGTCCGGGTCGGTGAAGACGAAGCCCACCTTCCTGCGCACCTCACGGCCTTTTCCCGCCGTGTCGAGACCGTCCACGGTCACCGAGCCGGATGACGGGACGAGCAGGCCGTTGATCATCCGTGCCATCGTCGACTTGCCGCTGCCGTTCGCGCCGACGATGCCGATGCGCCGCTCGGTGAGGGCGACGTCGACGCCGTCGAGGACGGTGCGCTCGCCGTAGGCGTGTCGAACGTCCCGGAATCGGATCTCACTCATCGACGGCAGGTTTACCGTCGTCAGTGGGTGGGGTCGGCCGCGGGCCGGTGCGCGAGGCGCGGTGCCACCAGCGACGGGTAGGCGCGGTGCACCTGGGCGGCGACTGCGGCGGCGACGACCGCCTTGATCATGTCGCCGGGGAGGAAGGCGAGGTTGGCTGCGGCCGCAGCCCATACCGTGAGTTCGGTCCGCAGGACCATCCCCGCGATACCGAAGGCGTAGAGCACCACGATGCCGCCGAGCACGTTCACGGCGACACCGGGCAGCGTCCGATATCGCGGCAGCATTCGCATGCTGAGCCAGCCGATCACGGCGACCGCCGGGATCCAGCCGACGAGGAAGCCCACTGTGGGTCCGGCCAGCGATGTGAGAGTCGTGCGGCCGCCGGCGAGTACGGGCAGTGCCAGTCCCAGCACGATCACGGTGAGCACCGAGAGAACACCCTTGCGCGCACCGAGCAGTGCGCCCGCGAGCATCACACCGAGGGTCTGCAGCGTGATCGGCACACCGGACGACCCGATACTGATCTGACCGGGCAGGCCCAAGGCGATGATCAGGGCGGCGAAGACGGCGATCTGCGCGAGGTCGCGCGCGGGGACACGTCGGGACGAGGACACGATTTCTCAGCCTTCTGGTGTGGACGGTGAACCCGTCGAGCCTAAGCCGTGCAGGGGTGCCCTGCGTCACCGACCCGGCCCCGAGTGTTCGGGTGCCGCCCCGGGGTGCGCCTCGGGGAGACCCCCGATCTTTCCCTGATATCTGTGTTGACCTGGTGTTTTTCGTGGCAGCAGCTGCCAGGATCGAGGTGTACCAGCAAATGCAGGCCGGCGCGGAGCAGTCGGCATCGAGGGTGGGAGTACCCATGTTCTGGAAGATCGTAGGAATCGTCGCGGTGGTGTGGGTCGGACTCGCCGTGCTCGGCGCCCTGCTCGACAACCTGTTCGGCATTCTCGTGCTCGGCGCCGTGATCTTCGGCGGATATCTGCTGTACAAGGCAGTATCGGGAGGTGACAAGCACGATCTGACACGACTGTAGGACGAGGGGACGTCCATGGAGGCGGTACCGGAGGACTGGCAACGCGGACTGGTCGTCGTGGCCCACCCGGACGACATCGAATACGGTGCCGCGGCAGCGATCGCGCGATGGACCGGGCAGGGCAAGGAGATCGGGTACCTCCTGGCCACCCGGGGTGAGGCGGGTATCGAGGGTCTGCCGCCCGAACAGAGCGCTCCGCTACGTGAAGCCGAGCAGCGTGAGTCCGCACGGATCGTCGGGGTGGAGACCGTCGAGTTCCTCGGGCATCGGGACGGGCAACTGGTCGCGGGGCTCGATCTACGCCGCGATATCGCCGCCGCGATCCGGCGTCACCGGCCCGAGATGGTGGTCACGCTCGCCTTCACTCTCAACCCGCTGCCCGGGTGGATCAACAGCGCCGATCATCGGGCCCTCGGAATCTGTGTCGTCGACGGCGTGTCCGACGCCGCGAACGAATGGATCTTCCCGGAACTCACCGCGCGCGGCCTCGAGCCGTGGCGCGGAGTCCGATGGGTCGCTGTGTGCCCGTCGTCGTCGCCCACCCATGCGGTGGACGTGACCGAGACGGTCGATATTGCGGTCGAATCCCTTGCCGCACATAGGCGTTATCTCGAGGCTCTGGACGACAGGCCGGTCGAGGCCCAGGCGCGCGAGCAGGTCGAGGGCGTGTCGGCGCCCCTCGACGGATTTGCGGCCGCACGCGCCTCGGGATTCGAGTTGTACACCTTCGCGGGATAGGGGACGTCCCGCGAAGGCGGTGTGTGGCACGCTGGGCGCGTGCGAGTGGCGGTGGTGGCCGGACCCGACGCGGGTCATGCGATTCCGGCGATCGCGTTGTCGCTGCGGCTGGTGGGTGCCGGGCACGACGCGGTCGTCTTCACGGGCAAGCGGTGGCTCGGGGCGGACGTGCCGGGCGTGACGGTCGCGGAGTTGAAGGGACTCGCTCCTCGCTTCGAGGACGACGACGGTGACGCCGGGGCGAAGATCCACGCACGTGCTGCTCACATCGCGAACGAGATGATCGACGATCTCGGTGCTCTCTCGCCCGACCTGGTGGTGTCGGACGTGCTCACCGCAGGCGGAGGGATGGCCGCCGAGCGACTGGGGATCCCGTGGATCGAACTGTCACCGCACCCGCTGTATCTCCCGTCGCGTGGGCTCCCGCCCATCGGAAGTGGTCTCGACGTGGGCACGGGTGTGAGAGGTCGCCTGAGGGACGCTGCGCTGCGGACGATGACCGCGCGGTCGCTGCGGCAGGGGGAGCGGGAGCGCGTGGCCGCGCGCGTCGGAATCGGACTGCCCGCTCGCGATCCCGGACCGCGAGCGCGTCTGATCGCCACACTGCCGGCGCTCGAGGTGGCCCGCCCCGACTGGCCCGGGCATGCACATGTGGTCGGTCCGTTGCTGTGGGAACCCACCGAGGAGATCCTCGAGATTCCTCCGGGCGACGGCCCGCTCGTCATGGTCGCACCGTCGACCGCGACGACCGGCGTTGCAGGGATGGTCGAGACGGTGTGCGAGGCCCTCGACGGGACCGGCATGCGGGTCGCCGCAACGATGCTGGATCCTCTCGGGCAGTCGCTCCCGAATTGGGCTGTCGCCGGTCGCGGGAGGCAGGACGTCCTGCTCCGGCAGGCCGATGTCGTCGTGTGCGGTGGCGGCCACGGGATGCTGGCGAAGACTCTGAGTGCCGGGGTCCCCGCAGTGATCGTGCCCGGCGGCGGCGACCAGTGGGAGTTGGCGAACCGCGCCGCGCGGCAGGGGAGCGCAGTAGTGGTGCGTCCGCTCGCTGCCGCGTCGATCCGGTCCGCGGTGGACCGGGTGCTCTCGTCGCCGGACTTCGCTGTCGCTGCGCGGGCGGCTGCGGCCAGTGCCGGCCGCGTGCAGGATCCGGTCGAAGTGTGCGAGGCCGTACCGGACTGACTGTCGCAGCGCAGCGCACACGACTACCGTGGTCGGGGTGCGGTTGACGGAGTTCTACGAGGTGGTCCGGGACGAGTTCGGGCAGATGCACGGCGATGCACTGCTGCGTGATCACGTGCTGCTCACGCTCGGTGGGCGGACGGCAGCGGAGGCTATCGAGGCGGGGCAGGAACCCCGTGAGGTCTGGCGGGCCCTCTGCGACGAGTTCGACGTCCCACCTGTGCGACGGTAATCACCCCGAGCGCCCGGCGGGCGAGATGCGCCGCCCCTCGGGGCGAGGAATCATCCGGCTTCGAACACGTGTTCGGTTATGCTCGGGGTATGGACGGTTGTTGTCCACAGGTGGTGACGACATCCACAGATGCGGCGTTTCGCGCTCGCGGCGGCGAACTTGTCGGTGCCGGGTTCTAACGTCGTCGACAACAAGGACGAGATTCGATTAAGGGGACCAAGATGGCAGCACAGGCTCACGACCGCGAGAAGGCGCTCGAACTCGCCCTCGCGCAGATCGACAAGAGCTTCGGTAAGGGCTCGGTGATGCGCCTGGGCGAGGACGTACGTCCGCCCATCGCAGTCATTCCCACCGGGTCGATCGCACTCGACGTGGCACTCGGCATCGGCGGTCTGCCGCGCGGCCGCGTCGTCGAGATCTACGGGCCCGAGTCGTCGGGTAAGACGACGGTGGCTCTCCATGCGGTGGCCAACGCCCAGGCCGCCGGCGGTATCGCGGCATTCATCGACGCCGAGCATGCGCTCGACCCGGACTATGCTCGCAAGCTCGGTGTCGACACCGACGCCCTGCTCGTGTCCCAGCCCGACACCGGTGAGCAGGCCCTCGAGATCGCCGACATGCTCATCCGTTCGGGCGCGCTCGACATCATCGTCATCGACTCGGTGGCGGCGCTCGTACCGCGTGCCGAGATCGAGGGCGAGATGGGCGACAGTCACGTCGGCCTCCAGGCCCGGTTGATGAGCCAGGCGCTCCGCAAGATGACCGGTGCGCTCAACAATTCCGGTACCACCGCGATCTTCATCAACCAGCTGCGCGAGAAGATCGGTGTGATGTTCGGTTCCCCCGAGACCACCACGGGTGGCAAGGCACTGAAGTTCTACGCTTCCGTGCGTCTGGACGTGCGCCGGATCGAAACGCTCAAGGACGGCGGCGACGCGGTCGGCAACCGCACTCGGGTGAAGGTCGTCAAGAACAAGGTCTCGCCTCCGTTCAAGCAGGCCGAGTTCGACATCCTGTACGGCCAGGGCATCTCCAAGGAGGGCTCGCTCATCGATATGGGTGTCGAGCAGGGCTTCATCCGAAAGTCCGGTTCCTGGTACACCTACGAAGGCGACCAACTCGGCCAGGGCAAGGAAAACGCTCGCAAGTTCCTGCTCGAGAACACCGATGTGCGCGACGAGATCGAGAAGAAGATCAAGGAGAAGCTCGGCATCGGTGCCGTTCTCACCGATCCGAGCGACGTCGAGGAGCCGGTCGACTTCTAGTCACGGCCTCGAACGCCCCCGGGGCACGGACGCACGTCGTCCGTGCCCCGGGGCATTTCCGAGCAGCCGCATTGTCGGTGGGCTCGGTTAGTGTGCGCGTCATGGACGACACCGAGGATCGGCGGCCCGAGCGACGGTCGCGGCGGCGCTCCGCTCGCACCGAGCAGGAACTCCCCGGCGGGGGAACGGAAGCGCAGGCCAAGGATCTCTGTCTGCGTCTGTTGACCGATCGTGCACGCAGCCGGTCGGAACTCGCGGTGAAACTCGAGCAGAAGGGCTTCGCCTCGGAGGTCGCCGAGCGTGCCCTCGATCGTCTCACCGCGGTCGGATTGATCGACGACGCCGAATTCGCCAACCAGTGGGCGCGCTCGCGGCACCTGCACGCGGGGAAAGGCAAGCGCGCGATCGCACTCGAATTGCGCCGCAAGGGAATCGACGCCGCCGACGCGGCGTCCGCACTCGAGCAGATCGACACCGCCGACGAGCGCGAACGTGCCGTCGAACTGGTTCGCAAGAAGTTGCGGACCCAGCCGCCGCTACCCACCGAGGGTGATCGGCGCGAGGTCGCCGCCGAACGCGACAAGCTGGTGCGGCGACTCGTGGGCATGCTGGCCCGGCGCGGTTACGCGCAGGGAATGGCGTTCGACGTCGTGCGGGAGGAACTTGCGGCCCTCGGGGCGGATGCGAGCGACCTCCCGCACGACTGAGACGCTATCGGCGTCCCTCACCACTCATGTCCAGGCCCGGCACCGCCATGGTGGGAAGGGTCTGGGGCTCTTCGGTCCGGACCGCACCGCCCTTGCGCTTGCCGGAGCGCAGGCGCTTCTCGAGCCACATCGCGAATCTGGTCAGCGCGCTGTTGAGGACGATCATGATCGCGGCGACCACCAGGAGAGCCGGCAGATAGTTCGCGAAGAACGCGCCCAGCTGCTGACCGGACCGCACCACTTCGACGTAACCGATCAGGTAACCGAGCGCCGAATCCTTGAGCGCGATCACCATCTGCGACACGATGGCCGGAAGCATGACCGTGACGGCCTGCGGCAGCAGGATCAGCCGCATGATCTGGTTCTTGCGCATACCGATCGCGGCCGCGGCCTCGGACTGACCACGCGGAAGCGACCGGATACCCGCGCGAACGATCTCGGCGATCACCGACCCGTTGTACAGAGTCAGGCCGGTGATGACCGCGGCGAGCGCGAGGTACTCGGACTTGAAGACGCGATACTCGGCGAACACCTGGTACGCGAAGATCATCAGAATCAGCACCGGGACTGCCCGGAACAGTTCGACGATCGTCCCGGCGACCACGCGGACCCACCGGTGATCCGACAGGCGTGCGATTCCCAGCACCGTGCCGAGCAGGAGTGCCAGCACGATGGACGCGACTGCCGCCACGATCGTCCCGCGAATACCCGGCAGCAGATAGGTCGTCCAACTGGTGGATTCGAGGAAGGGCTCCCATTTCGCCGCCGTCAACTGTCCGTTGGCGTCGAGCGCACGGTAGACGATCCAGCCGACGAGGAGGAGAACCGCGACCACGACGACCGACAGGATTCGGTAGATCGCTCTGGCACGGGGTCCGGGAGCGTCGTAGAGAACTGTTCCGTGGGCACTCATCGGGCAACCTCGAATCGCTTGCTGAGCCGGCCGAACAGCAGTCCGGTGGGGAGGGTGAGGATGACGAATCCGAGCGCGAAGATGCCGCCCACGACGAAGATGGCCGCTTCGTTCTCGATCATCGTCTTCATCAGCAGCGAGGCCTCGGAGACGCCGATCACCGAGGCGATCGTCGAGTTCTTGGTCAGCGCGATGAGGACCGAGCCGAGAGGTGCGATGACGGCCCGGAACGCCTGCGGCAGCACGATCAGGCGCAGATTCTGACCGAACGTCAGGCCCAGTGAGCGGCCCGCCTCCGACTGACCGAGCGAAACCGTATTGATGCCGGAGCGAAGGGACTCGCAGACGAAAGCTGCCGTGTACACGATCAGTCCCAGCACCGCGAGCCGGAAGTTGTTGTCCACCAGGAAGGTCGGTGACGACTCGGAGGCCAGCTTGATGCCGAGGGTCTGAGACAGACCGAACAGGCAGAAGATGATGATCAGCGTCAGCGGTGTGTTACGGAAGATCGTCACGTAGGCGGTGGCCACGGCGCGTGCCACCGGTATCGGGGACACACGCATCGCCGCGAGGATCGTTCCGAGGATCAGGGCGCCGATCGCTGACGCGACGGTCAACTGGATCGTGGTCCAGAACGCGTCGAGTAGCTGGCTGTCGTATTTGCTCAACAGATCCACAGGTCACTCCGGGATCGAGGGGACGGGACTGGGTCCGGAACGGTCCGGCCGGTCCGTGTGCTTCCACAGACCGGCCGTACCGGCGGACGAGAACGATGAGCGCCTGGGCTCAGTACCGATCGACGGTGGGGGGCTCGGGGAGGGGGTAGCCCGAGGCGCCGACCGTCTCCTCGAAGGCAGCCTCCCAGGCGCCGCTGTCGATCATCTGCTGAACCGCGTCGTTGATGGCGGTACGGGATTCCTCGTCGCCCTTGGCGAGACCGATACCGTAGCGCTCGGTGGTGAAGGGCTCACCGACCACCTTGAAGTCGCCCGGGCTCTGCGCGGCGTAACCGGCGAGGATGATGTCGTCGGTGGTCACTGCGTCCACCGCGCCGTTGCGCAGCGCCTCGACACACAGCGAGTAGGTGTCGAATTCCTGGAGCTGAACGTCCTGCGCGTAGGTGTCCTTGACGTTCTGGGCCGGGGTGGATCCCGAGACCGAGCACAGACGCTTGCCGCCGCTCAGCGACTCGGGGCCGGTGATCTCGGTGTCGTCCGCGCGCACGAGGAGGGACTGTCCCGCGAGGAAGTACGGTCCGGCGAAGTCGACCTTCTCCTTGCGGGAGTCGGTGATCGAATAGGTCGCGACGACGAAGTCGACTTCACCGTTCTGGATGAGCGTCTCGCGCTGGGCGGAGGGTGCTTCCTTGAATTCGATGTTCTCCGCGGGAACACCGAGTTGCTCGGCGACGTACTCGGCGACCTCCACGTCGAATCCGCTGAACGAACCGTCCGGGTTGCGCAGGCCAAGGCCCGGCTGGTCGAACTTGATACCGACCGTCAGGGTGCCGTTCTCCGCGGACTGCGAGACGCTGCGGGTCTCGTCGCCTCCGCACGCCGTGGCGACCACTGCCACGGCAACGGCACCGACGCCCAGGCGGATGGAGCGGGACAATTTCATCGATTACCTCCGGTGCGGTTCGTTTCGAAAACGTCCGACGAGCGGGGCGCTCGTCGGATGCGGTCGTTCAGTGGCTGAGGATCTTGCCGAGGAAGTCCTTGGCGCGGTCGGACTCCGGAGTGGTGAAGAAGGTGTCGGGATCGGTGTCCTCGACGATGCGACCGTCGGCCATGAACAGCACCCGGTCGCCGGCCTTGCGGGCGAATCCCATCTCGTGCGTGACCACCACCATGGTCATGCCCTCTTTGGCGAGGGAGGTCATCACGTCGAGGACTTCTTGGACCATCTCGGGGTCGAGGGCAGAGGTGGGCTCGTCGAACAGCATCACCTTGGGGTTCATCGCGAGTGCCCGCGCGATCGCGACGCGCTGCTGCTGGCCACCGGACAACTGGGCTGGGTACTTGTCGGCCTGGTTCGCGATCCCGACCCGATCGAGCAATTGCATCGCCGACTCGCGGGCCTGGTCCTTCTTGATCTTGCGTACCTTGATCGGGCCGAGCATGACGTTCTCGAGGATCGTCTTGTGGGCGAACAGATTGAACGACTGGAACACCATGCCGACATCCGAACGCAGGCGGGCCAGCGCCCGCCCCTCCTCCGGGAGCAAGGTGCCGTCCACGTGGATCTCACCCGTGTCGATCGGTTCGAGACGGTTGATGGTGCGGCACAGCGTCGACTTCCCCGAGCCCGAGGGGCCGACGACGATCACGACCTGCCCACGGGGTATCTCGAGGTTGATGTCCTGCAGGACGTGCAGGGATCCGAAGTGTTTGTTCACTCCGCTCATCGAGATCATGGACGAGGTGTTGTCCGACTTCTCGGACGGACGATCCGTTCCGGCTGCCGCAGATGTCATGTGACGACCCTATGTCGTGCCGTCGTCGATTCTTCGCATTTCGGGACACCTGCGGCGAGTGTCACGGGATTTTTACGAGCGGTCCGGTAGCGGTCACCACAGGTGGGCCCTTGCACGGTCGGCGCCGCGAAGGCCGCGTCCCGCGTGAGATACCCTGAGACGTGTCACTGATCGACGAAGAAGCCCCCCGTACCGGTAGCCGGACCTACGAGGTCCGCACCTACGGCTGCCAGATGAACGTCCACGACTCCGAGCGTCTGTCGGGGCTGCTGGAGGAGGCCGGCTTCACCAGGGCGGAAGCCGGGACATCGCCCGATCTGGTCGTCTTCAACACGTGTGCGGTGCGTGAGAACGCCGACAACAAGTTGTACGGCAATCTGAGTCACCTGCGTCCGGTCAAGGACGACAACCCCGACATGCAGATCGCGGTCGGGGGCTGCCTGGCACAGAAGGATCGCGACACGGTCGTCGCGAAGGCGCCCTGGGTCGACGTGGTGTTCGGCACGCACAACATCGGCAATCTTCCTGCCCTGCTCGAACGCGCCCGGCACAACCGCCGGGCCGAGGTCGAGATCCTCGACGCACTCGAGGCGTTTCCCTCGACCCTGCCTGCCAAGCGTGAGTCGTCGTACGCCGGATGGGTGTCGATCTCCGTCGGCTGCAACAACACGTGCACCTTCTGCATCGTGCCGTCACTGCGAGGCAAGGAGGTCGATCGGCGTCCCGGCGACATCCTCGCCGAAGTGCAGGCGCTCGTCGACGAAGGTGTCCTCGAGGTGACCCTGCTCGGCCAGAACGTCAACTCCTACGGCCGTTCGTTCGCCGACCCCGAGCAACCCCGCGACCGCGGCGCCTTCGCATCGCTGCTGCGCGCGTGCGGTGACATCGACGGTCTGGAGCGGGTGCGTTTCACTTCCCCGCACCCCGCGGAGTTCACCGACGACGTCATCGAAGCGATGGCGCAGACCCCCAACGTCTGCCCGCAACTGCACATGCCTCTGCAATCCGGCAGCGACCGGATCCTGCGCGCGATGCGCCGCTCGTATCGCAAGGAGCGATTCCTGGGCATCATCGAGCGGGTACGGGCCGCCATGCCGCACGCCGCGATCACCACCGACATCATCGTCGGTTTCCCGGGTGAGACGGAGGAGGACTTCCAGCAGACCCTCGAGGTCGTGGAGAAGGCCCGGTTCACCAGTGCGTTCACCTTCCAGTACTCCAAGCGCCCCGGCACGCCCGCAGCCGACATGGACGGGCAGATTCCCAAGGCTGTGGTGCAGGAACGGTACGAACGCCTGATCGCACTGCAGGAGCGCATCACGCTCGAGGAGAACCGCAAGCTCGTCGGAACCGAGGTCGAACTCCTCGTCGCGGCGGGGGAGGGCCGTAAGAACGCGGAGACCGCCAGGATGAGCGGCCGCGCCCGCGACGGCCGCCTCGTGCACTTCCGTCCGGAGGGTGCGATCGACACCGCGATGCGTCCGGGCGACATCATCACGATCGTCGTCAGCGACGCCGCGCCGCATCACCTCGTCGCGGACACTCCGGTCCTCACGCACCGCCGTACCCGCGCCGGCGACCACTTCGAACAGGGCCGGCTCCCCAAGACTCCGCCGATCGGTGTCGGCCTCGGACTGCCCAGCATCGGCGTTCCGGAACCGCTGCCGTCACAGATGGGATGCAACGCATGACCGCCGACAAGCCGCACGATGACCATCAGGCCGGTGACATACGCGCCGAACTCGCAGCCGCCGAACGGAAGGTCGCAAGCGACATCGACCCGGGCGCCCGGGCGATGTTCGTCGCGATCGCGGTCCTCGTGCTGCTGGGAACGTTCACCCTGCCCCACGCCGGTTCCGCCAACGGGTGGGAGGTGCTGTCGTTCGCGCCGGACGCGACCACCGAGGAGATCGGTCTTCCGTCACGTCTCTTCGTGGTGTTCGCGGTGATCTTCTCCGGTCTCGGCTCGATTCTCGCGCTCCTCACTCGCAAGTGGGCGATGGCGTGGGTCGCCCTGGCCGGTTCGGCGGTGACCATCGTCTTCGGCATGCTGGCGATCTGGTCGCGGCAGACACTGCCGGTGGAGTCGTCCGCTGCGGGCCCGGGTATCGGTCTCGTGATCGGATGGTTCGCCGTGATGGTGATCGTCTTTCATTGGGCTCGGGTGGTGTGGGCGCGCACTTCTGCCCATCTGGAGGCCGAAGCAGAGCTGCGAAAGGTGACCGCACAGCACGAACGTCCGCGCCTCATGCGCGACGACTCCGGATCCTGACACTCCGGCTCCGAACCGACGAGCCCCTCTCCGTACGGAGAGGGGCTCGTTGCGTAAAGAGATTCAGCGTTCGCCGACCGCGCCTTCTGCGGCGTCGGCCCATTCGCGCCACTGCGCTGCCTGCGCGAGGGCCTTCTCGGCTTCCTTGGGCCGGCCGGCCGCGGTCGCCTTGGCGGCCTGTTCCTCGAACTGGCGTACCCGCTCACGGAACTGCGCCGCACGGGCGAGGGCTTCGGGGTCGGTACGTCTCCATTCGGAGTCCGCGGCCTCGCGCACCTTCTTCTCGACAGCCCTCAGACGGCCTTCGAGATCGTGCATACGCTCGCGCGGAACCTTGCCGATCGCCTCCCACTGATCCTGCAGCTCGCGCAAACGTGCCCGGGCACCTTCCAGATCTGCCGACGGATCGATCGACGAGGCCGCCTCGAGGAGCGCCTCCTTCGCGCGGGCGTTCTCCTCGTATTCGGCGTCCCGTTCGGCATTCGCGGCATTGCGGGCGGCGAAGAAGACGTCCTGGGCGCCCTTGAAACGTTTCCACAGTTGGTCGTCGGCGTCCTTGGGTGCGCGACCGGCGGCCTTCCACTCGGTGAGCAGGTCGCGGAAAGCAGCTGCGGTGGCACCCCAGTCGGTGGAGTGCTGCAGTTCTTCCGCCCTCACGACGAGCTCCTCCTTACGGCTCTTCGCCGCCGCTCGCTCGCGATCGAGTTCCGCGAAGTGGGCTCCACGACGCCGGTTGAATGCTTCACGCGCCTTGGAGTAGCGACGCCACAACACGTCGTCGACCTTCCGGTCGACTCCGCGGATCGTCTTCCATTCCTCGAGGATCTCGCGCAGCCGATCGCCCGCGGCCTTCCACTGGGTCGACTCGGCGGCGATCGTCTCGGCCTCGGCCGCGAGCGCCTCCTTACGGGCGGTGCTCTCGGCGCGACGCTTCTCCTTCTCCTGCTTTGCGAGCGCCGCAGCTTCCTCGGAGTGTTCGATGATCGATTCGAGCCGGGCGGCGAGTGCGTCGAGGTCGCCGATGACCGCTGCCGTCGGCAGCGACTCGGCGAGTGCCTCGGCCGCCGCCCGGGTCTTCTTCACGTCGGCGGTGCCGGAGGACAGCCGCGTCTCGAGGATCGCCACCTCGGTGGCGAGATCGTCGTAACGACGCCCGAAATGGGCGAGCCCTTCGGCGGCGTCGCCTGCCTGCCACGAACCGATGCACCGCTCACCCTCGCTCGTGCGGACCCAGGCAGTGCCGTCCTCGTCCACGCGTCCGAAGAGGCTCGGATCGCTTGCGGGCACCGCGGGAGCATGCGGATGCGTGTGGGCTGCCACGGGGTGCGGCTTGGGGGGCGCTGTGGTCGAGCCCTCACCGTCTCGTGCCGTAGCGGTGGTGCCGGGCGTTGCAGCAGCACGGGCTCCGGGTGTGGGGCCGGGACGCGGGGTCCGGTCCTGCGTCGGTTCGCCCGTTCGGTCCTGTGCGTTCGGGTCGCTCATCGATACCTCATCTCTGCCGCGCGGCACGGCTGCCTGGTCGCATGGTTCTACCGCAGGTCGATCCCGGGGCTCCGCGATCGTGTCCGCCCACTATTGAAACAGGTCATGTCGCTGCGGGGCGCCGGGTCCGGTGGACTACGGTTGCCGATGTGTTGACCGCCGCGGCGTTCGTGCCCTCCCCACCGCTGCTCGTTCCCGAATTGAACGGTCTCGCTGCCGCCGAGACCGACGACCTTCGACAGTCGGTTCTCGAGGTCGGTCGTAGCCTGTCCGGCGCTGCGGAATGGATCGTCGTCGGTGCCGGGACGGCCGGGCAGATCGTTCCGTCCACCGCGTGCGGAACCTTCAAGGGATTCGGCGTCGACGTCCGGGTGCAGCTCGGACCCGAGGCCGCGGGAGAACCCGACCCTGCGCTGCCGCTGGCGGCGCTGGTGGCCGGCTGGATCCGCGACCGTACGGCACCTCGCACTCGGGTGACCACCCACGTGATCGCCACCGACTCGGACGCTTCGCATTGCGCGGAGCTCGGCCACGATCTGCGCGCGGCCCTCGACGGCGACGACCTGCCGCGGGCACTGCTCGTCGTAGCGGACGGAGCCGCGACGCTCACCGCCAAGGCACCCGGCGCATACGATCCGAGGTCCGGGGAGGTGGAGGCGGCGCTGGCGACCGCGCTCGCCGCCGGCGATCCGGATGCGCTCAGGGTGCTCGACCCCGGCCTGTGCGCGGAGATCGAGCTCGCCGGACGCGCCGCGTGGCACGTGCTGGCGGCAGCCTTCACCGGCCGGCCTCGGTCGGCTTCCGTCAGCTACTCTGCCGCGCCGTACGGGGTCGGATATCACGTGGGGATCTGGACGCCATGAAGGAGACATCCACCGGCGGGCAGGCTCGCTCCCTCGGCGCCGACCTGCCCCGGCCGGTTGCGGTGGTGGGGCCCACGGCCACGGGTAAGTCCGATCTCGGGCTCGATCTGGCCGAGGCGCTCGGCGGCGAGATCGTCAACATCGACGCAATGCAGCAGTACCGGGGAATGGACATCGGGACGGCGAAGCTCTCACTCGAGGAGCGTCGCGGGATTCCGCACCATCAACTCGACGTCCTCGATGTCACGGAGACGGCGACCGTCGCCCGGTACCAGCGGGCAGCGACCGCCGATGTGGAGGCGATCCGCGAGCGCGGCCGTGTCCCGATCGTCGTCGGCGGCTCGATGATGTATGTGCAGGCGCTGCTCGACGAATGGCAGTTTCCTGCAACGGATCCTCGGGTGCGGGCCAAATGGGAGGCGGTGCTCGAGTCCGACGGCCTCGCCGCGATCCATCAGGCGCTGAAACGCGCCGATCCTGCCGCCGCGGCCACGATCCTGCCCACCGACGGTCGGCGCATGGTCCGTGCGCTCGAGGTCGTCGAATTGACCGGCGAACCGTTCGCGGCGTCGCAGCCGACGATCGGCGAGCCCCGCTGGGGCACGGTGATCCTCGGTGTCGACCGAGCCACCGGTGAACTCGACGAACGCATCGCGCGGCGCACCGACCTGATGTTCGAGCGCGGTCTCGTCGAGGAGGTGCACGAGCTGGCCGGGGCCGGTCTGCGTGAGGGTGTCACCGCTCCTCGCGCCATCGGCTATGCGCAGGTCCTGGCGTACATCGACGGCGAGTACAGCCTCGACGAGGCGCGGGAGCGGACGTTCGTCGGGACGCGGCGCTACGTCCGGCGTCAGCGCTCGTGGTTCCGCCGCGATCCGCGCATCCACTGGCTCGACGGCGCTGATCCGGATCTGCTCGGCTCGGCCCGGCGACTCGTGCAGGACGCGTGGACATCGTCTGCCCCACCTGCCCGATAAGGTATCGCCCATGGAGTTCAGCAAAGGGCACGGAACCGAGAACGATTTCGTGATCCTTCCCGATCCCGCCGCGCGCCTGAACCTCGACGCCGACCGGATCGCAGCCCTGTGCGATCGGCGGCGCGGACTCGGAGCCGACGGCGTGCTCCGGGTCGCGCGCGCCGGTGCGCTGGTCTCGGCCGGGGTGCTCGAGGAACTTCCCGGCGGCACCGATGCGGACGACTGGTTCATGGACTACCGCAATGCGGACGGATCCATCGCGGAGATGTGCGGCAACGGCGTGCGGGTCTTCGCGCACTATCTCACTGCGCACGGGCTCGAGAGCCGACGCGAATTCGTGGTCGGCAGCCGGGCAGGTGGCAAACCCGTGCAGGTCCACGAGACGGGACCGGTCCTGGGTGAGGTGACCGTGGACATGGGGCCGGTGCGCGTTCTGGGCGAGTCGGCCGCGACGATCGACGGGCGGGTCTACCCGGGCCTCGGGATCGACGTCGGCAACCCGCACCTGGCGTGCGTGGACGCGCATCTGAGCGAGGCGAGCCTGGCGGGTCTCGATCTCACCTCCCCCGGGTTCGATCCGGGGTTCTTCCCCCAGGGGGTCAACATCGAGTTCCTGACACCGATTGCGTCCGGGACCGTCCACATGCGGGTCCACGAACGCGGAGTGGGGGAGACCCGCTCCTGCGGCACCGGCACGGTGGCGGCCGCCGCTGCGGCCCTGCGCTTCGACGGCGTGTCCGACGGGGTGGTGCGTGTCCGCGTTCCCGGTGGTTCGGTCGAGGTGCGGATCGAGGACGGACGGGCCTGGCTACGGGGACCGTCGGTGCTCGTCGCGGCCGGTGAGATCGACGAGACATGGTGGTCGGCGCCCAACTGATCCCGTCCGCGTGCTGCCCTCGCGACATGCCGTGAGCAACGGGCAGAAAAACTCGAATGCACCGATTCGGGCTTCGTGACACCATGGAGGTGTATGACGAACACAGAGCGCACCCCCCGCGCAGACACAGACGACAGCTCTTCCGGCGCGTACGACGCGTCCGGAGGCTGGACCGCCGAGGATCCGTCCGTCGGCGAGATGCAACTCGAAGACCGTAGCGCATTGCGGCGTGTGGCCGGTCTGTCCACCGAACTCGAAGACATCACCGAGGTCGAATACCGACAACTCCGGCTCGAGCGGGTGGTGCTCGTCGGGGTATGGACGGGCGGCACGGCGGCCCAGGCCGAAGCGAGTCTGGCCGAACTGGCCGCACTCGCCGAGACCGCGGGCTCGGAAGTACTCGAAGGTCTCGTTCAGCGTCGCGACCGGCCCGATGCCTCCACGTATATCGGTTCCGGCAAGGCCGATGAGCTCCGGCAGATCGTGCTGGCAACCGGCGCCGACACCGTCATCTGCGACGGTGAACTCACTCCTGCCCAGCTCACCGCCCTGGAGAAGGTCGTCAAGGTCAAGGTCATCGACCGCACCGCGCTGATCCTCGACATCTTCGCGCAGCACGCCACCTCGAGGGAGGGCAAGGCGCAGGTCTCGCTCGCCCAGATGGAGTACATGCTTCCGCGTCTGCGCGGCTGGGGCGAGTCGATGTCGCGTCAGGCCGGTGGTCGCGCCGGAAGCAACGGCGGTGTGGGCCTGCGTGGCCCGGGTGAAACGAAGATCGAGACCGACCGACGACGGATCCGTGAGCGGATGGCGAAACTGCGTCGCGAGATCAAGGCTATGAAGGCCGCGCGCGACACGAAGCGCACTCGGCGCCTGCGCAACCGGGTCCCGTCCGTGGCGATCGTGGGTTACACCAATGCCGGCAAGTCCAGCCTGCTCAACAAGCTGACCGGATCGGGGGTGCTGGTACAGAATGCGTTGTTCGCGACGCTCGACCCGACCACTCGCCGCGCCAACCTGCCCGACGGACGCGAGTACGTGCTGACCGACACGGTCGGCTTCGTCCGGCACCTTCCGACCCAGCTGGTCGAGGCGTTCCGCTCGACGCTCGAGGAGGTGGCCGATGCCGACGTGCTGTTGCACGTCGTCGACGGTTCCGACCCGTTGCCCACCGAACAGATCAAGGCGGTCCGCGAGGTCATCACCGAGGTGCTGCGCGAATCGGACGCGCCACCACCGCCGGAGTTGATCGTCGTGAACAAGATCGACGCTGCAGATCCGGTTACCCTCACGCAATTGCGTGGCCTGATCCCCGGCGCCGTGTTCGTCTCCGCCCACACCGGGGAAGGTATCGACGATCTGCGGGCCCATCTGGCATCTCTGCTCGAGGATCCGGATGTCGAGGTGAAGCTGCTCCTGCCGTACACACGCGGTGATCTGCTTGCCCGTATCCACACCGACGGGCAGATCCTGTCGTCCGAGCACGAGGTGGACGGCACGCGGGTGCATGCCAAGGTGCCGACGGCACTGGCATCGGCATTGGTCGATTTCGCGGCCTGATGCGGGTCGTGCGCCGGGCGGTGCTGCTCGCTGCCGTCGCGGCCTTCGTCCCCGTCTCGCCTGCTGCGGCGGACGAGACCGAGATCCCGGTCGCCGACGTTCCGGCCGAGACACTGTGTACTCCGGGCGATCCCGCACTGGCCGAACTGTCCGGCCTGGTTTCGCTCGGTTCGCGATTGTTCGCGACTCCCGACGCAGGTGAGGACGAGCGGATCGTCGAACTCGCCGAGGACTGCTCCGTGCTGCAACGGATCGCGTCTCCCGTCGATCCGTACGACGTCGAGGATCTCGCCGCAGGACCCGACGGGCGGTTGTGGCTGGGGGATGTCGGAGACAACAGCCGGGCTCGCGAGACGATCGCGTTGATCTCTCTCGATCCCGATACCGGGCAGGGCGAACTGCACCGGTTGACCTATCCCGACGGCCCGCGAGACGCCGAGGCCGTACTCGTCTCGGCCACCGGGGAACCGGTGATCGTGACCAAGGCGCTGTTCGGGGCGAGCAATGTGTATCGGCCTGCCCGCGGACTCACGATCGGCGAGCTTCCCAGTCCGGGGCCCGCGTCGCTCGAGAAGGTCGGGAGCCTGGTACTCGGTCCGTCCGAGACTCCCGGTGGACCCATCCCCGGCGCCTCGTCCACGCTGATCACCGGGGGTGCCCTCAGTGCGGACGGGACGGTGGCCGCGGTCCGCACCTACACCGACGTCTATCTGTTCCACGTGCCGGACGGTGATCTCGCGGCCGCGCTGGTCGCCGGTCCCCGGTTCCGCATCCCGGTGCCCGACACGCCGCAGGGCGAAGCAGTGGCGTTCACAGCCGCGGGTGACCTGCTCACCGCCTCCGAGCGAGGCGCTGCCGGTGGTGGGGCACCGGGAGAGAACCCGCCGATCCTGATCCATCGCGGAGTGACCGACCTGTTCGGCGCCGACGACGCCGGTGCCGCGGACGAGATGTCGTCCGCGGCACCGGCGCTCGCGGTTATCGGGGTGACGGCCGGAGTGGTCGCAATCGGTTTCCTCGTGCGTCGCCGTACACGTCGGTGAGGTCAGGCGTCCAGATCCGCTGCCACCAACTCCGCGACCTGCGCGAGAACCGCGTCGTCCTCGCACGAGACGGTCACCGGTGTGCCCTGTTCCGCGCCCAGGGTCATGATCATCAGGGCCGAACCGGCGTCGACCGGTTCGCCCCCGTCCACCGCCAGGGTGACCGGTACGCCCGCCTCGACGACGGCCTCGGCGATGATCCCTGCGGGACGAGCATGGAGGCCGATGGACGAACCGACGGCAACCGTGGTGCTGGGCATGTGAATCTCCTTCGTGATGGGACGACGAGCGCTGGGGAGTCGATCAGGACTGTGCGGCTACCGGTCGAGGGTTCGCGCTGCCGGCCGGCGCGTCGGTGGCGCGCGTTACGGACTTGGCGATCGTGACCGCGAGTGCCGCGACCACCGTGCCGGCCGCGAGTGCGATCAGGAACCACACGACGTGGTCCATGGCGAACAGGACGAACAGTCCGCCGTGCGGAGCGGTGAGGGTGACCCCGGCAGCCATGACGATGCCGCCGGTCACAGCGCCGCCGAGCATCATCGAAGGGATCACCCGGAACGGGTCGGCGGCCGCGAACGGGATGGCGCCCTCGGAGATGAACGACGCGCCGAGCAACCAGGCAGCCTTGCCGTTCTCGCGTTCGGCCGGGCTGTAGAGACCCGGACGGAGGAGCGACGACAGTGCCATGGCGAGCGGGGGAACCATACCGGCCCCCATCACCGCGGCCATGATCTCGAGAGATGCGGTGTTGGCGACGTCGAGACCCGCGACGGCGAAGGCATAGGCCGCTTTGTTGACGGGACCTCCGAGGTCGAAGCACATCATCAGGCCGAGGATGACCCCGAGGAACACCGCGGATCCGCCGGACAGTCCGTTGAGCCAGTCGGTCAGACCCGTCGTGATCGCGGCCAGTGGACGGCCGAGCAGCAGGAACATGAGCCCACCGACGATCAGGCTCGCAAGCAGCGGAATGATCACCACCGGCATCAGGCCCCGGGCCCAGGCGGGCAGCGGGATGCGCCCGACCCACAGTGCGGCGAAGCCGCCGATGAGGCCACCGATGAGACCGCCGATGAAGCCGGCTCCGACGAAGACGGCGACCGCACCTGCCGTGAAGCCCGGTGCGAGGCCCGGACGGTCGGCGATGGCGAAGGCGATGTAACCGGCCAGCGCCGGGACGAGGAAGGAGAACGCCAGCGACCCGATCTGATACAGAACCGCACCGAGATAGGTGCCGAGTCCGCCCGCCGGCAGGTTGGTGAGCGTGTTGTCGAGCACGATGTCGGCAGCGGAGTCGCTGATATCGGGACCTGCGAGCAGGTAACCGAGGGCGATGAGCAGGCCGCCTGCGGCGACGAACGGGATCATGTAGCTCACGCCGGTGAGCAGGATCTGACGCAGTCGGGTGCCCCAGCCGAGTTCTCCGCTGTTGTCGGTGTCGCCGGTCGAGGTGCCCGACGCGGCGGCCTCGACGGTCCGTGCCGCCGGATCGGTGGAAGCGTGCAGAGCCTCGGCGATCATGGTGTCCGGTTCGTTGATGGCTCGCTTGACACCCGATGCGATGACGGGCTTTCCGGAGAACCGTTCGCGGCCCTTGACTCCCACATCGGTGGCGAAGATGACGGCGTCGGCACCGGCGATCACATCGGTGGGCAGTGGGGTGCTGCCGCTCGACCCCTGGGTTTCGACTCGCACGGTCACGCCTGCGCGTTCACCGGCTGCGGTCAGTGCGTCGGCGGCCATGTACGTGTGCGCGATGCCGGTCGGGCATGCCGTGACCGCCACGATCGTGCGGTTGACATCGGGCTGCTCCGTGCCCTGCGGGGGTGAGGCGGCAGGCTCGGCAGCGGCGGCCGCCGGCGTCGCGGGCGCAGAGGACGCCCCCGAGCCCGGAGAAGCCGGTCGCGGTGGGAGAACGTCCTCGACCAGCGCGATAACTTCTTCTGCGGACGAGGCCGTGCGTAGCGACGCGACGAAGTCCGGACGGACGAGTGCACGCGCGAGCGCTGTCAGCAGCTTCATATGGTCTCCGCCGGCGCCTTCCGGTGCGGCGATGAGGAAGACCAGATCGGCCGGTCCGTCGGGTGCTCCGAAATCGGCCTTCGGAGACAGCCGTGCGAAAGCGAGGGACGGTGTCGTGACCGCTGCGCTGCGGGCGTGGGGGATCGCGATGCCACCGGGAAGGCCGGTCGCCGATTTCGCCTCTCGTTCGAGGACGGCATCGGTGAGCGCGTCGGCGTCCGAGGCGCGGCCGGTCGCAGTAAGGCGCGCGGCAAGCGCGGCGATGACGGAGTTCTTGTCGGTTCCCAGGTCGGTATCGAGCGAAACGAGTTCCGTGCCGATGATCGCGGAACCGCCTGCGGAGCCGGAGGTGGTGTCGGACATGACGTTCCTTACGAGTGGGTGGGGAGCCTTACGAGTGGGCGGGGAGTCTTACGAGTGGGTGGGGAGCGCTCGGGGTCGGGGATGGATGTCGGTCACGTGTACGTGGGAGGGGTCGACGGAATCGGGAGTGGGAAGGGCGGTTCCGGGAAGTGCGACGGCGGCGGTGCCGTAGGCGACCGCGAGTCGCAGGCGTTCGGGGGGTTCGAGGCCGGTCTGCTCGGCGAGGAGATATCCGGCGAGCGACGAGTCGCCGGCGCCGACCGTGCTACGGACCGTGACCTCGGCGGAGGTTGCGCGCCATGCCCCGGCATCGGTGACGAGAACGGCGCCTGCGCTTCCCAGGGTGGCGAGGACAGTTCCGACGCCGCGGCCGACCAGCACCCTGCCTGCCTCGACCACCGCGGTGACATCTCCTGCGGCGGCACCGGCTTCGAGTTCGCCGGCGTCCGTACCCGTGAGCTGGGCGAGTTCGTCGGAATTCGGCTTGACGACGTCCGGGGCCGCCTCGGGGAACCGCTCGGCGAGGGCGAGCAGTGGCCCCTCGGAGGTGTCGACGGCGACGCGGCATCCGAGACTGCGGAGAGCGCCGACGAGGTCGGCGTACCACGACTCGGGGATGCCGGGTGGAAGGGAACCCGACAGGACGGTCCATGCGGCATCCTGCGCGCATTCGAGCAGTGCTGCGTGAAGCTCACCCAATGCTCTTCCGGTACACGGAGTTCCGGGTTCGTTGAGTTTTGTGGTGGTGCCGTCGGGTTCGGCGATGGTGATGTTGTTGCGTGTCGGTCCCGAGGTGGGCACGGCACGATAGGCGATTCCTTGTCCGCCGAGCGCAGCGATCAGTGGATCGCCGACGTTGGCCGGAAGGACGGCGAGCACGTCGCTCCCCGCGGAGTGAAGCACCCGGGCGACGTTGATTCCTTTGCCACCGGGATCGACGGTCGATCGTTCCGTGCGGTGCACCCTTCCACGTTCGAGCGGGCCCGTCAGTTCGACCGTCCGATCGAGACTGGGATTGGCTGTGAGTGTGACGATCATGCCGTCACCACCTCGATTCCGTGTTCGATGAGTTGTCGACAGTCGGTCTCGTCGAGGTCGGTGTCGGTGACGAGGACGTCGATCGGTTCGAGCGACGCGAAACTCAGCAGATTCCGTCGTCCGACCTTCGACGAGTCGGCGACGACGACCACTCGGTCGGCGGTGTGCACCATGGCTCGTTTGACTGCGGCCTCGTCGGCGTCGGGGGTGGACAGGCCGTGGTCGATGCTCAAGGCGTTGGTGCCGATGAACGCGACGTCCACATGCATCGTCGCGAGGGTGGCCAGGACCTCGGCGCCCACCGCGGCCTGAGTGATCCCGCGGACGCGCCCGCCGAGCAGGTGCAATTGCACCGCACTCATCACGGCGAGGCGGGCGGCGATAGGCACCGAGTTGGTGATGACGGTGAGTTCGCTCTCGGGTGGCAATGCGCTGACGATCCGGCCTGTGGTGGTGCCCGCATCGAGGAGCACGCTCCCTCCCGAGGGGGGCAGGAAACACGTCGCCGCAGCCGCGATCCGGTCCTTGTGCTCGGCGCGTGTGTGTTCGCGCTCGGAGAGGGCGGGCTCGGCCACGGTGAGTGCAGCGGACGGGATCGCACCTCCGTGAACCCTTCGTACGAGGTTGAGTCGTTCGAGATGGGCGAGATCGCGTCGCACGGTCTCGGTGGTGACGCCGTAGCGGTCGGCGAGAGCCGTGACCGACATCCGCCCGCGGGCTGCCACGAGCGCTGCGATCGCTTGCTGTCGTTCCTCTGCGTACACCGTCACTCCTGAGGGTACCCGGTTCGTGGGAAATAAATGTGGGTTTATGTTGTTTTCCGCCCGTATGCGTTGACATGTCAAGGCTACCGCGTAATCTGGATCACATCGAACTACCGTTGTGAGGAGATTTCCATGGAGCAGTCGGCACTAGCCCTGCACGGCACGCCTGTCGTTCCCGGAATCGGATACGGGCCGGTGATCCGCCCCGTCGCCCGTCCCGTCATCCCTGCCGAGGGCACCTCCATCCCCGACACGGCCCGCGAGGCCGAGGTGGGGAGATTCGAGGACGCTGCGAAGGCCGTCGCCGAAAGGTTGCGGGACCGTGCCTCTCGTACGGCGGGTGCCGCGGGCGAGGTTCTCCAGGCCACAGCGGTGCTCGCGGAGGATCGTGCGTGGCGCGGAGCCGCCGCGACGAAGATCCGATCCGGCACCGATGCGGTGGGCGCTACCGTCGCTGCCACCGACCGGTTCGCGGCGCTGTTCGAGAAGATGGGCGGTCTGCAGGCGGAGCGTGTCACGGACCTCCGCGACATCCGCGACCGCGTGATCGCCGAGTTGCAGGGCGAACCCGAGCCCGGTCTCGAGATGCCCGGCGAGCCGTCCGTTCTCCTGGCGGCCGATCTCGCACCCGCCGACACCGCCGGCCTCGATCCCTCTCTGATCGTCGCGCTCGCCACCTCTCTCGGTGGACCTACGAGTCACACCGCGATCATCGCGCGTCAGCTCGGCATCCCGTGTGTGGTCGCAGTCGCCGGTCTCGACGACGTTCCGACGGGGACCGCGGTGCTGGTCGACGGTGCGAGCGGGCGAATCGTGATCGCTCCGGACGGCACCCAGGCGGCCGCCGAAGTCGAGCGGGATCGCGTCGAGCGTGAGCGTGTCGCGGGCTGGGTGGGGCCCGGTGCCACCCTGGACGGTCATCCGGTCGAGATCCTCGCCAATGTCCAGGACGGTGCAGGTGCCCGCGCGGCACGGCAGACCCCGGCGCAGGGAATCGGACTCTTTCGCACCGAACTGTGCTTCCTCGACCGCGATACGGAACCGACCGTCGTGGAGCAGGCCGACATCTATGCGGAAGTGTTCGAGACTTTCGCGGGTCGGAAGGTGGTCCTGCGGACCCTCGACGCCGGATCCGACAAGCCGCTCCGCTTCGCCAACCACCCCGAGGAGGCCAATCCGGCTCTGGGAGTCCGCGGTATCCGGATCACCGCCTCGGCGCCGGGTGTGCTCGATCGGCAACTCGACGCGGTCGCCGAGGCCGCATCGCGCACCGGTGCTCACCCGTGGGTGATGGCACCGATGGTGGCGACTGTGTCCGAGGCTGCGGAGTTCGCCGTGAAGGTGCGCGAGCGTGGACTCTCACCCGGAGCCATGATCGAAGTGCCGTCCGCAGCGCTGCTCGCGGACCGGATCCTCGAGCACCTGGATTTCCTGTCGATCGGCACCAATGATCTGGCGCAGTACACGATGGCGGCCGATCGCATGTCGCCGCAGCTGGCCGCACTCACCGACCCCTGGCAGCCGGCCGTCCTCGATCTGGTGGCATGCGCCGCACGCGCTGGTGCGGAGGTCGGGAAGCCGGTCGGGGTGTGCGGTGAAGCCGCCGCCGACCCGCTGCTCGCGTGCGTACTGGCAGGAATGCGGGTGACCTCACTGTCGTGTGCCGCATCGGCGATCACCTTCGTGGGTGCGCGCCTCGCGTCGGTGAGCATCGACCAGTGCCGATCGGCTGCGGAGGCCGTGCTGCAGACCGCCGACCCGGCGGCGGCGCGCGCTGCGGCTCTGCGCTATCTGGGTGGGCCCGTGGAACGCAACAGCTGAATCCGAGAATCAGTTCACAGCAAGGGATTTCGGTGAAGACCCGCGCTGCCGACTTCATGCCCGTCTCGGTGTCTCCGTCCTCGAACAGGCGGGGGGCAGGGAGCCGGTTGAATGCCCCGAAGTGTCAGGGATGCTGTGGGGGTTCGGTCGTCGGCGTGCTCGATGGTGGGGCGCCGGCCTTCGCGCGGATCGGTGCTCCGGTGATCTCGGCTCGGGAGGGTAGGGCGCACGCAACCGCAGCCAAGCCGACCGCGATCCATAGTGCTGCTGTGCCGAGCCGGTGAAAGGCGAGGCCTCCGAGGGTCGCGCCGACAGCGAAGATGAACCAGTAGCCGATGGTGGCGAGCCAGCTCCACGGATGCGCGGTGCGGATGTCGGCCACCAGTTGGTGGGCGGCCTTGACCAGGGTGCCGGTCACGTAGGTCAGGCCGACATGAACGTCGGTGTTCGTTGCCAGTGCCGAATTGGTCAGTCCCCCCACGACCGCGAGCATCAGCACTCCCGACCATGCCGATGCCGTATTCGCCACGATCGCACCCGCCAGGGTCGCGAGGGCGATCGACGCCATCAGCACCCGATGGGCTGCCGACCTGAGCCACCGTACGATGGCGGCTCCGGTGAGGCATCCCGCGAAGAACAGGCAGATCAGCAGGGCGGACAGGCCCGCAAGGGACCAGTGACCGGTCGCGGTCGACGAGGCGAGGATTGTCGTATTGCCGGACATGAACGCCACGAAGCTGCCCTGCAACACCACGAAGGCGATCGCGTCCACGAAGCCTGCCATCACCAGCAGCCAGGCGCCGAGCAGAACGTCCGATGAGCGCACACGAGCGATTGTTTTCGTCACGCGCACTAAACCCCTTCGGTCCAGTCGTCATGTGCTTCCGCGGGCCGGACAACACCTGCGCAGGCCGGCTGAGAGCCACCGGGCGGGGCTACCCCGCCGGGTACCGAGGTAGCACCGGACTCCGTTGTCTGCAGGCGATGCGGGAAACGGCCTGCTTCCGACTTCGAATCGGAGCCCTCGGTCGCACAGGCGACGCGCCCGGTCGGGTATCGGGGCCGGCCCGTTCAGTGATCGCGGAAGCAAGCGATGTGGAAGGGGCGGGCAGCGGGTTTTCCGCTGGCGTCGTAGGTGTGGACCCTCATTCGGTTCGGATCTTCGTCCAGTGACACCGTGATGAGGCCCGGCTCGACGGGCTCGGCCAGCGCGCTGCCGATGGTCCCCGCGAAGTTGGTCTTTGCCTCCCCCTGCAGTGGGACCTTCCAGGTCAAGATGTATTCGTTCTCCCCGACCAACTCACACTCCCCGATCAGGTAGCCGCGTGCGATGGTGCCGTCTGCAGCGATTACACAGGCGAGGCGGTTCTCGAATGTCATCGGTCCTCCATGGATTCGGTCGGGTAGTGCTTCCGGACGTGGTTTTGCGGATCAGCGTTTTCGGGAGGCCCGGCTGCATACGCCGCTCGTGCCGGGACGCCCGCGATGTCGAGAAGCTGTGGTCGTAAGTCGGTGATACGTCGCCGAACGGGCGTAGGACGCCCCATGCCCACAGGTAACGACTTCTCGCAGATCCGATGTGTCCCTCAGCAGGAACCGGGTGGCGGGATCGCGCTCGTTCGAACTCCGGTTCTGGCAACGATACTCGGGCCGAGTGCTCTTCGGGAAGGAATCGTATAGCGCGCAGATGGATTGACGATGTTCCTGATCGTGCCCTCGACCCGGGTTGAAATGGTGCGTTCGCTGCCCATCCATCCGGAGAAGCCGATCCCGACCGCGGCGGCGTCACGTGCGTCATGGTGCCCAGGATTGCAACGGTCGCCGAGGTCGGCGATGGGTCGTCGGCGCAGCCGGGCGCACTGTCCTCCGGCAGTCGCCGTCCTCGGGCTCGTGGCCCGCGACGCACGTGCAGGTGCGGCGGCGGGGAGCGGTCGCACAACAGCGGAAGCCGACGGAGTGGCCGGTCGCGTCGTGCTGTACCTCAGCAAGGTGGGCCCGCTCGCTCTCGCCTGGCGCCGCACCTTCGCGTCGGCGAACCGGGTGCCGCGGGTCCCGATCGTCACCGCACCGTCCTGCTTGTTCCTCGCGGCCTTCGTGTTCGAGGCGGCAGTCGCTGATCCGTCGGTCTACATCGCCGCCCGTGTGCTGGTGGGGCTGGGTGCGGTCTGCTTCACGCTGTATTCGATTGTCGGCATCCTCGAGAGCGGCACGTCGTCCGGGTAGCGACGTCCGGGCGCGCGGTGGGGCCTACCATGTCGTCTCGTGACTGAACGAGTGAAGCGGGCCGGACGCACAGCCGCGGGCCTGGGATGGACGCTGCACGGCGACGGACGTCGTATCAACCCCGGTGCGGTAGTCGCGCCACACGAGCGACTGTCGTGGCCACGCACCGTGGGAATCGGGATGCAGCACGTTATCGCGATGTTCGGAGCAACCCTGCTCGTTCCGACGATCACGGGTTTCCCCGTGACGACGACGCTGCTGTTCTCCGGTATCGGAACCGCGCTGTTCCTGATCATCACCCGAGGACGGGTGCCCAGCTATCTCGGCTCCTCGTTCGCCTTCATCGCGCCGCTCACCGCATCGGCCGGATCCGGCCCCGCGGCGCAGCTGGGCGGCATCGTCGCCGTCGGCGTCGTGCTCGCGCTGATCGGTGTGCTGGTCAAGGCGGCAGGATCTCGCATCATCGACGCGGTCATGCCGCCGGTGGTCACCGGAGCGATCGTCGCCCTCATCGGGCTCAATCTCGCACCGACTGCCGCGGGATCGTTCGAAGCGCAACCTCTCGTCGCCACGGTCACGCTCGTGGTCACCTTGCTCGTGACGGTCGTCGGACCGGGAATGCTCGGCCGTCTCGGCATCCTCGTCGGTGTGATCGTCGGCTGGGTCTTCGCAGCACTGACCGGCGCGATCGCGTCCGAACGCATCGACGCCATGAAAGAGGCGGCCTGGTTCGGATTGCCGGAACTGCGCGGCCCCACCTTCGAGCTGTCCGTGGTCCTGTTGGCTCTGCCCGTGGTGGTCGTCCTGGTGGCCGAGAATGTCGGGCACGTCAAGGCTGTCGCCGCGATGACCGGCAAGAATCTCGACGACGTGGCCGGCGACGCCCTGATCGCCGACGGCCTCGCGACCACTCTCGCCGGCGCGGGCGGCGGTTCGGGAACGACGACCTACGCGGAGAACATCGGCGTGATGGCTGCGACGCGCGTGTACTCCACCGCGGCGTACGCCGTCGCAGCGGTCACTGCGGTCGTCCTCGCCTTCTCTCCGAAGTTCGGTGCGCTGGTCTTCACCGTGCCGGACGGTGTCCTCGGCGGTGCGACGCTGGTGCTCTACGGGCTCATCGGCATTCTCGGCGTCCGGATCTGGATGGATGCGAAGGTCGATTTCACCGACCCCGTGAACCTCACCGTTGCGGCCGCAGCACTCGTCGCCGGTATCGGTGATCTGACCCTGTCGATCGGGTCGGTTGCACTCGGCGGAATCGCATGGGGTTCGATCGGCATCCTCGTCGCGTATCCGATCCTGCGCAAACTCGCCGACGTGCGGCGCTGACCGGAATTCCGAGGAAGGGTCGTACGGGTCACAAAACTCGCTCGATTGTGTCAGCGTCACGCTGCGATCGTCTGCATACCGTGAGTATGTCGAACGACGTCGGACACAGGAGCGCAGATGGAACGCACCCTTTTCGAGCCCGAGCACGATCTCTTCCGTGAGTCGTACCGGAAATTCCTCGAACAAGAGGTGGCCCCCTTCCACGAGCAGTGGGAGAAGGACAAGATCGTCGATCGTGAGGTGTGGAAGAAGGCCGGCGCGCAGGGCTTCCTCGGCATGGCAGTGCCGGAGGAGTACGGCGGCGGCGGGATGGACGACTTCCGCTACAACGCCATCATGGCCGAGGAGACCACGCGTCTGGGCTTCAGCGGACTCGGCTTCATGCTGCACAACGACGTCGTCGCCCCGTATCTGCTCGAACTCACCAACGAGGAGCAGAAGAAGCGGTGGCTGCCGGGGTTCTGTACCGGCGAACTCATCACGGCGATCGCGATGACGGAGCCGGGTACCGGCAGCGACCTGCAGGGCATCAAGACCCGCGCGGTGCGCGACGGTGACGACTGGGTCCTCAACGGTGCCAAGACCTTCATCACCAACGGTATCCACTCCGATCTGGTGATCGTCGTGGCCTGCACCGACCCGGAGAAGGGCGCCCAGGGATTCTCGCTGCTCGTCGTCGAGCGCGGCATGCCCGGCTTCGAGCGCGGGCGCAATCTCGACAAGATCGGTCTCGACGCCCAGGACACGGCGGAGCTCAGCTTCAACGACGTGCGCGTTCCGGCAGCGAACCTTCTCGGGCAGGAGGGGATGGGCTTCATCTACCTGATGCAGAACCTCCCTCAGGAGCGTCTCGCCATCGCGGTGGTCGCGGCCGCTGCGATGGAGCGCGTGCTCGAGGACACGATCCAGTACTGCCGCGACCGCAAGGCGTTCGGGAAGCCGATCGGCAAGTTCCAGAACACGCGCTTCGAACTCGCCGAGCTCGCGACCGAGACCCAGCTCGCGCGGGTGTTCGTGGACAAGTGCATCGAGCTGCTGAACGAGAAGAAGCTCACCGTCCAGGAGGCCGCGATGGCCAAGTACTGGACGACGGACAAGCAGGTCGAGCTGATCGACCGGTGCCTGCAACTGCACGGTGGCTACGGCTACATGCGTGAGTATCCGGTCGCGAAGGCGTACCTGGACGCACGCGTGCAGAAGATCTACGGCGGTACGAACGAGATCATGAAGGAAGTCATCGGGCGCGGTCTCAACATCTGAGGCGCGTACGACGAGGCCGGGGTGGCTCCACACAGCGTGGGGCCACCCCGGCTTCGTCGTGTCGGGAGAACTCCCGCGGATCAGATCTTGCGGACCACCGTGACGACCTTCCCCAGGATGACTGCGTCGTTGCCCGGGATCGGTTCGAACATCGGGTTGTGCGGCATGAGCCAGACGTCGCCGTCGACCCGCTTGAACGTCTTGACCGTGGCCTCGCCGTCGAGCATCGCAGCGA
Source organism: Rhodococcus sp. NPDC047139 (assembly GCF_040643435.1). NCBI lineage: Bacteria > Bacillati > Actinomycetota > Actinomycetes > Mycobacteriales > Nocardiaceae > Rhodococcus > Rhodococcus sp. NPDC047139. The sequence goes on from NZ_JBEYUH010000001.1 coordinate 278,022, forward strand.
CGATGTCGCCGTTGTCTGCGACATTCTGCTGCCGGACGACCACCCAGTCGCCGTCGCAGATCGCGGCCTCGATCATCGATTCACCGACGACCTTGAGCAGGAACAACGAGCCCTGGCCGACGAGTTCGCGGGGAAGGGGGAAGACGTCCTCGACCGCTTCCTCGGCTAGGATCGGACCGCCGGCTGCGATCCGGCCCACAACGGGAACCATTGCTGCGGAAGGGATTTCGTCGGCGGAGGAAGTGGCAACCACCTCGGGTGACGTCTCGCCCGCAGGGGACGGCTCGAGGCCGCGTACGTCCACGGCGCGGGGGCGATTCGGATCCCGGCGCAAGAATCCCTTGCGTTCGAGCGTGCGCAACTGGTGTGCGACGGACGACGTCGAGTTGAGCCCGACCGCGTCGCCGATCTCGCGGATGCTCGGCGGGTAACCGCGTTCGCTGACGGAATCGCGGATGACCTCGAGAACGCGTCGCTGACGCTCGGTGAGACCCGCGGCGGGGTCGTCGGTCGTGGGTCCGCCACGGCGGGCTGTGGATGCTGCGTCCGCCTTCATCGTGACCTCCGTGCGGCGAGTGTCGGATGGGTTGCAAGTTGTCTTTCGAATCTATCGAGATCCCGCGCGTATATCAAACAGATGTTCGAGATTCACCTGCGATGGGGGCTGACGACGGGCGTGACTCGTGATAGAACATTCGAACAGACTTTCGTTCGAACAAGTGATCGAGTGTTCGGCGGGTTTCAGACCACGCACAGCGACACGGAGGATTCCGATGAGCAGAGCGGTTCGGATCGATACGGCAATTCCGGCGGGTGTGGCAGTTCGAGTCGGCCCGGCAGTGCGGGTCGCGGCGACGGGCACCGGCGGCCGGGTCACCCGCGGCATCCGGCCGATCGCCGCGACCTCGCTGCCTGGTCCCGCTCGTGTTCCGGCGCGCACGAGGCAGCGCGTCGCCGCTTCGTCCCGGGAGCCGCTTCATCGCCGGTCGACGGTGGCCCCACGTGGTCGCAGTCGTGCCGGAGGCACGACCTGGCGGCAGATGGCCGCCACGATATTTCTCACCGCGGTCGCGACCACTCTGCTTCTCGTGCTGGCTCACGTCCGGACCGGAGAGGTGATCTCGCAGAGTGCCGGCACCGCCGTAGCAGTCGTGCAGGAGGGGGAGACCCTCGAGGCATTGGCCTTTCGGCTGCATCCGGACGTCCCGGTCGATGTCACGGTGGCGAGGATCGCCGAACTCAACTCGCTGGGCGCTTCCGGTGCGCGAGCCGGAAGCCGTCTGCTGGTACCGGATCCCGTTCGGGGATGACGGTGCGCCATGACCCACGCCGACCCTCCACCCGCGCCCGAATCGGACAGCCGGGTATTGTCTAACACTGTCAGTCACACCACACCGTGTGGTTGCGGCGGTGTCGGCCCACTCGCGAGTGGAGACGGTTCCGGTCCGGAGGCGTCGCTTCGCCGCCGACGCCGCGACCCTCACGGGCGCGACGAAGGAACCGAGATGTACTGCCCGTATTGCCGCCACCCCGACTCTCGGGTGGTCGATTCGCGTGAGGCAGACGAGGGTGCCGCGATTCGTCGCCGACGTGCGTGCCCCGAATGTGGGCGCCGTTTCAGCACCGTCGAGACGGCTGTGCTGTCTGTGGTCAAGCGCAGCGGCGTGACCGAACCGTTCAGCCGTGAGAAGGTCGTGCGCGGGGTGGCCCGCGCCTGCCAGGGCCGCGACGTCGACAACGACGCGCTCAACAAGCTGGCGCAGCAGGTGGAGGATGCGGTGCGGGCGAAGGGCTCTCCCGAGATCCCGAGCCACGAGGTGGGGTTGGCGATCCTCGGTCCCCTGCGCGATCTCGACGAGGTCGCCTACCTGCGCTTCGCGTCGGTCTACCGCTCTTTCAGTTCGGCGGAGGACTTCGAACGCGAGATCCACGAACTGCGCGAACATCAGAAGTCCAGGACCCCCGAGGACGACTGAACGTCGCGGTCGGGGTCGCCGCCGAGGGGTGATCCGGATCCTTACCTGATCGCCTCGATGGCTTTCAGTACGCGCTTCTCCGAGACCGGAATTCGGGTCCCGAGTCCTTGCGCGAACAGGCTCACGCGCAATTCCTCGATCATCCAGTAGATTTCGATCACCTCGGTCGCGGTGCGTCGCTCTTCCGGCAGACGCGCGAGCAGTTTGTCGTAGGCACCGTAGACGCGATCGAGCACATCCATTCCGGTGGCGTCGCGATGTGCACTGGCCGGCAACGCCTCCAGGCGCTGAGCGGCCGCGGAAAGATAGCGCGGAAGATCGGCGATCCGACGCGAACCCAGTTCGGTAACGAACCCGGCGAACAACAGCGACTTCAGTTGTTCGCGCACGTCGTCGGCTGCTTCACCGCTCATGCGATCGAGCAGGATTCCCACTTCGTGGGCGCGCGAGAGTACAGGCACGATCGCCTTCAGCAGTCGGGCGACGCGTCCGGGTAGTTGTGACCGTACGGTGGCGGCCAGTCGCTCGAACTCGTCGGGCGTCCGCACCGGAGCGCCGTGCGCGGCAACGATGTCGTCCACTGCGCAGGCCCGGCAGTCCTCGATGAGAGCCTCGAACGAACCGTCCGGATTCCGTCCGAGCGCGAGCCGTTCCATGTTGTTCAGCCCCGAGGTCACGGCCTTGGACTTCGTCGGCGCCGATGCGAGGAGCAAGGCGCGTAGGCCGTGGCGGGTCGCATTCTGCTGTGCCTGCGGTGTGCTCAGCACGCGTACCGCCACACCGCCGTCTTCGGCCACCAGTGCGGGATAGCCGGTGACCTTCCGTCCGGCGACCTCCCGGGTGACGGTGGGCGAGAGGTTTCCGAGCGTTTCGGCCGTCCACACCAGGGCTGCGGGACGCTCGGTGCCCGCGGCCGCACGCGAGACTTCTGCCTCGACCCGCGGGGCCAGCTTCTTCCGGAGTGCGGTGAGGCTCTTGCTGCGGCCGAGCACGGTGCCCCGTTCGTCGACCGCCGCGAAGGTCATTCTCAGGTGGTCGGGCAGCGCGGCGGGATCGAAATCCGACGGCTCGATCGTGCACCTGCCCAGACGCGACAGTTCGCGAGCCATCGCATTGACGAGGGGTTCGGACCGCGGAGTCACCGACGCCAGCGCCGCTGCAGCGAAGTCGGGTGCCGGAACCACCTGTCGCCGTATATGTTTGGGTAACGTCTTGATGAGGGCGGTCACGAGTTCGGTCCGCATGCCGGGGACGAGCCAGTCGAAACCGACGGCTTTGAGGTTGGCGAGCAGCGCGACGGGGACGCGCGCGGTGACGCCGTCCTCCTCCGTTCCGGGCTCGAACTGGTAGGTGAGAGGGAACTGGATCTCGCCTTGGCGCCAGGCATCCGGGTAGTCGCCCTCGAGCACCGATGCGGCATCGCGGTTGACGACGTTCTCCGGGGTGAACGTCAGCAGGTCCGGCTGCGTGCGGCGGGTCTTCTTCCACCAGGTGTCGAAGTGCCGGGCAGATACGACTTCAGGGCCGATCCGCTGGTCGTAGAAGTCGAACAGGGTCTCGTCGTCGACGACGATGTCGCGGCGCCGCGCCCGGTGTTCGAGCTCCTCCACGTCGTCGAGCAGAGCGCGGTTGTCGTGGAAGAACTTGTGCCGAGTCCGCCACTCGCCCTGGACCAGTGCATGCCGGATGAACAGTTCGCGGGAGACCTCGGGGTCGATGCGACCGTAGGGGACCGGTCGTTGCGCGACGAGGGGGATGCCGTACAGGGTGACGCGCTCGTACGCCATGGCCGATTCGCGGCGCGTCGACCAGTGCGGCTCCGAGTAGGTGCGCTTGACGAGGTGCGGGGCGAGTTTCTCGACCCATTCGGGTTCGATGCGTGCGACCATTCGCGCCCAAAGGCGCGAGGTTTCCACGAGTTCGGCCGCCATGACCCAACGCGGAGGCTTCTTGAACAGCGACGACCCGGGGAAGACGGCGAAACGTGCGCCGCGGGCTCCGAGGAAGTCGCGCTTGTCGCCTTCGCGCAGGCCGATGTGGGAGAGCAGTCCGGCGAGTAGCGACTTGTGGATGTCGTCGGGGTCCACCTCGCGGTGGTGCGTTTCCCACCCCATCGTGAGGGTGATCTGGCGGAGTTGCCCCTGGAGGTCCTGCCATTCACGGATCCGCAACCAGTGCAGGAACTCGTCGCGGCACAGTTTGCGGAACCGGCTCGACGAGAGGGTCTTACGCTCTTCCTTCAGGTAGTCCCACAAGCGGAGGAAGGCCAGGAAGTCCGAACCCTCCACGGCGAAGCGTGCATGCTTCTCGTCTGCGGCCTGCTGGAACTCGGCGGGGCGTTCTCGTACGTCCTGGATCGACAGCGCCGAGACGATGATGAGCACTTCGCGCAGACACCCGTTGCGATGGCCCTCGACGATCATGCGGGCCATCCGCGGATCGACGGGCAGCCGGGCGATCTCGCGACCCGTCGCGGTCAGGCGCGGGCCCTCGCCTGTCTTCGCGGGCTCGAGAGCACCGAGTTCTTCGAGCAGGGCGATACCGTCGCGGATCGCGCGGGGATCCGGTGCTTCCACGAACGGGAATGCTTCGATATCGCCGAGGCCGAGCGCGGTCATCTGCAGGACGACCGATGCGAGGTTGGTGCGCAGGATCTCCGGTTCGGTGAACTCCGGTCGACTGTCGAAGTCCTCCTCCGAATACAGGCGGATGCAGATGCCATCTGCGACGCGACCGCACCGCCCGGCGCGCTGACGCGCCGAGGCCTGCGAGATCGGTTCGATCGGCAGTCGCTGCACCTTCGTCCGTACCGAATACCGCGAGATGCGGGCGGTCCCGGGGTCGACGACGTAGCGGATCCCGGGGACGGTCAATGACGTCTCGGCGACGTTGGTGGACAGCACCACCCGCCGCCCCGTGTGCGGCGCGAAGACCCGGTGCTGCTCGGCGGCCGACAACCGGCCGTAGAGCGGGAGTATCTCGGTATTGCGGAGTTTGCGGTCGCGGAGCGCGTCGGCGGTATCCCGGATCTCGCGTTCGCCGGAGAGGAAGACGAGGATGTCGCCGTCGCCCTCGCCCTGCAATTCTTCGACGGCCTCGCAGACCGCGTCGACGGGATCACGGTCGATCAGGCCGTCTCCGGCCTCGACGGTCAGGGGACGGTAGCGGACTTCGACGGGATAGGTGCGGCCGGAGACCTCCACAATGGGTGCGGGTGTCCCGTCGGCCGCGGCGAAATGCCGCGCGAAGCGTTCCGGATCGATCGTCGCCGAGGTGATGATCACCTTCAGGTCGGGGCGACGTGGAAGCAACTGAGCGAGGTAGCCCAGCAGGAAGTCGATGTTGAGGCTGCGTTCGTGTGCCTCGTCGATGATGATGGTGTCGTACTGCCGTAGCAACCGGTCGCGTTGGATCTCGGCGAGGAGGATGCCGTCGGTCATGAGCTTGACCACGGTCGAATCGGTCACCTGATCGGTGAACCGCACGGTGTAGCCCACGGCGGCGCCGAGTTCGGTGTCCAGTTCTTCTGCGAGGCGCTCGGCGACGGCGCGAGCAGCGATGCGCCGCGGCTGGGTGTGGCCGATCAGGCCACGTACCCCTCGTCCCAGTTCGAGGCAGATCTTCGGGATCTGCGTCGTCTTGCCCGACCCGGTCTCGCCGGCGACCACCACGACCTGGTGCTCGCGGATCGCGGCGGCGATGTCGTCCTTGCGCTGGGAGACGGGAAGGTCGTCGGGATAGCGGATCGCCGGGACGGTTGCTGCCCGTGCGGCGAGTCGCTCGCGTGCGTTCTCGATCTCTGCAGCGATGTCTGCGAGGGCGTCCGCTCCCCGTGCCCGGTCGAGGCGCCGGCGGAGCCGGTTCTCGTCGCGGAGCGAGACCTCGGACAGTGCCGCGCGCAGTTCGCGGCGATTCGGGGCGGGGGAGATGGACATGCTGATCAGACAGCCTAGCGAAACGCCGGGCCGGTGAGCTGTCGGCCCCGGCAATTCAGCTCGTCAGGGCGCGTACCCGTGCGATCACGTCGGAGAACAGTTCCCTGTACGGGGCGTGGACGGTGAAATGGGTGAATCCGTATCGGTCCCGACTGTGCACGAGCTGATGCGCCATCTCGTCCACCGTGCCGATCAGCACGAACGGAGAGTCGAGAAGATCCTCGGCGCCGATCGATCGATCGAACCGGGCGGCGAGTTCGGCGGCGGTCGCCGCCCGGTCGTCCGTCTCGACGACCGCCTGGAGCAAGGTATGCCACTCGATGTCGTCTACGCGCTCCGCCGCCCGCGATCGCGCGAAGGCGACACGCTCGTCGGTCTCGGCCGCGGTGGCGATGCGGAATGTTCCCGGCGGCCTTCCGGCTATCTGGAAGACACCCGCGACACTCACCACGTCCGCGTGGGCCGCGGCAATCTCGAGGATCCGGTTGCCGGTGCCCCCGACGATCAGCGGGGGGCCGTGCCCGCCGAATCCGCGGCGCTGCACCGGGCCGAGCGCTGGAAGACCGAATGCCTCGCGCATCCCGGCCTGCTCGGCGTAGGCGGGCTCGGTGAACGAGCGCCGCAGTTCCAGCACGGTCGCCTCGAGTCGGTCCGCGCGCACATCGAAAGGCTCCCATGCGATCCCGGCGGCCTCGAACTCCCACTTCATGTGCCCCGCGCCCAGGCCGACCTCGAGGCGACCGCCCGTGAGCACGTCGGTCGTCGCGATCTCGCGAGCGAGCAGAGCCGGATTCCAGAAGCCGGCGTTGAGCACCAACGTGCCCACCCTCAGCCGCTCGGTGGCCGCCGCGGCGGCCACCAGGACCGGGAACGGAGCGGGGACACCGAGGTGGTCGGCCGCGTACAGCGCGGCGTATCCGGCCTGCTCCACCTCGCGGCAGTAGCGGGTGAAGGACTCCGCAGACCCGACTTCGAAGATGTTGACGGAGAAGCGGAAATCGTTCATGGGACCAGGGTGACGGGCGCACGGTCTCGGCGCCAGGGCCGTCTCGCCCGCATACCATGGCGGATGTCGTGATCGGTCGTGGACGGGAGTGGGTCGTGGGTGCGTTGTGGCACGGATTCTCCGATATGGGCGCGATCGAACGGGACGGTGCGTTCGTCGTCGCGCGCGGAGAAGGCGTATACATCTGGGACGACGCCGGTAATCGCTACCTCGACGCCACCGCCGGGCTGTGGTTTGCCAACGTCGGCCACGGCCGCACGGAGATCGGCGAAGCGATCGCGGCGCAGGTCGCCAAGCTTGCCCACTACTCGAATTTCGGCGACCTCACCTCCGAACCCGCGGTGGAACTGGCCGAACGGCTCGCAGCCCTCGCTCCCGTGCCAGGCAGCAAGATCTTCTTCACGTCGGGTGGATCGGACTCGGTGGACTCGGCGGCAAAGCTCGCGCGCCGCTACTGGCAGGAGGTCGGCAAGCCGGACAAACGCCTGCTGGTCTCGCGTGAGAAGGCCTACCACGGCATGCATGTCGGTGGCACCTCACTCGCCGGCCTCCCCGCCAACGGCGAGGGTTACGGCCGGTTGTGGGACGACACCGCGCTGGTTCCGTGGGACGAGGCCAAGGCGCTGCTCGAGCTGATCGACGCCGTGGGCGCCGACAGTATCGCGGCGTTCTTCTGCGAGCCCGTCATCGGTGCGGGCGGGGTGTACCTGCCGCCGGAGGGCTATCTCGCCGAAGTCCGCGACATCTGCCGCGACCACGACATCCTGTTCGTCGTCGACGAAGTGATCACCGGATTCGGGCGTATCGGCGGTTCGTGGTTCGCCTCGTCCCGGTTCGACCTGCGTCCCGACATGGTCACCACCGCCAAGGGAATGACCTCCGGCTACCTGCCGATGGGTGCGTTGTTCGTCGCTCCGCAGGTCGCCGAGCCGTTCTTCGCCGGTGGAGTGTGGTGGCGTCACGGATACACCTACGGCGGTCATGCCGCTGCCGCGGCGGCCGCCCTCGCGAACCTCGACATCCTCGAGCGGGAGAACCTGCTGGCCGAGGCAGCGCGGATCGAGAGGACGCTCCACGAGAAGCTCGCCCCCCTCGCGGCGCACCCGCGGGTGGCCGAGGTGCGCAGCGGTGTCGGGGCGGTGGCAGCAGTACAGCTCGCGGATCCCTCCGAAGCCGCCGAATTCGTCAAGACGCTGCGGCAACACGGAATCGCGGGACGCGCCGCAGGTCAGGGGGCGATGCAGATCTCGCCGGCGTTCGTGATGACCGACGAGCAGATCACCGAGCTCGCTGCCGGAATCGCCGCAGCGCTCGGCTGATACGTTCCTTCGGCCCGAGGGGAACTTCGGCGAGATCCAGCTCGGCGCTGCCGTCACGTGCAGCGAGGGACCGTGCGTAGCGCTCGTGCAAGACCGCGCGTACTTCGTCGGGGCTGTAGTGCCGCCGCTGTCTTTCGTTGCGCGCGGCGACCACGCCCGTCGTTGCGACACCCACGAGCCCGGCGAGTCCGACGAGTTTCCACCACTTGCCACCGCGCAGCGCCATGCGAACGACCCTAGCGCCCGGCAGACGTGGCAGGCTGACGGCATGGACACTTCCTCGGGAGCCCGGACCGTCGGCGCGCGTTCGCGTCTCACGCTCGACGAGGCGGTGGCGACGACCCGTACCGGCGACATCTGGATCTTCAGAGGTCCGACGCCGGCGGACCGTGCGGTCCGGACGTTGACGAATGCGCCGGTGAATCATGTGGGGATGACGGTGGCGCTCGCCGACCTGCCGCCGCTGATGTGGCACGCCGAATTGGGCCGGACGCTGCCGGACATGTGGACCGGTCGGCACCAACGCGGCGTCCAGTTGCACGATCTGCGTAGTGCGGTGCAGGTCTGGGGGGCGCGTTACGGTCAGCGGGGCTGGTTGCGGCAGATCTCGGTGGCGGTCACACCGCAGCAGGAGGATCAGCTGCTTCGTACCATCGCGCGGTTGGACGGGACTCCGTTCCCGTCGACGACGAAGCTCACGGGGCGGTGGTTCGCCGGTCGGCTTCCGCGTCGTCGCCGATCCACTCTTCCGTCCGGGGGGCTCGAGAGTGCGTACTGCGCGGAAGTCGTCGGGTTGACGATGGAGGAGATGGGGTTGCTGCGGCAACGACACAGGGGGAGCAACTGGTACGACCCGGGACGTTTCTGGAGTGGAGATCGGCTTCCGCTCGCGCCGGGCGTGGAGTTCGGCGGTGAGATCGAGGTCGTGCTCGACGAGGCCGATCTCGCTGCGGGCCGGGCCACAGGCGCCGCACTCGCGCAGTGAGTACTCCTCGCGGAAGTGATGAACACCTCCTCGGTAGTTATGAAAGGTAAAATCGATAGGTAGCTCTACACTGATAGGCGTGACCGATCAGAGTTACCAGCCCACCCTGTCGCAGCTGCGTGCCTTCGTGGCAGTGGCCACCTACCGCCACTTCGGCACGGCCGCAGCGCGCCTCGAGGTCAGCCAGCCGACGCTGTCGCAAGCTCTGGCGGCCCTCGAGAACGGCCTCGGGATCCAACTCATCGAGCGGAGCACCCGGCGCGTACTCGTGACCCCTTCGGGAGCGCGCCTGCTTCCTTACGCAGAGGTGGTGCTCGACGCCGCCGACGGCTTCGTCGACGCGGCGGCGGGCGTGTCGGACGGATTGTCGGGTCCGTTGCGCGTGGGGTTGATTCCCACCGTCGCGCCGTACGTGCTTCCCGAAGTGCTGCCTGCGCTCGACGAGACGATGCCGACGCTGGCGCTGCAGGTCGTCGAGGATCAGACGGCCCGGCTGATCGATGCGTTACGTGCCGGAACCCTGGACGTAGCTGTGCTCGCCTTGCCCACCGACGTGTCGGGGTTGATCGAAGTTCCTTTGTACGAAGAAGATTTCGTTCTCGTCCTCCCGGCCGGACACGAGTTGGCCGGGCGCACGGACATGACGGTCTCGACGCTCGGTGATGCCCGGTTGCTGCTTCTCGACGAGGGGCATTGCCTACGGGACCAGACACTCGATCTGTGCCGGTCCGCCGACGCGCGGCCCGCGCTCGGCGACACTCGCGCGACCTCTCTGTCCACTGTGGTGCGTTGCGTGGCAGGGAGATTGGGGGTCACGCTCGTTCCCGCCTCCGCCGTCGCCGTCGAAACCGCACGAGGCGACCTCGATGTCGCGCACTTCGCGCATCCGGCACCGGGCCGCCGGATCGGTCTGGTGTTCCGCTCGTCGTCACCTCGCGGCGTGGACTATCACATCCTCGCGGAGACTATCCGCGGTTGCGTCCCCCCGGCCTGCCGGCCGGTCTCCTGACGGTCCGAGCTCACCGGCGCCCGCGCCGCGGCCGACCGGTTCGCTTCGGGCCGCCTCGACGGGCGGTCCCCCCTTCCGGTGTCCGCTTCTTCGGAGCCGAACCTTTTCGTTCCCCGCGCCGTGAGGCGCTTCCGGCCTCGGGGTCGGATTCCTCGCGACGTCCCCGCGAACTGTTCGCCGTCCGTCCTCGAACGATGCCGACGAACTCGTCGACCAGTTCGGTCGTCCGGTCGGCGATCCAGACGAGACCCACCTGGGAAGCCGGTGCGTCGACGACGGGCCGATAGGTCAGGTCCCGTCGGTGATGCAGGCGTGCGAGCGATTGCGGGGTGACGAGTATGCCCACCTCCGACGCGACGTGGGACACGGCCTGCTCGGTGGTTTCGGGACGTTCGAAGGCGGCCTCGCCGGGCAACGCGGCCCAATCCAGAACGTCGTCGAGAGGATGCAGGACCGTCTCGTCGGCGAGATCGGCGACGGACACCTCGTCCACCGCCGCGATCGCATGTTCCTTGGGCACCACCACGACGGAGACCTCGGTGTAGAGCGGGATCACCGACAGGCCGTCCCGCTGCAGCGGCAGGCGAAGCAGCGCGATATCGGCTGCATCCTCCCGCAGCGGATCCGCCCCGGCCGTCGGCTCGACGGCAACCAGTTCGATCGGTACTTCCGGCATCCGCTCGTTCCACACCCGCACCCACTTCGCGGGGGTTACTCCCGGAACGTAGGCCAGGCGGAAGGGCTGCACGGTCGGTTCGCTCACCGAGCCAGGCTACCGCCCCTGATGCTCCGGCCCTGCAGCGAATCAGCCCTCGACGATCTCGAACTCGTCGAAGACCACTTCACCCGCCGCATCGGACTCTGCGAGATTCACCTCGCCGACCAGCGCCCAGCCGTGGTCGCCCTGGGGGTCGTGCAGAGTCTGCCGTACCCGCCACAGTTCCGGCCCGGTCTCGACGGAGAACAGCATCGGGCCACGCGCATCGGGACCGGTGCCGATCTCGTCGTACTCCTCGAAGTACAGCTCGAGCAGGTCCTCCCAGTCCTCGGCTTCGAGCCCGTCCCCGAGCGTGGCGAGCTCGTCCCAGCGTCTGCGTGCGGCGAGTTCGACCCGCTTGAACATCGCATTGCGGACCATGACGCGAAATGCGCGCTCGTTGGCGGACAGGGGACGCGGGGTATCGGTGCCGAAGGCGATCTGCTGCCCGTCGGCTTCGGCGCCGGGTTGGGTCAACGATTCCCATTCGTCGAGCAGGGACGAGTCGACCTGCCGGATGAGTTCCCCGAGCCATTCGGTGATGTCGTCGAGTTCCTCGGTCCGGGCGACATCCGGCACCGTCTGCCGCAGGGCCCGGTAGGCATCCGCGAGATACCGCAGGACGAGCCCCTCGGAGCGGGCGAGCCCGTAGTGCGAGACGAGCTCGGAGAAGGTCATGGCGCGTTCGATCATGTCGCGCACCACAGATTTCGGCGAGAGCGGAAACTCCGACACCCAGGGGTGTCCAGAGCGATAGGTCTCGAAGGCCGGTTCGAGGATGTCGACGAGCGGCTTGGGCCAGGTGATCTCCTCGAGCAGTTCCATGCGCTCGTCGTACTCGATACCGTCGGCCTTCATCTGCGCGACAGCCTCTCCTCGCGCGGCATGCTGCTGCGCCATGAGCACCTGTCGCGGATCGTCGAGCGTCGACTCGATCACCGACACCACATCGAGGGCGTAGCCGGGTGAGTCGATGTCGAGGAGTTCGATCGCGGCGAGCGCGAACGGCGACAACGGCTGGTTCAACGCGAAGTCGCGTTGCAGGTCGACCGTGAGCCGGGCGGTGCGGCCGAACTCGTCCGGTTCGTCGAGTTGTTGCACGACACCGGCCTGCAACAGGCCCCGATACAGCGAGATCGCCTTGAGGATGTGCTTCCGCTGCGCAGGCCGCGGTTCGTGGTTGTCCTCGAGCAGATGTCGCATCGCGTCGAAACAGTTGCCGGGCCGGGCGATGACGTTGAGCAGCATCGAATTGCTCACCGAGAAGCGCGACTGCAACGGTTCGGGAGAGGCCGCGATCAGTTTCTCGAAGGTCCCCTCACCCCACGACACGAAGCCCTCGGGAGGTTTCTTGCGCTGCACCTTCCGGCGCTTCTTCGGGTCGTCTCCGGCCTTGGCCAGAGCTCGTACGTTCTCGATCTCGTGCTCGGGAGCCTGCACGACCACGGTGCCCATCGTGTCGAATCCGGCGCGCCCCGCTCGCCCCGCGATCTGGTGGAACTCGCGGGCCTTGAGCTGACGGGTCCGGGTTCCGTCGAACTTCGTGAGTCCGGTGAGCAGCACGGTGCGGATGGGAACGTTGATCCCGACTCCGAGCGTGTCGGTTCCGCAGATCACCTTCAGCAATCCGTCCTGGGCGAGCTTCTCGATCAGGCGGCGGTATTTGGGCAGCATGCCCGCGTGGTGGACGCCGATGCCGTGCCGGACGAGGCGCGAGAGAGTCTTCCCGAATCCGGTCGAGAACCGGAAACCGCCCAGGGCGGAGGCGATGGCTTCCTTCTCCGCCTTCGTGCACATGTTCACGCTGGTGAGTGCTTGGGCGCGCTCGAGAGCCGCTGCCTGGGTGAAATGCACGACGTAGACCGGTGCCTGGTGGGTGGTGACGAGCTCTTCGATGGCCTCCCCGATCGGGGACTGCGAATAGGAGAACGTCAACGGAACCGGACGTTCGGAACCGGAGACCTCCACGGTGGGCCGGCCGGTGCGACGGGTGAGGTCCTTCTGCAGGAAGGACACGTCGCCGAGAGTGGCCGACATGAGCAGGAACTGGGCGTGCGGCAGTTCGATCAGCGGCACCTGCCAGGCCCAGCCCCGGTCGGGTTCGGAGTAGAAGTGGAATTCGTCCATCACCACCTGCCCGATGTCCGACTCCGCGCCCTCGCGGAGGGCGAGGTTCGCGACGATTTCCGCGGTGGCGCAGATGATCGGTGCACCCGAGTTGACCGACGCGTCACCGGTCATCATGCCGACCTTGGCGGCCCCGAAGACGTCGCACAGGGCGAAGAACTTCTCGCTGACGAGCGCTTTGATCGGCGCTGTATAGAAGGTTCGCTTGCCGGAGGCGAGGGCGAAGAAGTGCGCACCGAGGGCCACCATCGACTTTCCGGAGCCGGTGGGTGTGGCAAGGATGACGTTGGAGCCGGCCACGAGTTCCATGAGTGCTTCTTCCTGGGCCGGATAGAGTGTGATACCCCGATCCGTCGTCCAGGTGGTGAACGCGTCGAACAGTGCGTCGTCGTCGACGGGGTCGGGTATCAGGTCCGGAAGCAGCACTTCTCCAGGCTAGTCGGCCGCTGTGCGACCGCCCGCGCCGGTCACGTGGCGCTGCGTTCGTCGGAACCCATCGCGCCCAACACGGCCATGCGGGTCTCCGGGCCACCGGTGATCTGCGATTCGCTCACGCCGGACATGAGCAGTCTTCTCCAGCGGTCCTCGTCGAATTCGAGTGGAGCGGTGGTCTCGAGGAAGTTCTCGACCACCTGCAGGAATCGGAGCGGGTCGTCGCGGAACGGGAAATGGCCTGCGCCCCGGAAGATCTCGAGGCGCGAGCCCGGCATGGCCGAATGGGCGAGATAGCCGTGCGCGATCGGAATAACGCTGTCGTGATCACCCCAGATCAACTGAACGGGCAGATTCTCCGTCAGGTAGCAGCGGTCGAGCATGGTCACGACCTGCCCACGCCAGTCCACCACGGCCCGCAGGGTGCGCAGATACGCCTCGTAGGCCGTGGGATCCGGCAGATTTCCCAGCACGCGGACCAGATCCGAGGTGTCGTGAAGCAATGCGCCCGGCCGCAGCGGAGACGCGTTGACCCGGTTCAGCACGACCCCCGCGGCACGGAGGGCCGGCATCGCTCCGGGAAGTCGCAGGATCCTGAGAGCCTCGCTGATGATCGGCACCGAGATCAGGCGCAGTGCCGGGTGGACCTCCTTGGTGACCCCTCCCGACGCGACGAGCACCAGACGGTCGACCATACGGGGGAACTGATAGGCGAACTGCATGGCCACGCCGCCGCCGAGCGAATGACCGATCACGGTGACCGACTCGACTCCCAGGACCGACAGGAGATCGCGCATGCCGTTCGCGTAGGCCGCGACCGAGTAGTCGGCGCGCGGCTTGTCGGACCGGCCGTGACCGAGCAGGTCGGGCGCGATCACGGTGTACTTCTCCGCCAGGTGCGGGATGACGTCCTGCCAGGTCGAGGAGTCGTCACCGATGCCGTGGACGAGCAAGAGGGCAGGACCGCTGCCGGCCAGGCGGAAAGCGCGTCGGTAGCCGTGGATGGTGCGGAATACGATCCGGGGTTCGTTGTCCGGAACCGGGCGAAGCGTCCGGGCGCGCGGTGGAACCATGAGCGTCTCCTGCGACGTCGGTGAGCGCGTGGCGGTAGCCGGTCGCTCCGGCCTTCGGGCAAGGCCGGATAAACTACCACTCTTGCATGTCGCCGAAGCGTACCGCCTGTATGTGACGTCGACAACGACGATTGTGACGTTCATGAAACATCCGGCGGGCCCGTTGGGGGCTCAGCGCGGTGCGGAGTCGTCTCCCTCGTCCGTGTCGAATCCGCCCGGTCGCTCGTCGCCGGGATTGCTGTCGCCCGGCTCCGGAAGATCGTCGTCGGTATCGGTGCCGCGCCGGTCGTACTCGGCGAGGAAGCGTTCGAACTCCGCTCCGATCTCCTCGCCGGTCGGCAGACTCTCGTCGGAGGGCAGGGGAGAGGTCTGTTGTTCCTGGGCGGCCACGTAGCTGTCGTACTGCCGTTCGAGCGCGTGCACCACCCCGAGGACCTCTGCGTTGTCCTCGATGTGCTCGTCGATCTGCTCGCGGACGCGGGCGGCGGCCTCACCGAGCGCCCGCAACGGGAGGTCGAGTCCACCGACCTCGGCGAGATTCGTCAGCAATGTCTCCGCAGCCGCCGGATAGTCGGTCTGAGCGAGGTAGTGCGGGACGTGCACCGAGAAGCCCACCGACTCGTGCCCGTGCTGCCCCATCCGGTATTCGAGCAGGGACGACACCCCGGCGGGAACCTGCAGTTCGCCCGACCAGCGGTGGTGCCCCGCGATCAGGTCCTTGTTCGTCGAGTGCGCGGTGACGGCCAGCGGCCGGGTGTGTGGGATTGCCATGGGGATGGCATTGAGACCGATCGTCCGGCGCACGCCGAACTGCTCGGCGAGCAACCGGACCGCGGTGATGAAACGCTCCCATCTCAGATCCGGTTCGGCGCCCGCGAGCAACAGGAAAGGAGTGCCCGCTTCGTCGATGAGCGCGTACAGATTCAGTTCGGGCTCCGCATAGTCCGAGAAATGGTCGGCCTTGAACGTCATGAGAGGACGCCGCGACCGGTAGTCGATCAACTCGTCGACGGCGAACGACGCCACAAGCTCGGTCTCGAGGTTCTCGCGCAGGTGCGTGGTCGCCAGGCGCACCGCGTGACCTGCGTCGGCGAACCCTTCGAGACCGTGCACGAGCACCGGTCCCTCGCCGTCCGGCGAGGTGAGCTGAGGAGCGGGGAACTCCAACTCGTACATTCGGGACTGCTCGTCCATCTGCGAACCACTCCGATCACGCTTCGACTCGGCATCTCCGCCGGGGCCACCCGACGTGGCATGGTGGTGTTCGAGTCTAATTGACGCCACGACGGCCGAATCCGGGTGCACACCGTGCCGACGTCGACGACCAACGGAGGTGCGGGTGACCCGACGTGAAGCTCGTCCGGGCCGCCGTACACGGGCGGGTCGGTGCGTGGTGGTCATTGCGTGTCTGGTGTTCGCACCCGCCTGTTCGAGCACCGTCTCCGGTGACCCCCGGCCGGCCTCGGCGCCGGCAGCGACGACGTCCGCTGCCGGGCCGGCGAGCCGACCACCGGTGGAACTACTGCTCCCGCCGGAGCGGCTGCCCGCGCAGTACGTCGCGGTGGTCCTCCCGCCGGAGGCGGTAGCGCAGGCCGCGCCCGACCTGACCGGTATCCATCCCGGCTCGAAAGTGGACCCGGGCGGCTGCCTGCCACCGGCCCAGGACTACGGTTCCGGCGGAACGGCCATGGTGGTCGGCACGAACAACCGGAGTCGTGCCACGATCAGCGTCGAGGTCGCCCGGTCGGCACAGACCCTCGCCGATTATCGGACGTACCTGACGGAATGCTCGCGTGTGGAAGCCACCGTGCGTGGGGTCACCTCCACCGTGGAGACCGTCCTCGAGGACGATCCCGCCCCACCCGTCGGCGCCGCCGAGACGCTGGCCCTGACCCGGACGGTCCGTTCCGGACAGGGGCCGGGGAGCGTGACCCAATCGATGACCACGCGCGTCGCGCAGATCGAGGATGTGCGTGTGACGGTCACCTACATGTCCTTCGATTCGGCACCTCCCGATGCCGCGAACCTGGACCGTGTGTTCCGGGAGGCCGTCGAGTACGCCGCACAGCCCTGACGGGCGGTGGGGCAGCTTAACAGCGCGCTCCGACTTGCGTGGTCGGCCGTGTGGGTTTCCGGTCTCCCGCGGCAGGTTTGTCCACACGCCGTGGGTTCATCCCCAGATGACCGTGGATCCCCGTCGTGACCGGCTTCGAGGTCCGAGTCGTAGACCACGGTGCGAGCATGACAACTTCCACACCCTCTTCCTCGCATCCACTCCGTCTCGGCGATGTCGGTGAGGTGATCGCTGCACTGCCCGCGCTGATGGGATTCCCGCCGGCGCACTCGATCGTCGTGATGTGTCTGACGCCGACCGGCGACGCCCCGACCAGGCCCGGTGGGAAGGTGGCGACGATCGGTGCGGTGATGCGACACGACCTCGTCCTGCCGCGGGCGGGGGAACCGGTACCCGAACTCATGCGGGCGGCGTTCCGGCGGTTCTGTGCCGTAGGTGCTCGTGAGGGTGCCGAATCCGTGGTGGCCGTTCTCGTGGACGAAAGCCTCACGGATCGGGACGATCCGGCCGTTGCCGAGGTGTGCAGGCTCGTCGACGATTTCGCCGATCATCTCGACGCCGTCGGAATCGAACTGGCGGGTGTCTACGCACTTCCCGAGATATCCGGGGGAGCAACCTGGTTCGTTCCCGGCCAGGAATTCTCCGGCAGTGTGGCCGACCCCGGGTCCTCGGTGGTCGCTGCGGCACGGGTGTTCGAAGGAAGCCCGATCCGCGCTTCCCGCAGGGAACTCGAGGCGCTGCTCGCCCCGTACCCGCCCGCGGTGCGGCAGGAGGTCGCGCGTTGCATCGACGAAGTCGTCGAAACGCGCGACCGCGAGTACGAGCGCTGCGCCCGGGACGGTGGTGGCGAACGCGCCGATCGTCTCGAACTCGAGACGGTGCTCGCGCACATCGAGGCCTACGCGGAGGGGGCCGATCCGACCGCCTCCGATTTCGCCGAACTCGCGGTGCTGCTCGCCAACCGGACGGTCCGGGACGCGGTCATGGGGCTCGCCACCGGTCCGCTCGCGCGGTCGGCAGAGCGCCTGTGGGCCGAACTCGCGCGAGCACTGCCCGATCCCGAACGCGCCGACGCCGCAGCTCTCGTCGGTTTCGGTGCCTATGTGCGGGGAGACGGCCCACTCGCGGGTGTCGCGCTCGCTGCGGCCCTCGAATCCGATCCCCGCCACAGACTTTCGGATCTCCTCGACCAAGCGTTGCAGGCAGGCCTGCGGCCGGAGGCGATCCGCGGGCTCGCCGAGACGGGCCACGAGATCGCGGTCCGGTTGGGGCTGGTGCTACCGCGTGGCGACGAGCAGTCCTGACACCGAGTTGCGAAACGCGCTCAGCTACGGCGTGCGGCATGCAGCCGGTCGCCGAGTCCTCGGGTGAACTCCCATGCGTCGGAGACGATCCCGTCGAGATCGGTGTGCTGGGGGTTCCACCCGAGTTCGGCGATGGCGCGACTGCTCGAGGCGATGAGGACGGCGGGGTCTCCGGCACGGCGCGGTGCGTCGACCGCGGCGATCGGCAGTCCGGTGACACGTTCGCACGCCGAGATCACCTCGCGGACGGTGAAACCTTCGCCGCTCCCGAGGTTGTAGATGTCGTGACGTCCGGACTCGGACTTGGTCAGCGCCAGCAGGTGGGCGTCGGCGAGGTCCTTGACGTGGATGTAGTCACGTACCGCGGTGCCGTCCTTGGTGGGATAGTCGGTGCCGAAGACGGAAATATGATCGCGCACACCGAGAGCGACCTGCAGCACCAGGGGAATCAGGTGTGTCTCGACAACACGGTTCTCCCCGGCTCCTCCGTAGGCGCCGGCGACGTTGAAGTAGCGCAGGCTCGTCGCCGCGAGACCGTGAGCATGCGCGTACGAGGAGATCGCGTGGTCGATGGCGAGTTTCGACGCACCGTAGGGGTTGGTGGGTCGTGTGGGCGCATCTTCGGTGATGGGCACGCTGTCGGGCTCGCCGTAGGTAGCGGCGGTGGAGGAGAAGACCAATCGCGGCGTGCCCGCGCGGCGCATGGCCTCGAGCAGAGCGAGGGTGGTCACCACGTTGCCCTGCCAGTACTTCTCGGGGAACTCCACCGACTCGCCGACCAGCGATTGTGCACCGAAGTGGAGAACGCCGTCGAAGCGCGGGCCGGTTCCGGAGAGGAGCTCGCCGGCGACGACCGCGATGTCGCCCTCGACGAAATCGGCACCCGATGGGACCGCATCGGCGTTGCCGGTGGACAGATCGTCCACGACCACGACGTCATGGCCACGTTCGAGCAGCACGGTCGTGCACACGCTGCCCACATATCCGGCGCCGCCGGTCACAAGAAGTCTCACGGTGGGAATCCCCTTTTTCGCATGCCCGTGCCGGACATGCGAAAAAGGGGTCTGCGTCAGACCTGCTTCACCTGCACGGCGTGGGCCATCTCGTCGGAAAGCTCGAAGCTGTCGTGACCGGCCACGGTGATCGACACCGAGCCCGGTCGCGTCTCGACTGTAACCCGCGCGTCCGGTACGACACCGGCCTCACGTAGCCGGGCGATGATCTCCGGGTCGGACTGCACGTACTCCGCGAGCCTGCGGACCACCACGGCGGTCGGGCGGCCGGGCGGGATCTCCGTCAACCGCACCAGCTTCTCGTCGACGACCGCCGTGCGGTCCAGGCCCAGCTGGGCCAGACCCGGGATCGGGTTGCCGTAGGGGGAGGTCGTCGGGTTGTTGAGCACCTCGACCAGGCGGCGCTCGACTTCCTCGCTCATGACGTGTTCCCAGCGGCACGCCTCGGCGTGCACGTTCTCCCAGTCGAGACCGATCACGTCGACGAGGAGCCGCTCTGCGAGCCGATGCTTACGCATGACGGAAACCGCGAGGTCGCGGCCCTTCTCCGTAAGCTGCAGGTGCCGGTCGCCGGCAACTCGGAGCAGGCCGTCACGCTCCATCCGAGCGACGGTCTGGCTCACCGTGGGTCCGCTCTGCTCGAGACGCTCGGCAATGCGCGCGCGCAGCGGCACCACGCCTTCCTCTTCCAAGTCGTAGATGGTCCGGAGATACATCTCCGTCGTATCGACCAGGTCCTTCACTCTCACACCCCTTCGTCTGGGCCGATTCTAACCGTGCGAACAGGGCAGCGGGGGCGGCCCGGGAGGCTCGCATGTCCGTGGGCGGACCAGTAGCGTCTGTGTCCATGACCACGAGCTCTACCGCGGCGGGCGGTACGACACAGCTGAGCGGCGATCGGATAGTGGTATGGAGCCCCGACTACCTCGATTACCGGTGGGGTTCGACACATCCGATGAATCCCACGCGTCTCGATCTCACGATGGCGCTCTCCCGCAGTCTCGGTCTCCTCGAGGGCGTCGAAACGTTGCGCCCGTCCCCTGCCGAGGACGGCGACCTGCTGCGCATCCACACAGCCTCCTATGTCGACGCGGTCAAACGTGCGGGCTCCGCGCCCGAGGGCACGTCACCTCCGGCCGATGCTCCCCACGGCCTCGGTACCGAGGACAATCCGATCTTCCCCCGCATGCACGAAGCCAGCGCGACCCTCGCCGGAGGAACCCTCGCGGCCGCGCGTGAGATCGCGAGCGGCCGAGCTCGCCGCGCCGTGAGCATCGGCGGCGGCATGCACCACGCGATGGCAGACTGGGCCGCCGGATTCTGTGTCTACAACGATGCCGCCATCGCGATCTCGTGGCTGCTCGACCACGGCTACGACCGCATCGCGTACATCGATGTGGACGCCCACCACGGGGACGGGGTGCAGCACGCCTTCCTCGGCGATCCCCGGGTCCTCACCATCTCCTTGCACCAGCATCCGGCGACGTTGTGGCCCAACACCGGGTGGTCCAGCGAGATCGGATCGGGTCCGGCGGAGGGCACTGCGATCAACCTCCCGGTGCTGCCGGGCACCGTGGACTCGCTGTGGTTGCGCGCCTTCCACGCCGTCGTGCCGGGAGCGATCGCTGCGTTCCGCCCACAGATCCTCATCAGTCAGTGCGGAGCCGACAGTCACCGCGAGGACCCCCTCGCCGACCTCTCGCTCACCGTCGACGGTCAGCGTGCGTCGTATCTGGCCATGCGGGATCTGGCCGATCGCTACTGCGAAGGTCGCTGGCTCGCTGTCGGTGGCGGCGGATACGGCCTCGTGCGGGTGGTCCCGCGCGCGTGGACGCATCTGATCGCGGCAGCACTGGATCGCGAGATCGACCTGAAGACACCGATTCCGGCGGACTGGCGCGAACGCGTCGGCGCACTCGCCCCGAGCGTCGAACTGCCCGACGACATGGGAGAGGACTCCGACGTGTCGTACCTGCCGTGGGACGGTCCCGGCGGCACGCCGGAGACGGGGATCTCGTCTCTCGACCGTGCACTGACCCGCATCGATTCCGCGATCATCGCCACGAGGCGCGCGGCGTTCCCGCTGCTCGGCCTGGACCCGGAGGACCCGCGTGACTGAACAGCACAACCCCGCGGCGGGATCGAGTTCCGATCCTGTGCAGGGCACGACGGCGGTGGGGGAGACCGATCCGGCTCGCGAGCGGGCCCTGGCCCGGGCGCGGGACTATCCGCGGCACTGGGTCGCCGACGTACTGGCCTCCGACGGCGGTGTAGTCCACTTGCGCCCCATCGTTCCCGAGGACGCCGACAGGATCCTCGCCTTCCACAGCAAATTGTCCGAACGCACCCGTTATCTGCGGTACTTCGGCCCGTATCCGACGATCTCGAAGAAGGACCTGTTCAACTTCACCGTGGTCGACCACCACTCCCGCGTGGCGTTCGTCGCGGTGCTCGGCGACGAGATCATCGCGGTCGGGCGGTACGAAGGGCTGCCGAACGAAGGTGACGGACTCTCCGCGGAAGTGGCCTTCACCGTCGCCGACGCCCACCAGGGGCGCGGTCTCGGTCCGATCCTGCTCGAGCACCTCGCCGGAGCAGCCGCCGAAAACGGACTGCACACCTTCGTCGCCGAGGTTCTCGCCGAGAACCGGCACATGATCACGGTGTTCCGGGAAGCCGGTTACCAGGTCAGCCGCAGTTTCGAAGGGGGAGTGGTCCGGCTCGAGTTCGCGATCGACCCCACCGAGGCGCTGGTCTCGGTGCGCAACGCACGCGAACGTGCCGCCGAGGCGCGCAGCGTGCGCAACATTCTGAGCCCCGGCAGCGTTGCCGTCATCGGCGCGTCCACCGACAGCCGCAAGGTGGGAAACGCCGTGCTCGTGAACATGTTGCGCAGCGGGTTCACCGGACCGGTCTATCCGGTCAACGCCGAGAACCGGTCGGTCCGGGGTGTCCGCGCGTACCCGACCGTCCGCGACATCCCGGACGAGATCGATCTGGCGATTGCCGCAGTGCCGGCCGAGTCGATCGATTCGGTGCTCGACGACTGTCTCGCCAAAGGTGTCAAGGCGCTGCTCGTCGTCTCGTCGGGGTTCGGCGAGACCGGACCGGAGGGCCGCGACGCAGAGCGCAGGCTCGCCCTCGCTGCCCGCTCGCACGGCATGCGCCTGATCGGACCCAACGCTCTCGGCGTGGCCAACAACGACCCCGCGATCCGGCTCAACGCCACCCTCGCACCCGTGCTGCCGGCCACCGGCAACGTCGGGTTCTTCTGCCAGTCCGGTGCGCTCGGCATCGCGATTCTGGACGAGGCCGCCAAGACCGGGGTCGGCCTGTCGTCCTTCGTCTCGGCGGGCAATCGCGCAGACCTCTCCGGCAACGACCTGCTGCAGTACTGGGACACCGACCCGGCGACCGAGGTGGTGCTGCTCTACCTGGAGAGTTTCGGAAACCCGCGCAAGTTCTCGCGTATCGCCCGCCGGGTGGCGCGCAGCAAGCCCATCGTCGCGGTCAAGAGCGGCCGTCATGCAGTTCCTCCGGCGCTTGCCGCCCGAACAGGTGAGATGGACGACACCATCGTGCGGTACCTGTTCGAGCAGGCGGGTGTCGTGCAGGTCGAATCCATCGGTCAGTTGTTCGACTCGGCGCTGTTGTTCGGCTACCAGCCGTTGCCCGCCGGTCCGCGGGTCGCGGTGGTGGGTAACTCCACGGCTCTGGGGGTTCTGGCCGTCGACGCCGCACGCGGGCAAGGGTTGCAGGCTCCGGACGCAGTGGATCTCGGCGCGCAGGCGTCACCCGAGGAGTTCGCCGAGGCGGTCGCGCGGGCACTCGAATCGCCGGAAGTCGATTCGGTGATCGCCGTCTTCGTTCCGCCGGTGGCCGTGGACGTCCAGCCGTACGCTCAGGCACTTCGCGACGCGGTAGCCGGTTCGGAGAAGCCGGTGGTGACCACCTTCCTGGCGACGGAGGGTATTCCCGACGTGCTCGCGGTCCGAGGACCGGACGGGACGCCGGTCCGCGGGTCGGTGCCCTCGTATCCGGGTCCGGAACGAGCGGCGCTCGCCCTGGGGCGGGCATGGCGGTACGCGAAGTGGCGGAGTCGTCCGCCCTCTCAGGTCGTTCGCCCCGCGGGCATCGACCCCGAGCGCGCACGCACGCTCGTCGAGGGTTGGCTCGAGACGACTCCCGACGGCCGATTCCTGTCGGATACCGAAGCGGCGTTGTTGCTCTCCTGCTACGGGGTGGAGATCGCCGATTTCCGCGCGGTGACGACGGAGGACGAAGCGGTGGCGGCTGCCGAGGAGGTCGGCTTCCCCGTGGCGGTCAAGGCCACCGGCGCTCAATGGCGGCATCGGCCGGACCTGAGTGGCGTCCGGCTCGATCTCGTGGACGCCGACTCGGTGCGAGTCGCCTATCGCGACCTGGCGGCGGTGACAGGGGAGCCGTTGCTGCACGTGCAGCGTATGGCGCACAAGGGCATCGGTTGCGCGATCCGTGTGCAGGACGATCCCTCGTTCGGTTCGCTGATCTCGTTCGGTCTCGCAGGCGTGATCTCCGACCTCCTCGGCGACCGGGCGTATCGCGTCCTTCCCCTGACGGAGGACGAGGCTGTCGAGCTGATCGACGCGCCGAAGGCTGCACCCCTGCTGTCCGGATACCGGAACGCCACGCCGGTGAACAAGCCGGCACTGGTGGACTTCGTGCAGCGCATCTCGGCGCTCGCCGACGATCTCCCCGAGGTGCGAGAACTGGTGTGCGAGCCGGTGCTGGCCTCGGCGCTGGGTGCCGAACTCACCGACGCCCACGTTCGGATCGGCCCCGAACCACACCCCCTGGACCTCGGCCCGCGCAGGTTGCGCTGACGGACGCCGACGGACAGGACCCGGACACAACGATCCCCGAGAACCCAGCCCGGTTCTCGGGGATCGGATCCGCTGACGCGCCCGGTCAGCTGGCGTAGGCGCGAAGGCGCTCGGCGCGGTCTCCTTCACGGAGCTTCGCCATCACTTCGCGCTCGATCTGGCGGACCCGCTCACGGGACAACCCGAAGAGCTTGCCGATCTGGTCCAGGGTGCGAGGCTGGCCGTCGTCGAGTCCGTAGCGCAAGCGGATGACCTGCTGTTCGCGCTCGTCGAGCGTGGCGAGCACGCTGCGGACGTCGCTGTGCAGAAGGCCGGCGATGACGGCGGTCTCGGCGGAGGTCGCCTCGGCGTCCTCGATGAAGTCGCCGAGCGGAGCCTCCTCGTCGTTGCCTACGGGCATGTCGAGGCTCACCGGGTCGCGGCTGTGGTCGAGCAGGTCCGCGATCTTCTCGACGGGGATGCCGGACTCTTCGGCGAGTTCATCGTCGGTCGCCTCGCGGCCGAGCTGCTGGTGCAGCTCGCGCTTGATGCGGGCGAGCTTGTTGACCTGTTCGACCAGGTGGACGGGGAGCCGGATGGTGCGGCTCTGGTCGGCCATGCCGCGGGTGATGGCCTGACGGATCCACCAGGTCGCGTAGGTCGAGAACTTGAAGCCCTTCGCGTAGTCGAACTTCTCCATCGCCCGGATCAGGCCGAGATTGCCTTCCTGGATGAGATCCAGCAGGGGCATGCCCCGCCCGGTGTAACGCTTCGCCAGCGAGACGACGAGGCGGAGGTTCGCCTCGAGTAGGTGACTGCGAGCAGCCTGCCCTTCGCGGACGATAGTGGCGAGGTCACGCTTCTTCGCCGCGGACAGGCGCTTCTTCGTCTCGAGCAGGTGCTTGGCATACAGGCCGGCCTCGATCCGCTTGGCCAGCTCCACCTCGTCGGCTGCGGTCAGCAGGGCAGTCCGTCCGATGCCGTTCAGATATACGCGAACGAGATCGGCTGCGGGGCTCTGACCGTCGAGGTCGGAATCGCTGCGAGCGGTTGTTTCGGGGCGTGCCATGACGTGCCTCCTCATCGGTGGTGTCTCAAGGGGTTCAACGAGCGGCGAAGCCGTGGAGTTCCCGTCTACCCGCGAGTACCACCGCGCTGACCTGCGCTAACCCGATCAGCTCCTGAGAAGTTGCTGAGAGAACCGAATCGTGGAACCTCAGGGGGCCCGAAGCGGAATCAGGCCGGTTCGACCAGCCCGTGACGGACGAGTCCGTGGACGAGGCCCACCGCCCGATCGGACAGTTCGTCCTCGTCCTCGTCGTGCGCCGCCGCGAGCAGGGAGACGAGATCTCCCAGCGGCAGCCCGTCGGCACGCATTCCTCCGAGCAGAGCGGCGGCGAGATCGTCCACCTCGTGTTGCCAGGCCGGGCCGCCACCGCGGTGCACTCGCGCCACCACCTGTTCCCAGCCCTCCGCGCCGGGCAGGTGAACCCGCTCCAGAGCCGTGTCGGGGCGAACCACGAAGCGGCCGTCGAGTACGTCGTTCGCACGCAGCCAATCGAGGCGGCGGAAGTAGTCGACGGCCTCGTCTCCGAGCGCGTCGGTGAAGGCATGCCGCAGGTCCTCGGCGAGCACGTCGGATGGAAGATCGGTGCGGCGCAGATAGACGAAGCCGAACCCCACGCCTTCGACACCGTTCTCCTCGAAGTGCTCGAGCCACTGCTCGGCGCGCACCGCCACCGCCGGGTCGCGCTGATCGGCGTCACCGTCGCGCAGCCAGGTACCCACGTACAGGGCAGGGTCGGCGACGTCACGCTGCACGATCCAGGCGTCGATGCCGTGGGAAGGCAGCCAGGACGCCACCCGGGCCCGCCAGTCCTCACCCTCGATGTGCACCCAGGAAGCGAGCATCGCAGCGGTTCCACCCGGTGTCAGGTAATCGGCTGCCTGCGAGATCATGAGCTTGCTGGCGCCGTCGAGATCGAGACCGGAATCGCGGTAGCTGTGCTCGACCCGTCCCGCGCTCACCACGAACGGCGGATTCGCGACGATCCCGTCGAAGGTGCGCCCGGCCACCGGGGCGAACCAGGAGCCTTCGAGAAACTCGATGTCGATCTCGTTGAGCGCGGCACCGGCGGCCGCCAAGGCCAGACAACGGGGATTGATGTCGGTCGCGGTGACCTCTCGTGCGTAGTCCGCGGCCCGGATGGCCTGGACTCCGCAACCTGTGCCGAGATCGAGCACCGACCCGACCCGATCGGTCGGTGTCGCCTGCAGCAATGACAGCGAAGCCTGTCCGACGCCGAGAACATGATCGGGACGGGTCGGGACCGGCCGGATCGAGCCGTCGAGATCGGACAACACCCAGCGACTTCCGGCACCGGCATCGAGCGGACGAAGATCGAGTGCAGCCCGAAGATCGTCACCGTCACGTTCGAGCAGCCCTGCACGCACCGCCTGATCGGGTGACACGGGCGCGAGCGCACGGCCGACTTCCGCCTCGGAACAGGGGTCCTGGAGGAGGAACAACCGCACCAGCACGCCGAGATCCCCGGCGTCGCGTGCGCGGCGCCGCGCAGGAACGGGTTCGCTGCGCCCGAGTGCGGCATGTGCCTCGGGGCCGAGGAGGTCCCGCACGGTGTCGAGGTCGTAGCGGCACCGGAGCAGGGCAGTACGCAAGGCCGGGCAGAGTGACAGGAGAAGGTCGCGGTCCACCACGACATTCTCGCAAGCGCCCCGGTCGCCCTTCCGCTCAGCCGTCGGTCGAATCCGGACGGCTCAGCCGTCGGTCGAATCCGGACGGCTCAGCCGTCGATCACGTGAGGGCGGGACGACTCGATCGACGGCACGTCGTCATAGCGGCCGTCCCAGCGACTCGGCTCGTCTTTGCGGCGGGGCGGGCGATCGTTGGCGATGAGGACGGCGATCCACGGCAGCGGAATCGACACCCCGATGATCGCCATCGATATCCAGGGATTCTCCCAGACGCCGTAGGCGATCGTCGCAAGGAGCAACGCGGGGATGCGGAAGGACATGATGGTGAGGTACTTGCGAACCCGTGCTCGGTGCTGATCTTCGAGCGATGTCTCCGCTGCGGTGATCAGAACCGGGTTGTCGGGCGACCCGTTCTCGGGGGATCCACCGAAACCGTGAGTTCTTGCCATGTCTTCCACCTTCCCACGACAGACCGTCGCCCGCACGTACGCATCCGGCCGTTCCGTGCGGCATCATGGACACGTGAGCACGGATATCAAGGAACGGCCGGATACCACCACCGACGAGACGACCCAGGACGACACTCCGAAGTTCTTCCATTACGTGAAGAAGGACAAGATCGCGGAGAGTGCGGTCATGGGTACCCACGTGGTTGCGCTGTGCGGTGAGGTCTTTCCGGTGACCCGGTCGCCGAAGCCCGGCTCGCCGGTGTGCCCCGAATGCAAGAAAGTCTACGACGGTTTGCGCAAGGGCGACTGAGGTACCGGGCGGCACGACTCGTCGTCCGTCTCGGTGCCGGGTGATTCCGGCGGCGTGATCTCGGCCGGGGGGACTTCGGATCCCCCGGCCTCCTCGTCGTGGCCGGCCGGATCGGCTTCGGCAGGCTTCCCGTCGATCGGCCACGATTCCGGTTCGCGTTCATCTGCTCTGACGAGGTCGGACAGCCGGATCGCGGTTGAACCTGCAAGCCATCGCGTGAGGTTCGTCACCGGGCCGCTGTCCGGTGAGGAATCACGCGCTGCCTGTTCGGCGATCCACTCGCGCCACTGTTCCAGGCGGGTGGCGCGGGCCGGCCAGAACTCCTGCACCGTGGCATTGAACTCGGCTCCGAGCACCACGGCGAAACCCAGGAAGAACGTGAACAGCAAAAAGGCGATGGGTGCGGCAAGGGCCCCGTAGGTATAGCCGGTACCGGAGACCCATGTCAGATACCAACGCAGGATCACGCTCGAGGCGAGAAAGAAGACGCCGGCCAGCACCGCGCCGCCGAGCAGACGGTGCCACGGCAGCGACTTGGGCAGCGCGACCTTGTACAGGGTTGTCAGACCGATCAGGAGCAGCAGACCCACGGCGGGGAAATAGAAGGTGTCGATTATCCGCGAGCCGAGGTCGAACCATGCATCGGGCAGCAACTGGCCGATGAGCGTGGGGCCGAGGGCGACGAGTGGCAGTGTGAACACTGCGAGGATCAAGAAGACCACATAGAGCAGCAGACCGAAGATCCGCTGCCAGACAGGGTGGCGGTGGTCCTGCTGATGGTGCGCTTCGACGATCGAGTCCACGAACGTCGAGATCGCCGACGACCCCGCCCACAGCGACAACACGAAGCCGAGGGACATCACGTCGGCGCGCCCGCGGCCGAGGACGTCCTCGACGGTCGGTTCGATGATCTGGTCGACGACACTGTCGCTGAAGACCGAGCGGAGGAAGATCACCGTTTTCGAGGTGATGATCTCCAGCGTGTCCGGGCCGAACCATCCACCCACATAACCGAGGCTGCCGATCAATCCGAGCACGAGCGGCGGGAGTGAGAGGGTCTGCCAGAAGGCCGCAGTCGCAGCTTTGCTGAAGATCGAATGGTCCCACGCCGACGACGCGGTGTGTGCGACGACTTCCCACCCCTGTACCACCACGTGCCGTATGCGGCCGCGGGATGCCTGGGGGTGAGGTCGTGGTGTGGCGTTCATCTACTTCCAGAATTCCTGAAGTCACGCTCGCGTGCGCGCTCAGGCAGGTAAGGCTGCGTCGAATTGTGCCATGTGGTTCCGGGGACCCGCCGACGCCCGGCTACGGCGGGTCTGCGGCTGCCGAGACGATAGGCTGCATGACGGTCGGAGCCCGGACGAGTGCGTCCGGACCGACTCGAGTGAAGCGGACAAGGAGCACGAGAAACCGGTGAGCACCGAAACCGTCGGACAAGCTACGACCTCCGCCCCTGTGGCCCAGTTGCGTGCCTGGCAGCGGCGCGCCCTCACCAAGTATCTCGCCACGAAACCACGCGACTTCCTGGCCGTCGCGACCCCCGGAGCCGGTAAGACCACCTTCGCGTTGCGCGTGGCCTCCGAACTGCTGCGCGACCGCACGGTGGACCAGATCACGGTCGTTGCTCCCACCGAGCACCTCAAACACCAGTGGGCGGGTGCGGCGGCCCGCATCGGCATAGCCCTCGACTCGAACTTCACGAACTCCACCGGGCAGACGTCGAGTGACTACCAGGGTGTCGTGGTGACCTACGCCCAGGTCGCGTCACACCCGTTCAAACATCGCGTACGCACGGAGGCGCGCCGCACACTGGTGATCCTCGACGAGATCCACCACGGTGGCGACGCGAAGAGCTGGGGCGAAGGCATCCTCGAAGCGTTCGGTGACGCCACCCGCCGGCTGGCGCTCACCGGTACCCCCTTCCGAAGCGACGACAGTGCCATCCCGTTCGTGACCTACGAGCCGAACGAGGACGGCCTGCTGCAGTCGAAGGCCGATCACGCCTACGGTTACGCCGACGCGCTCGCCGACGGCGTCGTGCGGCCCGTCGTATTCCTCGCCTACTCGGGTGAGGCCCGGTGGCGCACGAGCGCCGGGGAGGAGTTCACTGCGCGCCTGGGTGAGCCGCTCAGCGCCGAGCAGACGGCGCGGGCATGGCGGACCGCCCTCGACCCCGAGGGCGACTGGATTCCCGCGGTACTGGGGGCGGCGAACACCCGTCTTCAGCAGTTGCGTGCCGGCGGAATGCCGGATGCCGGTGGTCTCGTCATCGCGACCGATCAGACCACCGCCCGCGCGTACGCGAAGATCCTCGAGGCGGTCACCGGCGAGATGCCCACCGTCGTGCTCTCCGACGATCCCACGGCGTCCGAGCGGATCTCACAGTTCAGTGCCGGGAATCAGCGCTGGATGGTCGCGGTCCGCATGGTCTCCGAAGGTGTCGACGTTCCGCGACTCGCGGTAGGGGTGTACGCGACCAGCGCATCGACACCGCTGTTCTTCGCTCAGGCGATCGGCCGGTTCGTGCGGTCGAGGCAGAAGGGGGAGACGGCCAGCGTCTTCCTGCCGTCCGTGCCGGTCCTGCTCGAACTCGCGAGTCAGCTCGAAGCCCAGCGCGATCATGTGCTGGGGAAGCCGCACCGAGTCAAGGAAGGTTTCGACGACGAGCTACTCGCCGACGCGAATCGACGCAAGGACGAGCCGGGCGAGGACGAGAAGGCGTTCCATTCGCTCGGTGCCGAAGCCGAACTCGATCAGGTGATCTACGACGGATCCTCGTTCGGCACGGCGACATTCGCCGGTTCCGACGAGGAGGCCGACTATCTGGGGCTGCCGGGACTGCTCGACGCGGAGCAGATGCGGGCGCTGCTGCGTCAACGTCAGGAGCAGCAGCTGAACAAGCCGAAGCCCGAGCCGGCACCCACCCCTCCGCCTCAGGTCACCGAGCGGGTCGAAACTGCCGATACCCTCGCGCAACTCCGCCGCGAGCTCAACTCGCTCGTCGCGGTCGTCCATCATCGGACCAGGAAGCCGCACGGCGTGATCCACGGGGAACTTCGTCGCCAGTGCGGCGGACCGCCCACGGCCATGGCCACCGCCGAGCAACTCCGCGATCGCATCGCCATCCTGCGTAGCTGGTGAGCCGGCCCGAGCAGATCGGGCATGACGACGAGAACGGGCGACCACCTGCAGGTGGTCGCCCGTTCTCATCGGTCGGGTCTCGGAGCCGTGGGCTCCGGACGGCGGATCACACGGTGGCGTCGGACTCGCTCACGATCGTCGCTCCGAGTTCACGGAGGCGGTCGGTGTGCTCGTTGGCGTGGTGCCCGCAGAACAGCAGTTCTCC
This sequence comes from Rhodococcus sp. NPDC047139, assembly GCF_040643435.1. Classification (NCBI taxonomy): domain Bacteria; kingdom Bacillati; phylum Actinomycetota; class Actinomycetes; order Mycobacteriales; family Nocardiaceae; genus Rhodococcus; species Rhodococcus sp. NPDC047139. Next base: position 308,696 of record NZ_JBEYUH010000001.1, read on the forward strand.
TCCGGTGGGAAGGACAGCGCGGACACGAGCGGCAGCATTGCACCGATCGCAGCGATCTGCAGCGGTCAACTTCGGGCTGGTCAACGTACCGGGCATGACTCCTCCAAACTGGCCACCGCTCACATCGGGTGCCTGGGTCTGGTCCGCCGCACCGGCCGGCGCGGTGGATCTACTCTGACAGACGATTCGTATTCACGTGTTGTTCCCCGGGATGCCCAATGGTGGCGTGTTTCACGCATGGAGCAGCGAAAACGCTGCGACGTGCCGGTATTCGGCCCCGTGTGTTCGCTCACAGCGCAGCCGGTCGGGGTGTGCTGCCGAGTCCGGGACCCGGTTTCCGCATGCACGGTCCCCGGACGGACAATGACGCCATGGCCGAGATCTTGCTGCACATCATCTCCCGTGAGGAATGGGACCGCGCCCGTCGGCTCGGTACGGTCACCCCGCCATCCCTCGCATCGCAAGGGTTCGTGCACCTGTCCACTCCGCACCAGGTGCATCTGCCGGCCGACCGGCTGTACTCCGGCCGCCGGGATCTGGTGATCCTTCACGTCGACCCGGCCCGCCTCGCCGATCCGGTTCGTTTCGAACCGGGCGTACCGGAGGATCCCGAGTCCATGAGATTTCCTCACCTGTACGGACCGTTGCCGGTGGACGCTGTGGTGGAGGTCGCGACCTACCTGCCCGGGCCGGACGGCCACTTCGCACCGTACGAAGGCGAGCGAGCGGACACGGTGAGGTCGGAGGACTAGTCCTTCGACACGAACGTCGACGTGACGCCGCTTCCCGGAATCGGCGTTCGCAAGGACTTCGAGCTCTCGAATACACCGCGAACGAATTGACCACCGGCTTGCTGGTGGCGGGGATCGCTTCCGCATACGTGATGATCACCGCGATACTCGGCCCCGTGGCAGCACGGGTGGTCGAACCTACGGTGCGCGTGGCGTCTGCGTGACTGCCGGGAAGCGCGGGGGCGCAGTGGATCCCGGTGACGAGCCGGAACTTCTGTAACGGTGGTCGGTCGGGCCCTCCCATCTCTCCCGGCACAACGAGAACGAGGGCCACCCGGGACGGGTGGCCCTCGTTTCTGCGAAGCGCGTCAGTCGAGGTAGTCGCGCAACACCTGCGACCGGGACGGGTGGCGAAGTTTCGACATGGTCTTCGACTCGATCTGCCGGATGCGTTCGCGCGTCACGCCGTAGACCTGACCGATCTCGTCGAGGGTACGTGGCTGGCCGTCGGTGAGACCGAACCGCAGACGCACGACACCCGCCTCTCGCTCCGAGAGGGTCTCGAGCACGGACTGAAGCTGGTCCTGCAGCAGGGTGAAGGACACAGCGTCGACCGCGACGACGGCTTCGGAGTCCTCGATGAAGTCGCCGAGCTGACTGTCGCCCTCGTCGCCGATCGTCTGGTCGAGGGAAATGGGCTCACGAGCGTACTGCTGGATCTCCAGCACCTTCTCGGGGGTGATGTCCATTTCCTTGGCGAGCTCTTCGGGCGTGGGTTCGCGTCCGAGATCCTGCAGCAGCTCACGCTGGATACGGCCGAGCTTGTTGATGACCTCGACCATGTGCACCGGAATGCGGATGGTGCGTGCCTGATCGGCCATCGCGCGGGTGATCGCCTGGCGGATCCACCACGTCGCGTACGTGGAGAACTTGTAACCCTTGGTGTAGTCGAACTTCTCGACTGCGCGGATCAGGCCCAGGTTGCCTTCCTGGATGAGGTCGAGGAAGGCCATACCGCGTCCGGTGTACCGCTTGGCCAGCGACACCACGAGACGGAGGTTGGCTTCGAGCAGGTGGTTCTTGGCGCGGTTGCCGTCGCGGCAGATCCAGTTCAGATCGCGGCGCTGGGCGACGGGGAGCTTCTCGCCCTTCTCGGCCAGCTGCTGCAGCATGTAGGTGGCATAGAGGCCGGCTTCGATGCGCTTGGCGAGCTCGACCTCTTCCTCTGCGTTGAGGAGCGCGACCTTGCCGATCTGCTTGAGATAGGCGCGTACGGAGTCCGCCGAGGCGGTGAGCTCGGCGTCCTTGCGGGCCTGGCGCAGCGCTTCGGACTCCTCCTCGTCCCAGACGAAGTCTCCCGAGGCCTTGTCCTTCTCACTGGGCTCGTCGTCGTCGACCACGACATCCTCGGCGCCGGCGAGGTCACCCTCCGAAACCTCGAGGTCCGCGAGATCTGCTTCGTCGGCGGCGTCGAAGTCCTCTTCACCCGGACCTGCAGCCTTCGTCGCCTTCGTGGCCTTCTTGGCGGTGGTCTTCTTCGCGGCGGTCTTCTTGGCAGCGGCCTTCTTTGCAGGAGCCTTCTTGGCTGCTGCCTTCTTCGCGGGGGCCTTCTTCGCAGCGGTCTTCTTGGCCGGCGGCTCGGCACCGGGTGCGGTGCCCTCCGCGGCGCCTGCGACGCTCGGAGCGTCCGGAGCGGGTGCCGATTCGTTGGCGGAATCAGCGGTGTGGATGTCGGTGGCTGCCACGTACGCCCTTTCGTGACGAGGTAGTGCGGCGTCGCGCCAGAGTTGTTCCGGCGGAGAGGTCTGTCGGGATGAGGGCCGGTTCCGGCCGGCTGTGCACCATTGTAACGATGCCTCGGCCGGCCGATGCGCCGGACTCAGGGAGTGACACCCGTTTTCGCAGCGTAGGCCGCCCCGACGATCCCGGCCGCGTTGCGCAGTTCGGCGGGAACGACAGGGGTTCGATTGGTCAGCAGAGGGATCCACTTCTCGTGCTTGCGGCTGATCCCCCCACCGGCAATGAACAGGTCGGGCCACAGGAGGTTCTCGAACCGCACGAGTACGCGGGAGACTTCCTTGGCCCACTGCTTGTAGGACAGGTCTTTGCGCTCCTTCGCCGACGACGCGGCGCGATGCTCCGCTTCCTTGCCGTCGACCTCCAAGTGTCCGAACTCGGTGTTCGGGAGCAGGTCGCCGTTGTGCAGCACCGCCGAACCGATACCTGTCCCGAAGGTCAGGAGCACCACTACTCCTTCGGTGTCCTTCGCGGCGCCGAAACGGTCCTCGGCGATGCCGGCGGCGTCGGCGTCGTTGAGGACCGAGACCTCCCGTCCACCCAGCGCCTGCGCGAACAGTGTGCGGGCGTCGGTGCCGATCCACGACTTGTCGATATTGGCGGCGGTTCGGGCCACACCGCCGGTGACCACACTGGGCAGGGTGACACCGACCGGACCCGACCAAGCGGCCTGCTCGACGATCTGCGCCACTGTCTTCGCTACGGCATCGGGAGTGGACGGTTGCGGAGTGAGGATCTTGATCCGGTCGCCGACCAGCTCACCGGTGTCGAGGTCCACCACGGCGCCCTTGACGCCGCTTCCCCCGACGTCCACACCGAACCCATGGTTGGCCGGAGCGGATCTCTCCGTGGGGACGTCCTGTGTCATCACACGCTTCCTCTCGCAGGGTGAGACGGGTTTCTCCGCGCCTGTCGCAACGATAGTGCCCGGTGTGGTCGGGTGCGGCACTCACTGGCGAAACCCTCGCCGCTGTGTTCGGATCGGTTCGTGCACGCACACAGAACGCTCTCCGAACCCGAGTCGACCGCCCTGAGGGAAGTTGCCGTGACCGTCGCGCGTGAGGCCGCCGCCTACGTGCGTGCGCGCAGAGCCGAACTGTTCGGTCCTCCGGGATCCGGTGAGGACACCCGCGTCGGGACGAAGTCGACTGTGACCGACCCCGTCACGGCGGCCGACACCGAGAGTGAGGAACTGATCCGCCGCCGCCTGACGGAACTGCGGCCGGGCGACGCCTTCATCGGAGAGGAGACCGGTGGTGACGGCGAGGCGGCGACGTCCACGACCGGTGTCGAATGGGTCGTCGACCCTATCGACGGGACCGTGAACTTCGTCTACGGCCTCCCGGCGTCGGCGGTGTCCGTGGCCGCCCGGGTCGGTGGCCGCTCGGTGGCAGGTGCCGTCGTCGATATCGCCTCCGGTGAGACGTTCTCCGCAGCCGAAGGTCTCGGTGCGCATCTCGAGGCGGACGGCATCCGGGTCCGGTTGCGCTGCAATCCCGTGACCGATCCACGTCTTGCGCTCGTCGCCACCGGGTTCTCGTACTCCTCGCACAGACGTGCGCGTCAGGGCGAATTGGTGGCCGCGCTGTTACCCCGGGTGCGTGACATCCGCCGTGTCGGTGCGGCCGCCCTGGACCTGTGCATGGTCGCAGCCGGCCGGGTGGACGCCCATTATGAGCACGGTCTCGCTCCGTGGGACTGGGCGGCGGGCGCTCTCGTGGCAGCGGAAGCCGGCGCGGTGGTGCGTCTGCCGGCCGGGTCCGGGGACGACGGTGAGATCACCGTCGCGGTTGCTCCGGGTCTTGCCCCCGATTTCGAAACTCTGCTCGCCGAAATCGGGGCGCTGGACGCAATTCCGAATTGACCGTTTCGCCGCACTGGAATTTGTCGTCCGTCACTATTTCCTGCGTACGTGACGAAAAACAGGATGCACGGTCTGTGAAAATACTTCAGCACTTTGCATTGCGCGCGGCTGTGAGTAGATCAAGATCGAGAGGTGCCGTTTGCTCGCCCGCCGGCACCTCGCGTAGCGATCGCAGTACCTCCTCGGCATCCGCACCGGGGGAAATTTCCCGGAAGTAGGTGCCCAGCGCGAGGTCGACCGTGTCGTCCCCGCGAGAGTCCTGCACCAGTTCGGCGCAGGGCGCGATCAGCCACACGGAGGACGCAGCCGCGCGTCCGGCCTCGCCGAACCGGATCTGGCCCTGGCACTGCATGTTCTGGTCGACGTAGACGGGATCGTTGCCGGCCTGCACGTCGGGTGGGCTGGAGAATCCGTAATCGCTCAGCTGAGCGGCCACGTGCGTGGCCTGACCGCGTTCGCCGTTCGCGTTGAACACCCGTACCCGGGTGGCCGCCAGGGGAGCGGGTTCGACCTCGAGCAGTGTCGACCGGCCCACGACCTCCCCGAGCGGGGCAGGTTGCGGACCGTCGGGGTCCGTGGATTCGGTCGGGGGAGCGTTGCACGCGACGGTGGTCGTGACAGGCTCGGAGGCACTGAACACCGAGGACCACACGACGATGGTGGCGGCGGCGAGAACCGCGCCCGCCATGGCTGCCGGGACGGCCCGGCGCCGACGGAACGGACGGCCGCGGTCGTCGGTTGCGCTTCCTTCGGTGATCAGGGAAACCACGCGGCCCTGCCTCTCGTCTTCGTGCCGGGATCGTCGCACACACTGTAGAGGCCGGAGGCCGACGCGGTGGAACCGCAGGGCCGGGAGGAAATGTCACGAGTCACTTCGGTGTTGATGACGATTGCCGGACGATTCCTGTCGATTTCGACCATCGATTGCATATTCGTGGGCGAGGTCGGCTATTGTTCGGCGGCCGAACCGTCGAAGAATGATCGGTGCGGCGTGAAAACAGAGTGAATTCGGGTGTGTGAAGTGATTGGCGCACCCGTCGGGAACTCCCACGGACGGCCGTGCGTTGCGCTAGCCGGGAGCACCCGTTCGGATCCTGGCCGGCGACCGGCACGAGTACTAGAAGGTAAGAGGAAATGGCGACTGACTACGACGCACCCCGGCGGACCGACAGCGACGATGTGTCGGAGGACTCACTCGAGGAACTGAAGGCCCGGCGTAACGAGGCGCAGTCCGCAGTTGTGGACGTCGACGAATCGGACACCGCCGAGTCCTTCGAGTTGCCCGGGGCGGATCTGTCCGGAGAAGAACTGTCGGTGCGTGTCGTCCCGAAACAGGCCGACGAGTTCACTTGCTCGAGTTGTTTCCTGGTGCATCACCGGAGCAGACTCGCGAGTGAGGAGAACGGCGTCATGATCTGCCGCGACTGCGCGGCATGAGGAAGTAGACCGTACCGACGCGGGTGACTACGGCGCGCCGTAGTCACCCGCGTCCGGGCGCACCGGTGGCTCCGTTCCGGCGTTTCGGCGCACGCTACTTCTCAGCGGACTGATCGCAGCCGAGCGCGGCGAGCAGTTCGGCCGGTCGCCGCGTGCTGATCAGCCAGTACGGCGTCGGATCGTCCGGGTCGTCGAGCACGATCAGCGCCATGGTGCTCACCCATGGGCGGTGCTGGACGAACGCCGCCGGATCGAGTTGGCGACCCATCGCGGCACTCTTCGCCGATGCCGGGACCACCACCCCCCGCGAGATCAGGTCCACGGGCAGGTGGGCACGGCCGACGACGAGTTCGCCGCCGACCACCTCGACCCTGGTGCGTGAGAGCCGGACGAGGATCCAGATCGGCAGCGGCAGCAGGATGACGTATGGCAGCCATGCGTACATACCCGGGGCTCCCATGTGCAGTTCGGCTGCAAGGAGGGCCGCCACGCCGAGTCCGATCGGCCACCACCACCACGGCACCCACATGCGCTCGGAAAACGTCGGAACCGACGTCGGAGGTGTGGTCGCTGACGTACGCGAAGATCGAGACACACCGTAAGGATAGTCGTCTCGCAGGAGCGAACCGCCACGCGAGTAGTCTCGGTGCACGTGACCGATCTTCCCCCGATACCACTGCGCCGGCTCGACCCGGAACTTCCTGTGCCGACCCGTGCCCATCCTGGTGATGCCGGGGTGGACCTGTGCACCTCGGTCGATCTGATCCTCCGGCCGGGAGAGCGGGCGCTCGTCGGCACCGGGATCGCGGTCGCGCTGCCCGAAGGAACGGTCGGGTTGATCCACCCGCGTTCGGGTCTTGCCGCCAAGTTCGGACTGTCCGTCGTGAACACTCCCGGGACGGTCGACGCGGGCTACCGTGGAGAGATCAAGGTGTGCCTGATCAACCACGACACCGAGCACGCCGTCGAACTCCGCCGTGGCGACCGCATCGCGCAGTTGCTCGTCCAGCGCGTCGAACTCGTCGACTTCGTCGAAGTGGACGAACTCGACGATACGGCGCGGGGCAGCGGGGGATACGGATCGAGCGGCGGGCACGCCGGCCTCGTGAAGGAGGGTTCCTGACATGTTCGGACGACGCCGCAAGGACCGGGAGTCGCGTGCCGGGGCGACCGACGCCGCTGCGCTCGCTACCGGTGCCCACGACGATTTGTACGACGAGCACGACGGATACGACGAGTACACCACCGGTCGCGCACCCGACGACGGTGGTCCTTACGACATCGACGAGGTCGACGAGGAGACGGTGGGTGCCTCCCGTCTCGATCTGGGATCGGTGCTCGTACCGCTGCCGCCCGGAGGACAGATCCAGGTCGAGATGGCGCCCAACGGGTCGCCTCAGAATGTGCATCTCGTGACCCAGTACGGCCGGATAACGATCTCCGCGTACGCGGCGCCGAAGTCGCCCGGACAGTGGCGTGAGGTCGCGGCCGAACTCGCGGAGACATTGCGCAACGACAACGCCGAGGTCAGCATCGAATCGGGGCCGTGGGGCCGCGAACTGCACGGCAGAACCGCCAACGCAGATCTGAGGTTCATCGGTGTCGATGGCTTCCGGTGGATGATCCGCTGTGTCGTGGCGGCACCTCCGGGGAACGCGGGCGCGGACTCCGAACTCGTCCGAACGGCGCGGTCGTTGATCTCCGGAACCGTCGTCCGGCGAGGATCCGACCCGCATCCGGTCCGGACGCCGCTGCCGATCGTCCTTCCCGAGGCGCTGGCCCGTCAGCTCGCTGCGGCACAACAACAACAGCAACAGCAGGCAGCACAACAGCAGCAGCAAATGTCACAGCAGCAGATGGCGCCACAGCAACAGCAGGTGGCGCAGCAACACCCAGCGGCCCGAAACCAAGCGGCTCAGCAACAAGGGCCCGTCGTACGGCCGCAGGGCGGGCCGGCAGCACCCCGAACCGGTCCCGTTCCGCGGACGGCCCCACCGCGACCGCCCACCCAGCAGGCACCGCCCCCGCGCCGGGGTGAGTCCGGCTCGGCGATGCAGCAACTCGGCTTCTAGGTCGGCACCGGAGCGACCTGCTCGAGGGCGGTGAGGCAGGCCCTGCCGAGCACGCCGGGGTCTTCCCCGATCCGGTCGAGTCCGATCGTGACGAGCTTCGCCCGGGGGAGTTCGTGTGCCCACTGCTGCGCCACCGCAAGCGGATGGACCGCATCGTCCACGGCGGCGGCGATGCCGACCGGCGTGCGCACGGCGCGCAGTTCGTCCACGTCCAGCGCCCGATAGCGAGCGGCCTCGTCGAGTGCCGACGGCAGGTCAGGCCACTGGGCGTGCCACGAGCGGGTCAGTTCCCGTGCGAGCCATGCCGGGCTCGACGCCGTCATTGCAGCGGTGACGGTGGCCAGGCCGTGCGCGCGCAGTTCGGAGGCCGTCCACCGCGCACTCGCGGCGGCCGGCGCTTCTCGCGGATCGCCGGTCCATGCGGGTAGAGCCGCGAGGACGCCGAGGACTCGGGACGGATTGTCGAACGCCCAGCGCAGCGCGACGGCCGCTCCGATCGATACGCCCCCGACGAGGATCGGCGTGTCCTCGGCGGCAGCCTCGAGGGCTGTGAGGTAGCTCGAGACCACACCGCGAGGGTCCGGATCGACGGCGATGGGCGTGATACCTCGGCGTCGAAGTTCTGCGCCGAACGCCTTTTCGGCGAAGCATGCGTCCGAGCCCGTGCCGGGAAGCAGGACCGCGGTACGAGAGCTCCTCGGGAGTTCGCCTGGGACCGGAAAGGCCGGAGATTCGCTGCGGGACATGCGCATGATCCTGCCCCATAGGGGCTCGGTGACCTTGCTTGCCGTGCCTGCACGGCAATGTGCACCTCCGCGCTTGTACTGGGCGCGAATGCGTCTACAGTGGCGATCGAAGAAGAATTTCGGTGGCACGCGATCCGTGCCCCTCCCGTACAGGAGCGTGCTATGGCTTCCCCGGCCGGCTACCTGCGTCGGCTCACACGGCGGCTCACCGAGGACATCGAAGAGCTCGACGCCGAAGAGATGGCCGAATCCTCCCACTCCACCGGGGCTCTGCCCGTGGTGGAATGCGCCCGAGGTCAAGAAGTGACCATGTACGGGCGCCTGCGCAGCGTCGAGTCGTGCTCACGTGCGGCTGCCGCCGTTGTCGAGGCCGAGTTCTTCGACGGAACCGACTCGATCCAGCTCGTATGGATCGGCCGTCGCCGTATCCCCGGGATCGAGCCCGGACGAACGCTGACGGTGCGCGGGCGCGTCGGTGAACGCGAAGGCCGCAAGGTGATCTACAACCCCTACTACGAGCTGCGCAACCCGGCCTGAATCGGGAACCTCGCGGGTCGTCGCCGCCCGCCCGATGTGGCACCCTCGTAGGAGTGAGCGACACCAACCAGCAGACCATGCTCGAACAACTCGGTGGGATCAGCGGGTTGGTCTACTCCACGCTGCCGGTACTGGTCTTCGTTCCGGTCAACAGCGTGTGGGGACTCACGGCGGCCGTCTGGGCCGCGCTGGGCGTCGCGCTGGGAGTGCTCGTGTGGCGCATTGTCCAGCGCTCGCCGATCCAGCCTGCGATCTCCGGTTTCTTCGGAGTGGCCTTGTGTGCATTCATCGCCCACCGGACGGGCGACGCGAAGGGCTACTTCCTCTTCGGCATCTACGCCAGTCTCGTCTATGGTGGCGCTTTCCTGGTGTCCGTGCTCGTCCGCAGGCCGCTGGTCGGCGTGATCTGGGGAATGCTCAACGGCCAGGGATCTCGGTGGCGGTCCCATCCGAGGGCTGTGCGCGCCTACGATGTCGCGACGCTTGCCTGGACTCTGGTCTTCCTGGGCCGCTATCTCGTGCAGAACCATCTCTACGACGAAGACCGCACGGGGTGGCTGGCGGTCGCGCGTATCGGAATGGGCTGGCCGTTGACGGCCGTGGCGCTGCTGGTGACGCTCTGGGCGGTGCGTCGCGCCGACCGGGTTGTCGAGCCCCCGGTCGCGGAGACGGTCGACGACGGAATGCCGAGCAACTCCCGCGACTAGCGGTTGACGGCCCGCCGGAGATCGTCCTCGACGTCCTCCGCCGCGACGAACAGCAGCTCGTCGCCGCCTTCGAGTGGATCGTCCGGCTGGGGGACGATCACACGGCCACCGCGCAGAATCGCGACCAGAGCCACGTCGCGTGGCAACTCCAGTTTTCGTACCGGTTTCCCGGCGAGGGCAGTGGTATCCCGGAGCGTGACCTCCACCAGGTTCGCGCCCTTGCGGAGTGTCAGCAACCGCACCAGATCGCCGACGGTGACCGCTTCCTCGACCAGCGCGGCGAGCATGCGCGGGGTGGACACGGCGACATCCACGCCCCACGACTCGTCGAACAGCCACTCGTTGCGCGGATCGTTGACGCGCGCCACGACCCTCGGGACGCCGAACTCGGTTTTTGCCAGGAGGCTGAGGACCACGTTGGCCTTGTCGTCCCCCGTCGCGGCGATCACGACGTCGTACTGCTCGAGCCCGGTGGATTCCAGAGAACTGAGTTCGCAGGCGTCGGCGTGAACCCACATCGCGTCCGGTACAGCATTCGGTTCGACGTGCTCGAGTTTGCGTTCGATCAGCATCACTTCGTGAGAGTTGCGCAGAAGTTCCCGCGCTATCGAACGTCCCACCGCACCGGCACCGGCGATGGCCACCTTCATGTGAGCTTCCTCTCGGTGAGCGGGTCAGTTCTGATCGACCGGTGGGTTCTCGGCACGCGTGACCGCCTCCGAGACCGAACCCGACACCGCTGCGATGTACACGCGATCCTCGGCCTGGAGCACCGTCCTGCGGTCGGGCAGCAGTCCGGTCCCGAATCTGATCAGGAACGCCACGCGGGATCCGGTGGCCTCCTCGAGATCGGTGACCCGCCGACCGACCCATCCCTCGTGCACGTCGATCTCGGCGATCGCGACCGATCCGGTGGGATCGCGCCAGCGGGCGCTCTCGCTGTCGCGCGTGAGCGCGTGCAGGAATCGATCGGTGGTCCACGGCACGGTCGCCACTGTGGGAATACCGAGCCGCTCGTACGCCGCAGCCCGTTTCGCGTCGTAGATCCTCGCGACGACGCGTTCCACGCCGAAGATCTCCCGGGCCACGCGCGTCGAGATGATGTTCGAGTTGTCGCCGGACGACACCGCGGCGAAGGCGTCGGCATGTTCGATTCCTGCGGAGATCAGCACGTCGCGGTCGAAACCCATACCGACGACAGTGCGTCCCGAGAAGTCCTGGCCGAGCCGCCCGAATGCCGTCTCGTCCCGATCGATGACCGCGACCTCGTGACCGAGCCGGAGGAGAGCCGTGGCCACTGCCGAACCCACTCGACCACACCCCATCACCACGACGTACACCCCGCGGACTCCGTTCCGGTCGACGTTGCCGGACGGCCCGCACCGGACCGTCGAACCGAACGGTACCGCGTGCCGATGCTCGAGCGGCCCCGACCCGGCCGAGGCGTACTTCCTGGCCCGAACCGCATAGGCTTTGCGCGTGTCCAAGCTTTCCACCGCGGCGAAGCGGCTACTTCTCGGCCGCCCCTTCCGCAGCGACACCCTCGGGCACGAGTTGCTGCCCAAGCGCACCGCGCTGCCGGTATTCGCTTCCGATGCGTTGTCGTCGGTCGCCTACGCGCCGGAGGAGATCTTCCTCGTCCTCTCCGTGGCGGGTCTGTCGGCGTACGCATTCTCACCGTGGATCGGTCTTGCCGTCGCCTTCGTGCTCGTGGTCGTGATCGCCGGCTACCGCCAGACCGTGCGCGCCTATCCTTCCGGCGGAGGCGATTACGAGGTCGCCACGAAGAATCTCGGCTCCACCGCAGGGCTGGTCGTCGGCAGTGCGCTGCTCGTCGACTATGTCCTGACCGTGGCCGTGTCGTTGTCGTCCGCTGCGGCGACGGTCGGTTCGGCGGTGCCGTTCGTCGCCCGGCACAAAGTGCTCTTCGTGATCGCTGCGATCGTTGTGCTCACAGCGGTGAACCTGCGCGGTCTCCGGCGGGCGGGGAGAGCCTTCGCGGTGCTCACCTACACCTTCGTCGGCTGCATGTTGCTCATGCTCGGCTCCGGCCTGTTCCGAATCGTCGTCCTGGGTGAGGAATTGCGAGCCGAGTCGGCGGATTTCGAACTCGTCGCCGAACAGACCGATCTGACGGCGATCGCGTTCGTTCTTCTGTTCGCCCGTGCATTCTCGTCCGGATGTGCGGCGCTCACCGGCGTCGAGGCCATCAGCACGGGCGTGCCGGCCTTCCGGAAGCCGAAGGCGCGCAACGCGGCGACGACGCTGCTCCTCCTGGGCGGCATCGCCGTCACGCTGTTCCTCGGCATGGTCTTCCTCGCCGAGCGGCTCGGTGTCGTGGTCGCCGAGCACCCCGAGAGCCAGCTGCGCGGTGCACCCGAAGGGTACGAGCAGAAGACGCTCCTCTCTCAGATCGCCCACGCGGTCTTCAGCGGCGTACCGGTGGCGTTCGTCGTGATCACGATCCTCACCGCGGTCATCCTCGTACTCGCAGCCAACACGGCGTTCAACGGTTTCCCCGTACTCGGCTCGGTTCTCGCACAGAATCGCTACCTGCCGCGCCAGTTCCACACTCGCGGTGATCGGCTGGCCTTCAGCAACGGCATCCTCTTCCTCGCGGGCATCGCTGTGATCTTCGTGTGGGTCTTCGAAGCCGAGGTAACCCGGTTGATCCAGCTCTACATCGTCGGTGTGTTCGTCGCCTTCAGCGTCGGGCAGGCCGGCATGGTCCGGCACTGGACCCGGCAGCTACGTACCGAATCCGATCCCGCTGTCCGGGGACGGATGGAACGGTCCCGGTTGATCAACGCGGTCGGGTGCGTCTCCACGTCCGTCGTGCTGCTCGTGGTGCTCACCGGAAAGTTCGCTGCCGGCGCGTGGATAGCCGTCATGACGATGATCGTCGCCTTCGTGATGATGAAAGCGATCCGCCGGCATTACGACACGGTCACGGCAGAACTCGAGAGTGCGGACTGGGACGGGGTACTACCCAGCCGCACGCATTCGATCGTGCTCGTCTCGACCCTCCACCTGCCCACCATGCGTGCTCTCGCCTACGCCCGGGCCACTCGCCCGGACACCCTCGAGGCGATCACCGTCAACGTCGACGACGAGAGCACCCGGCGCCTCGTGCTCGAATGGGAGAAGAGCGACCTGACAATTCCGCTGAAGGTGGTCGAGTCTCCCTATCGTGAGATCACACGGCCCGTGCTCGACTATGTCCGCCGGGTGCGGCGCGATTCTCCTCGGGACGTCGTCACCGTGTTCATCCCCGAGTACGTGGTGGGGCACTGGTGGGAGCAACTGCTGCACAACCAGAGCGCATTGAGGCTCAAGAGCCGGCTCTTGTTCCAGCCGGGCGTGATGGTGACCAGCGTGCCCTGGCAGTTGCGCTCGTCCGCCTCGGTGCCCGGAAACGGACATGGCGGCGACGCGGGCTCCGCAGGACGAGCCGTGGCGGACGGACAGAAACGACAGTTCGACAACGAGGAGGAACCGCGGTGAATCGTCAGGCACACCCGCGCACGGATTGGTCCGGCCGCAGGATCGAGGTGGTCCTCGGTAATCCCGCTCACGGCGGGGCGTGTGTCGCGCGGTTCGAGGGCAGGGTGGTCTTCGTGCGGCACGGCCTGCCAGGGGAGCGGGTGTTCGCCCGCGTCACCGAGGACCGTGGGGGATCGTTCTGCTTCGCCGAGGTGGAGGACGTGCTCGAGCCCTCGGCCGATCGCGTGGACCCGGTCTGCCCGATCTCCGGGCCGGGCGGTGCGGGGTGCTGCGACCTCTCGCATGCTTCCGTTCCGGCGCAGCGCCGATTCACCGGAGCAGTCGTGGAGGAGCAGGTGCGCCGACTCGGGGGCGTGGACCGCGAGATCCTCGTCGAGGAGATCCCCGGTGGTGCTCCGGACGGCACGCTCTGGCGCAGCCGCGTGCGGCTCGCGGTGGATGCGGCAGGCAGTCCGGGTTACCGGCGATATCGGAGTAATCAGGTCGTCACGGACCTGGCGTGTCCCCAGATCGATCCGCGCGCGTATCTCGGACTCGCCGATCGTGTGTGGCGGCCGAACGGGGAACTCCAGGTGGTCCTGGACGGCGACGGGCACCGTCATCTCGTCGAGATCGCTCCGCCGCCGACCGGTGGTGGGGCGCGACGTCCCGGGCGCCGTGGAGCAGCCTCGCGGCGCGCTGCCGCGAGCGCGCCGCGCGCGGAGAAGGTGATCGAGGGTTCGGGTCGTGTGCTCGAACGCGTCGGCGAGCGGGAGTGGAATGTGTCTGCGACCGGATTCTGGCAGGCGCATCGCGGTGCTGCGGAAACCTATTCCGCGGTGGTGAGCGAATGGGCTCAGGCTTCGGCAGGTGCCACTGCATGGGATCTCTACGGTGGGGTCGGGGTGTTCGCCGCTGCGCTCGCCGAGCAGGTCGGGCCGTCCGGACAGGTCGTATCGGTCGAATCGTCCAGGACCGCTGTCGACGATGGAAGCGATGCGCTTGCCGACCTCGGCCAGGTGTCGTTCCGGCACGGTCGCGTGGAGCGGATCGTCGCCGATCTGCCGGAACCGGAGGTCGTCGTCCTCGATCCGCCGCGGGCGGGCGCAGGACGCGAGGTGGTGGCCGCGGTGGCCGACGCCGGTCCGCGGAGGATCGTTCATATCGGATGCGACCCCGCCGCATTCGGGCGCGATGTGGGACTGTACCGGGATCACGGCTTCGAACTGGCCGACGTTCGAGCCTTCGCGGCCTTCCCCTCGACCCACCATGTGGAGTGCATCGGCTTGTTCACCCGTTGAGCCGGATCTCCATCCCACCCGGCGTCGACGACCGTATGTGACCGGGCCGACAATGCGGTGCTTGCAGTGAAGTGGAGCAAAAGATTGCTTGCAGTCTGCAAGCATCTGTATATTTGCATGCGGTAATCAATTAATTTGCAAGCCGGAGGTTCGCTGTGTCCGACAAGGCTCAGGCTCACGAACTCGCCGACGCAATCTTTCTGCTCGGCCGGACGCTGCGGGGTGCTCTCGTGCACCACGACACCGACGTGCTCCCTTCCGCTCTCGTCGCGATATTGCTCATGCTCGCGCGGATGGGGGAGTGCCGCCCCAGCGAGCTCGCCGTGGAATTGTGCGTCAGCCAGTCGTCGTTGAGCAGACAGATCGCAGAACTTGTCGAGCGTGGCCTCGTGGATCGGCATCCCGACCCCGACGACCGGCGCGCTCATCGCGTGAGCTGCTCGGAATCGGGACTCGAAATCCTCGATCTCGTGCGCAAACGCCGAACCGAACGACTTTCCGCCGAACTCGCGGACTGGGACGAGACGGAGATCGCGAGCGCCATAACCACGCTCGAACGGCTCACTGCTTCCCTTGCTCCGCTCGTTGTCGATCCTCGAAGGAGCAATTCATGACGACGGTTTCCGGACCCGGAGCGCACACGGTCGCTCCCGGGGAAGAGGAACAGATGACGCACCGCGAGATCCTCGTCGTGCTCTCGGGTCTGCTCGCGGCCCTTTTCACGGCGATGCTGAGCAGCACCATCGTGTCCACGGCTCTTCCCACGATCATCGCCGACCTCGACGGCACCCAAACCCAGTACGCGTGGGTCATCACCACCGCACTGCTCGCGAACGCGGCCTCGACACCGATCTGGGGCAAGTTCGCCGATCTGTTCAACAAGAAGCTTCTCGTCCAGCTCGGAATCCTGATCTTCGTGGGCGGCTCCGTCCTCGCAGGCATGGCGCAGAACGTGCCGATACTGCTCGCAGCACGAGTCGTCCAGGGCATCGGTATGGGATGTCTGACAGCCCTGGTCGTGGCCATCATCGGCAGCATCATCCCGCCCCGGACACGTGGCCGGTATTCCGGCTACATGGGTGCCGTCATGGCCGTGGCGATGTCCGGTGGACCCGTGCTCGGCGGTGTCATCGTCGACACTCTCGGCTGGCGCTGGTGCTTCTTCGTCTCCGTGCCGATCGCCGTCGTGGCGCTGATGCTGCTGCAGCGGACCTTGCACATTACGACCGTCCGCAGGGAGAACGTGAGCATCGACTGGCTCGGCGCCACACTCATCACGGCAGCCGTGAGCGTCCTGCTCATCTGGGTGTCCTTCGCCGGTAAGGCCGGCTACTACGAGTGGGTCTCCGTCGAATCCGCACTGTTCGTGGGCGCCGGCCTGGTTCTGCTCATCGCGACTGTGTTCGTCGAGACGAAGGTCGCCGATCCGATCATCCCGCCGAAGATCGTCACCGAGCGCACCACTGCGCTTGCGATCATCGCGTCCGTCGCGGTCGGTATCGGCCTGTTCGGCGCGACCACCTTCCTCGGTCAGTACTTCCAGACAGCGCGTGCCTACAGCCCGACGGTCGCCGGCCTGCTCACCATTCCGATGGTCGCCGGCACGCTCGTCTCGTCGATGCTCTCGGGTCAGCTCATCACCCGCTTCGGTAAGTGGAAGGGCTTCCTCATCGGCGGTGCCGTCCTGCAGATGGTCGGATTCGGTCTGCTCGGGACCGTCGATCACCTCACGTCGCTGACCCTCATCGGCGTCTACATCGCGATCGTGGGCCTGGGCACGGGCATGCTCATGCAGAACCTCGTCCTCGCCGTACAGAACACGGTCAGCGTGCGGAATATCGGCGCCGCGAGCAGTTCCGTCGCCTTCTTCCGCACCTTCGGCGGGGCGATCGGTGTGTCGGTGCTCGGATCCATCCTCGCGGATCGTGTCGCGACGCTCTCGGCAGACGGCTTGGCGAAGCTCGGTGTGGACACCTCGGGAGGTGGATCCGGCGGAAGTCTCGATTTCTCCGCTATGCCGGCGCCGGTCGCGGAAGTCGTCCGTGCCGCCTACGGCGATGGGACGGCAACCCTCTTCCTCGTCGCAGCCGCGTTCGCTGTGGTTACCCTGATAGCGGTGATGCTGATTCCCAACCGGGCTCTGCGCACCACACTCGACCTCGTCGAGGAGGACCCGGCAGCCGACCGCGTCGAGCTCTCCTCGCAGGGGTGACCTCGATCACGTACCGACGTTCCGTCGGCCGACAACCAGGAGGTCACACGGAACCGAGGCGGTGGGGAGACACGCTCTGCTCCCGCGCTCCGTAGACTGAGGAAATCGCTCACGCGACAAGCGTGAGGCACGAGCCGGAGGGAGCTGTTCCAGTTGGGTGTTCTGTCCCGCATCCAGTCGCCCGACGATCTACGTCGGCTCTCCCCAGTCGAGCTCACCGAGCTCGCAGGGGAGATCCGGGAGTTCCTGGTCGAGAAGGTCGCCGCGACCGGCGGTCACCTCGGACCGAATCTGGGCGTCGTCGAGCTGACCATCGCTCTGCACCGGGTCTTCGATTCACCGCGTGATCCGATCCTCTTCGACACCGGTCATCAGGCCTATGTCCACAAGATCCTCACGGGTCGACGGGACGAATTCGACAGCCTCCGCCAGAAGGGCGGGTTGTCCGGCTACCCGTGCCGTGCGGAGAGCGAACACGACTGGATCGAGTCCTCGCACGCGTCGGCCGCTCTGTCCTACGCCGACGGGCTCGCCAAGGCCTATTCGCTGACCGGGCAATCCCATCGGACCGTCGTCGCGGTCGTGGGCGACGGCGCGCTCACCGGCGGTATGTGCTGGGAGGCGCTCAACAACATCGCTGCCGGCCAGAACCGGTCGATGGTGATCGTCGTCAACGACAACGGCCGGTCGTATGCGCCGACGATCGGCGGACTCGCCGAACATCTCGCCGCGCTGCGTCTCAAGCCCGGTTACGAACGGGTGCTCGACAACAGCCGACGGATGGTCAAGCGGATCCCCTGGGTCGGATCAGCCGCCTACTCGGTACTGCACGGTATGAAAGCCGGCGTGAAGGACGCGGTCAGCCCACAAGTGCTGTTCACCGATCTCGGGATCAAGTATCTCGGTCCGGTCGACGGGCACGACGAGCAGGCCATGGAATCCGCGCTGCGACGTGCCAAGGCCTACGGCGGTCCCGTCCTGGTCCACGCCGTCACGCGCAAGGGCGCCGGATACGCGCCGGCCGAGAATCACCTCGCCGACCAGATGCACGCCACGGGTGTCATGGATCCGCGCACCGGCCGGGCCAAGTCCGCGTCGGCGCCGGACTGGACCTCGATCTTCTCCGAGGAACTCATCACGCTGGGGGAGCAGCGGAACGACGTCGTGGCGATCACCGCCGCGATGCCCGGCCCGACCGGGCTTTCCAAGTTCGGGGAGCGCTTCCCCGAGCGCACCTTCGACGTCGGTATCGCCGAACAGCACGCCATGACGTCCGCGTCCGGGCTGGCGCTCGGCGGAATGCACCCCGTGGTGGCGGTGTACTCCACCTTCCTCAACCGCGCGTTCGACCAGCTGCTCATGGACGTAGCGCTGCTCCGGCAACCGGTCACCGTGGTCCTCGACCGCGCGGGCGTGACCGGCTCGGACGGCGCCAGCCACAACGGCATGTGGGATCTGTCCTTGCTGGGCATCGTTCCCGGAATCCGGGTCGCTGCGCCGCGCGACGGAGCGACGCTCCGTGAGGAACTCGGTGAGGCGCTCGGCGTCGATGACGGCCCGACTGTGCTGCGCTTTCCCAAAGGTTCAGTGGGAGAAGACATCCCCGCGCTCGAACGGATCGACGGAACGGTCGACGTACTGCGGATGCCGAAGGCGCGTCGCGGAGACGTACTGGTCGTCGCGGTCGGGGCTTTCGCGGGCCTTGCACTCGACGTCGCCGATCGACTCAGCCGACAGGGGATCGACGCCGCAGTCGTCGACCCGCGGTGGGTACTTCCGGTGCCCGACGCAGTCGTCGACCTTGCGCGCGGCTTCCGGATCGTCGTCACGATCGAGGACAGTGGCGTGCACGGTGGTGTCGGCTCGGCGGTCTCCGCCGCCCTGCGCCGCAACGATGTCGATGTGCCCACACGCGATCTCGGTGTACCGCAGAAGTTCCTCGACCACGCCTCCCGCAACGAGATCCACGCCGAACTCGGGCTGACGGCACAGGATGTGGCCCGTCAGGTCACCGGCTGGGTCGCGGGCCTCGACAGCGAAGCCGAGGAGCGTCCGCGGCCGTCGGCGGTCGAGCAGTCCGACCGGGAAGCCGGCTGATCGGCGAAGGCGACCACAGCGCCGGTTGAGGGTCCGTACCCGTCGGGTACGGACCCTCACGCGCGTCAGCTGTGCATGTCCTCCAGTTCCATGCCCTTCGTCTCGCGGATCTTCGCCTTGACGAAGAAGAACGACAACAGGGCGAACAGCGCGAACAGTCCGTAGAGGAACCACAGGCCCACCGCGGAGGTGAGCGGCGGGAATGCCAGCGTCACCGTAAAGTTCGCGATCCAGTTCGCTGCGGTGCTGATGCCCAGTGCCACCGCACGCATGCGGTTGGGGAACATCTCGCCGAGCATCACCCACATGATCGGACCCCAGGTGGCGGCGAAGAAGATCACGAAGAGGTTCGCTCCGACGAGCGCGATCGCACCCCAGGGCGCCGGGAGCTCGACGTCCTCACCGCTGCCGACCGCCTGAGAGAACGCGATCGCCGCAAGCAGCAGGCTCACGAACATTCCGAGCGAACCCGTCATCAGCAGCGGCCGACGACCGATCTTGTCGACGAACAGGATCGAGACAAACGTCATGACCACGTTGATGACGGCAGTGATCACCGAGGTCGTGAACGATTGATTCTCCGAGAAACCCACCGACTTCCACAGCGTGGTGGAGTAGTAGAAGATCGCATTGATGCCGACGAACTGCTGGAAGATCGCCATGGTGATACCGACCCACACCAGCGGTTGCAGTCCGAATACGGGACCGCGGATGTCGCCGAATGATGCCCGGGATTCCCGGCGCAGGGTCAGCCTGATCTCCCGGACTCGTTCGTCGGGGCGCAGCTCACCGGTGACGTTGGCCAGTACTGCCGCAGCCTCCTCGTCGAGATCCTTGCCGACGAGATAGCGCGGCGATTCCGGAATCGTCATCGCCAGTACGCCGTAGACCACGGCCGGCGCTACACCGACGAGGAACATCCACCGCCAGGCTTCGAGATTCCACCACAACTCGTTCGACGCTCCACCGGCCGCATTCTGCAGAATCGCGTCCGACAGCAGGGCCGCGAAGATGCCGAGCGTGATGGCGAGCTGCTGCAGCGAGGCCAATGCTCCGCGGTAGCGCGCCGGGGCGATCTCGGAGATGTAGGTCGGAGCGATGACCGACGCGATACCGATGCCGAGACCGCCGAGCACACGCCACAGCATCAGGTCCGGAACGCTGAACGCCAGGCCCGAGCCGATCGAGGAGATGACGAAGAGCGCCGAACCGAGGAGCATCACGCGTTTGCGTCCCCAGCGATCGGCGAGCCGGCCTGCGAACCACGCACCGACCGCGCATCCGAGTAGAGCGATGGCCACGGCGAATCCGGTGACGAACGAACTGAGCGCGAAGTTCTCCTGGATGGAGTCCACGGCCCCGTTGATGACCGAACTGTCGAAACCGAAGAGGAAACCGCCTACGGCAGCCGCGACGGTGACTGCGATGACTTTCGCGGCGTGAGCGGTCGATGGCTGGGTCACCGGAGGACTCCTGGATCGGACAGGCCGCAAGGGCAGGAAAAGGCCGGACACTCTGGGTTCCTTCGAGTGACATTACGCTGCGCCGACTCGGCGGACGTGACGTTTCGGACGCGAATCGGTCGTCACGAAGCCGCTCCCGTCGGCGCTGACCGGCCTTGTACCGCCACTCCGGGAAGGATCTCAAGTTAAGAGAAATTCTCATCTGCCCTGCGGGTGGTGGCCGGATCGAAGGAGAATGCTCGCTCCGCTATTGACAGCAGATGATCAGGCAATACATTCTCCATTCATGACTCGGCGACGACCGGATGCGACAGTAAGCGGTGTGGTGGGTGAAGCAGCGTTCCTGCTCACCTCGCCCCGGAGGTTTCTCATGGAGATAGCGCTGCCTCCGGTAGGGCACGGCGTGCTCGAACACAGCAAGGCGCTCACCGATCCCGTCACGCGATTCCGGAACACGAGTGCGTACATCTTCCTGGTGGCGTTCGGCGACGAGGAGGAACGGCGCCGGGTGGTGCGCTTCGTCAACCGCGCCCACGCCCCGGTGCGCTCGGACGGATACAACGCCTTCGACCCGAAACTTCAATTGTGGATCGCCGCGGTGATGTTCCACGGCGGCCGCGACATCTACGAACGCCTCTTCGGCGCACTCGACCGGGCCGACGCCGAACGGCTGTATCGGGACTTCGCGGTCTACGGCACCTCACTGCAGGTACCGGCGGACATGTGGCCCGCAGACCTCGACGCGTTCGAGGCGTACTGGCACAGCGTCGTCGACGATCTGGTCGTCGACGAGCCCGTCCGTGCCTACGCTCGTGCCCTGCTGTCCGGTGGCGATCTCCCCGTCTTCGTCCGGCCGGGGATGGCGATCAACCGGTTCTTCACCCTCGGGATGCTCGAACCGCGGATCCGCGAGGCCTACGGGTTCGCGTGGAGCGACGTGCAGCAGCGACGGTTCGATCGCGTCATGAAGGTCGCGGCGCCCGTCTACCGGTCACTGCCCACGGCGCTGCGGCACCTGCCGATGAAGCTGGTCCTGCGCGACGCGCGCCGACGGTTCGCCGCAGCCCCGGCCGACGCCGCAGCATAAGAGCCGGCTCGCCACCGTGCAGCGAACGTCAACTCGTTGCGGTGAGTGCTTTCGCCAGTCGCGGCACGGTCAATGCGCGCTGCCACGGCCGGGCTCCGCCCTCCCTGAAGCGTCCGTCGATGTACTCCTCGACATCGGCGCCGGCCGAGACGTCCCAGTCCCAGCACAGACGGCGCACGAGTTCGGGACTGACGAGATTCTCGACCGGAACGGAGACTTCCTCGCCGAGAGCCGTGAGCTCGCCACGCGCGGCGGCGAGACGTGCCGCCTCCTCCGGATGATGCCGCGCCCACCGCCCTGCAGGGGGAGGACCGGTCAACGGCGGTGTGATGGGCGGGAGCCGGTCCTCGGGCAATGCACGGGCCCGTTCGATCGCGTTCAACCACGCGCGTGCCGAACGGCGCTGCCGGGGACCACCGAAGACGGGCAGTGCCTGCAACTGTTCGAGCGTCGTGGGATTTGCCTCCGCAGCAGCGACGATCGCAGAATCCGGAAGGATCCGCCCCGGAGCGATGTCGCGTCGTGCGGCGATCTCGTCGCGCGTGGTCCACAATTCGCGGACGATCGCGAGGCGGCGCCGGTCCTTGATCATGTGGATCTTCGACGTACGTCGCCATCGCTCGGGCTTGGGCGCCGGGGGTCCGGCGAGGCGGATGTGCTCGAACTCCTGGGCTGCCCATTCGGTCTTGTTCTGCCGCTCGAGTTCACGCGCCATCGCCTCTCGGAGGTCGACGAGCGGTTCGACGTCGAGCGCGGCGTAGTTGAGCCACGACTCGGGCAGCGGCCGCGTCGACCAGTCGGCCGCGCCGTGCCCCTTGCGCAGTTCCAACCCGAGTGTTTCGGCGACGAGTGCGGCGAGGCCGACGCGAGGGAAGCCCGCGAGGCGTCCGGCGAGTTCGGTGTCGTACAACCGCGCCGGATGCAGGCCCAGTTCGGCCAGTCCGGGCAGATCCTGGTCGGCGGAGTGCAGAACCCATTCGAGCTCGTTGAGCACGGCGGCCAGCGGAGCGAGATCGTCTCGCGTTGGAATCGGGTCGAGCAGCACCGTGCCGGCGCCGTCCCGTCGCAGCTGGACGAGATAGGCACGCGCAGAGTAGCGGTAACCCGATGCCCGCTCGGCGTCGACGGCCAGTGGGCCGTGCCCTTGTTCGAGAAGCGCCGCTGCTTCGGCCACTCCGCGCGCCGTGGTGACGACCTCGGGGACACCGTCGCGGGGTTCGAGGAGCGGCACCGTCGTCACATGCTCGTCCTTGTGCGCGTCCTCGTCGTCATGTCGTGCCGGCATGGGCGTGACTCTAGCCCTGTCCCGTCCGGGCGCAATGCGCCTGTCTACGACACGAAGCACCGGACCGCTCGGTGGTCCTAGGGCTCCAGCGCGCCGGCTGCGAGGATCAGGTCGTCGAGGGCGGGGCCGAAGTCGTCGACGAGTTCCCACAGATCGGGTACCAGATCGGGGCACGAGATCAGCCCGATATCGAGTTTCCCGTCGAGGGAGAGCACCGTGACGTTGAGTGCCGCGCCGTGGAAGATCGGTCCGAAGGGGTACATCGCCGTCATGCGCGCCCCCATGAAATACAGCGGCACGGGTGGGCCGGGGACGTTGGATATCACGAGATTGTGGATCACGGGATGCCGGTCGGCGAGCTCGAGGCCGGCGTAGGCGCGCATCGCGGGCGCGAACACCGCTGCCCCGAGGAACTGTGACCAGTCCTGCAACAGGTTCGCGCCGAGGTCGGCATTGTGTTCCTTGGACACCGCGTTCGCTTCCGCGAGGGCACGCAGCCGCTCGGCCGGATCCGCGATGTGGGTGTGGAGCTCCGCGAACATCGCAGAGACCTGGTTACGTCCGGGTCGCTCCGACATTCCGTGGACCGAGACCGGAATCATCCCGACCAGGGGCGAATCGGGCAGTTCGCCCCTGCGCTCGAGATACCTGCGTAGCGCACCCGCGCACATGGCCATCACCACGTCGTTGACGGAGACGTCGAAGACCTGCTTCACCAGCTTGACGTCGTCGAGGCTCAACGCGACGAATCCGACGTTGCGATGGCCGGTGATAGTGGTGTTGAACGACGTGCGAGGAGCCGTGAACGGAGCCGGCATCGCGTCGCCGCGCCGGGCACGGGCAATCCAGGACGTCACCGACGTCACCGCGGAAGGTAGGATCCGCAGCAGGTGGAGCGGTCGCCGAGCGACATTGAGCGCACCGGAGATCGCGATGCCGAGCTCGGTCGCGTCTCCGGCACCTTCTCCGGCAGGTGCCGGGCGCGGATCGGCCGGATCGAGACTGCACAACTGCGCGATGAGGGCCGCGCCGGAGACCCCGTCCACCCCGGCATGGTGCATCTTCATGATGACTGCGATCTTTCCGTCGTCGAGACCGTCGACGAACCACATCTCCCACAACGGCCGAGAGCGATCGAGGGGCTGGGCGGCGATATGGCCGCACAGTTCGGCGAGTTCGACCCGCGTGCCCGGAGCCGGAACGCCGACGTGGTGGACGTGCCGGTCGAGATCGAAGTCGTGGTCGTCGACCCAGACCGGATGGTCGAGGTTGAGTTTGCTGTCGGCCAGCTTCATACGGAACTGCGGTACGGCGGGGAGCCTCGCCTCGAATTCCTTGCGAAGACTCGGGAAGTCGTAACCGCCCGGGACGGTGGACGGATCCAGCACGATCAAGCCACAGATGTGGAGAAGCTGGCTGGGGGTCTCCAGATACAGGAAACCTGCGTCGAGTCCGCTGAGTCGCTGCATGGATCCAGGTTAGAACAGGTTCTAGAAATATGGTCGGAATGCGGCATTTTCACCGCTGCAATCGTGCGACTCCCGTAGGAGGCAACCCGGCGGCATAGGCGAGAACATCGCAGAACGCCTCGACGTGGGGGGTCAGCAGGTCGGACTGCGGCGTCCACGACGCGCGCAGTTCCAACTGATGAGCACGGGCCGGGCCCGCGATGTCCCCGAAGCGTACGGAGGTCGTCGACGTCACTGTGCCCCCGAGCGCCGTGAGGGGCTCTCCGTGCGCGCCGAGGGCGTCGACGAGCCAACTCCACGCGACCTCGGGTAGCAGTGAATCCGATGCCAGGCTCTCGTCGACGTCGGCCTGGATATACGAGACGAGCCGGGTCGTCCCGTGCCATGCTTCGTCGCCGTCAGGGTCGTAGAGCAGGATGAGGCGGCCGAACGCATCGCCTTCGGACTGCTCGGGCACGCGATCGGTCTCGTCGTGCAGGACTTCGGCGCCCAAGGCATAGCTGTAGGGGGCGAGCCGTTGCGGGGGCCGGATCGGCCCTACCTCGATCTCCGGGCGCACGGTTGCTGCGTTCATCGCTTCGATTGCGGAACGGAAGCGGGCCGGCTCGGCGGGCGAGGTGGTCACCGAGCGGACGTTAGTGCCGGTGACGCACCGCACGCGGGAGGCGCGCCGATTCCGGTGGACGGGGCGGCCGTGGCAGCATGGGCAAAGGGCCCGGACGGCACGTCTCGGTCCGAGGCCCGACATCACGACGCCCGGCGCGATGGCGCGCACGGCCCGAAGAACGAGGATCGATGACCGGCTTGGAGAACACGAACGTCGGCTCTGCGGTGCCCGCGGAGTACCCCTCGCGGAGGGTTCTGCCGCACGCCCCCCTGTTGGCGGCCGCGCGCGGTGAACGACCGGTCCACCGTCCCGTGTGGTTCATGCGCCAGGCAGGCCGGTCCCTGCCCGAGTACCGGGAGATCCGCGCCGGCGTCGGCATGCTCGAATCGTGCTTCGATCCGGAGCTGGTCTGCGAGATCACGATGCAGCCGGTACGACGGCACAAGGTCGACGCCGCGATCCTGTTCTCCGACATCGTCGTGCCTCTCAAGGCCGCCGGAATAGACCTCGACATCGTCGCCGGTACGGGTCCGGTCGTCGCGAACCCTGTTCGCACCGCCGCCGACGTCGCCGCGCTGCCTTCGCTCGAGCCGGAAGAGGTCGGGGCGGTCGCCCGCGCGGTGAGCCTGCTGACCCACGAGCTCGGCGACACCCCGCTCATCGGTTTCGCGGGCGCACCCTTCACGCTGGCGTCCTATCTGGTGGAAGGCGGGCCGAGCCGTAACCACGAGCGCACGAAGGCGCTCATGCACTCGGACCCGCAGACCTGGCACGCCCTGCTCGGCAAGCTCACCGATGTCGCCGTCGCGTTCCTGCGCGCTCAGATCGGCGCCGGTGTCGACGCCGTTCAGCTCTTCGATTCGTGGGCGGGGGCCCTCTCGCTCGCCGACTACCGCGAGTACGTCCTGCCCCACTCCGAGCGCGTGTTCGCGGAGATCGCCGGTGCGGGTCTACCGCGCATCCACTTCGGCGTCGGCACCGGAGAACTCCTCGGGGCGATGGGTGAGGCCGGCGCCGACGTGGTCGGCGTCGACTGGCGCATTCCGCTCGACGTCGCCGCGACCCGAGTGGGCGCGGGGAAGGCACTGCAAGGCAATCTCGATCCTGCGATCCTGTTCGCCGGCTGGGACGTCGTCGAACGCGAAGTGCACCGCATCGTCGCGGAGGCCGACCGTGCGCTCGCGGCCGGCGCGACCGGCCACATCTTCAATCTCGGCCACGGCGTCCTGCCCGACACCGACCCCGACGTCATCACCCGAGTAGTCGAGCTGGTGCATTCGCTGTGACTCCGCCGACGGTCGCGGTCGTCGGCGGCGGGATCAGCGGACTGGTCGCCGCCTACCGCCTGCGGCGCTCGTTCGGCGCCGCTGCGAGGATCGTCGTTCTCGAACGATCCGCGCGGCTCGGCGGCAAGCTCCGCACGGTGCCGTTCGCCGGGGACCCTGTGGACGTCGGTGCCGAGGCGTTCATCGCGCGCCGTCCCGAGGTCGAGGAACTCGTCGCGGAACTCGGCCTGGCCGACCAGCTCGTGTACCCCTCGGGCGCCCGTCCGTTGCTGTTCGCCGGCGCGCGACTGCATCCGCTGCCGACCGGCACTCTGATGGGGATTCCGGCGTCCGCGCAGGCCGTCGAGGGACTCGTCGACGACGACACACTCGCTCGCATCACTGCCGAACCCACCCTCCCGCTGCGCTGGGACCGGGGGACGGACATGTCCGTCGCCGATCTGGTCCGCTCGCGCTTCGGTGAGCAGGTCGTGCGGCGCAGCGTCGATCCACTCCTCGGCGGTGTGTACTCGGGACTGTCCGACACCGCGGGCGTTCGGGCCGCCGTCCCGACACTCGCCGCGGCACTCGATGCCGGTGCGACGAGCCTGAGCGATGCCGTCGCCCGGGCGCTGCCTGCGCCGTCGGACGCACCGGTCTTCGGGACACTGCGCGAGGGATACGGCGTACTGCTCGAGGCACTGGTCCGGGCAGCGGACGCAGAGTTCCTCTACGGCACGGCGGCGTCCGGCCTGCGCCGGACAGGAGGGAAGTGGTCGGTCGACCCCATCGGTGAGGTCGACGGGGTGGTGCTGGCCGTCCCCGCGCCGGATGCCGCTCGCCTGCTCGCCGACAGCGTGCGGCCCGCAGCGCAGTGGGTCGCCCAGATCCCGCTCGCTTCGTCCGTGGTGGTCGCACTCGCGTTCCCGCACGACACCGGCCTGCCGCAGAACTCCGGGATCCTCGTCGCGACGGGGGAGGACCTGTCGGCGAAGGCGTTCACGCTGTCGAGCCGGAAATGGCCGCACCTCGCGGAACGACCGGTCGCGCTCGTCCGCGCATCGTTCGGCCGGTTCGGGGACGACGCGCTCGTCGATGCGCCGGAGACGCAGCTCGTCGAGCTTGCCCGTACCGACCTCGCCACCGTCACCGGATTCGACGCGCAGCCCGTCGCCGCCTTCGTGCAGCGCTGGCACGGAGGACTACCGCAGTACCGCGAACACCACGGTGAGATCGTGGCTGCCTTCGAAGCCGAGATCGCGGGCATCGACGGACTCGAGGTCGCCGGCGCGATGCTGCACGGTGTGGGTGTACCGGCATGTGTCGCAACAGGCACGGCCGCCGCCGCACGACTTGTAGACCGAATGGCAGGATGAACGGTATGGCACGTCTCGACTACGACAAGCTCAATTCCACCCTCCGCTACGCGATGTGGTCGGTCTTCCAGGTCCGGCCCGGAGTGCTGGGCGACGACCGCACCGCCGCGATCGAGGATGCGAAGGCGTTCTTCGCCCGCTTCGACGACTCCGATGTCGTCGTGCGAGGTCTCTACGACGTCGCCGGTACCCGCGCCGACGCCGACTTCATGATCTGGACGCACGCCGAGCACCTCGAGGACCTGCAGAGGTTGTACGCGGACTTCCGGCGCACCACGATCCTCGGTCGCGCGAGCACGCCGGTGTGGTCGAACGTCGCCCTGCACCGACCTGCGGAGTTCAACAAGAGCCACGTCCCCGCCTTCATCGCGGGGGAGGATCCCGGCAACTACATCTGCGTGTACCCCTTCGTGCGCTCCTACGAGTGGTATCTGCTGCCCGACGAGCAGCGCCGCAAGATGCTCGCCGATCACGGCAAGGCCGGGCGCGGCTATCCGGACGTGCGCGCCAACACTGTTCCGGCCTTTGCTCTCGGCGACTACGAGTGGATCCTCGCCTTCGAGGCGCCGGAACTCGACCGCATCGTCGACCTCATGCGCGACCTGCGTGCCACCGATGCGCGCCTGCACGTCCGGGAGGAGACCCCCTTCTTCACCGGGCCACGCGTCGACGTCGAAGCGCTCGTCGCCTCGCTGCCCTGACGTGACCTCGGCGAGCGGGGGGCCGCCGGAGGGAGACGGCCGGTTGTTCTCCCAGATGGCCCACTGGGGAATGTTCTCGGCCCGGGCGCGCGACGGCGAGGTCGTCGCCGTGCACCCCTACGGCGGGGACTGCGATCCCTCACCGATCCTGGACAACATTCCCGGATCGGTGCGGCACCGCTCCCGCATCGCCGGTCCGGCCGTACGTCGCGGCTGGCTCGAGAACGGGCCCGGACCGAGCACACGACGCGGCGACGACGAGTACGTGGCCGTGTCCTGGGACGAACTCACCGAGATCCTCGCGGGCGAGTTGCAGCGAGTGAAGGATCGCCACGGCAACCGGGCGATCTTCGGTGGTTCCTACGGCTGGTCGGCGCCGGGCCGGTTCCACCACGCGCAGAGCCAGGTGCACCGCTTCCTGAAGATGTTCGGGGGCTATACGCGCTCGGTTCACTCCTACTCGCTAGGTGCGACCGGGGTCGTCATGCCGCGGGTGGTGGGCACCCACTGGAAGCTTTTCGCCCGCGCCACCTCCTGGGAGGTCATCGCCCGCGAGACCGATCTCATGGTGTGCTTCGGTGGTGTCCCACTGAAGAACACATCTGTCAACGACGGTGGCACGAGCGACCACCCCACACGTAGTGCACTCGACCGGATGCGTGCTCGCGGCGGGCGGATCGTGTCGATCAGCCCCCTCCGCAGCGACGTGCACGGCGAGCACGAATGGCTCGCTCCGCGCCCGGGCACCGACGTCGCGATCATGCTCGCACTCGCGTACGTCCTGGCCACCGAGGATCTCGCCGACCGCGCCTTCCTCGATCGCTACTGCACCGGTTACGACCGCTTCGAGGAGTATCTGCTCGGACACACCGACGGGGTGCCCAAGACACCGGAATGGGCAGCCGGGCTGTCGGGCCTGCCGGCTTCGGACCTGGTCGATCTCGCGCATCGCATGGCCACCGGACGCACCCTGGTCTCGGTCACCTGGTCGCTGCAACGTGTCCGCCACGGCGAACAGGCGCCCTGGGCAGGCGTGACCCTCGCCGCCATGCTGGGTCAGCTCGGAATGCCGGGAGGGGGGTTCGGCCACGGCTACGGCTCGATGAACGAACCCGGTCTCGCCCCCGTCCCGTATCCGCTGCCCACGCTGTTCCAGGGCAACAACGACGTCGAGGACTTCATCCCCGTCGCCGCGATCTCGGACCTGCTGCTGCGACCGGGCGAGCAGTTCGACTACGACGGCCGCCGCCTCACCTTCCCGGACATCCGGCTGGTGTACTGGGCGGGAGGAAACCCCTTTCACCATCACCAGGACCTCGGGCGGCTGCGCCGCGCTCTGCAGCGACCGGACACGATCGTCGTCCACGATCCCTACTGGACGCCGATGGCCAAGCACGCCGACATCGTCGTGCCGTCGACCACTGCGCTCGAGCGCGACGACCTGACGTGCACGCGCAACGATCCACTGCTCGTCGCGATGCAGGCTGCCGTACCGCCTTTCGCCGATGCCCGCGACGACTACGAGACCTTCACCGCTCTCGCGCACCGTCTCGGATTCGGCGACCGATTCACCGAAGGACGAACGTCCCGGCAGTGGATCGAGCACCTCTACGAGCAGTGGCGAGGGTTCGTCCTCGCAGACGAACAGCGCGTCGAGGATCCGCCGCCGTTCGACGAGTTCTGGTACGGGGGGCCGGTACGGATGCGCACCGAGGACGACCTGACCCTGTTCGAGGATTTCCGGACCGATCCCGACCGCCACCCGTTGCGCACCCCTAGTGGACGAATCGAGATCTTCTCAGCCGACATCGACTCGTTCGGTTACGACGACTGTGCGGGACATCCGAAGTGGTACGAGCCCGACGAGTGGCTCGGTTCCTCCCGTGCCGAAAGGTTCCCGCTGCATCTGATCGCCAACCAGCCGGCCACACGTCTGCACGGGCAACTCGACCACGGCGCGGTGAGCCAGGCGTCGAAGATCCGCGGCCGGGAACCGATCCGGATGCACCCCGGCGACGCCTCGGCACGCGGCCTCGACCACGGCGACATCGTCCGCGTGTTCAACGATCGAGGCTCCTGTCTGGCCGGGGTCGTGGTGGACGACGGCCTGCTGCCGGGTGTCGTCCAGCTCGCGACGGGGGCCTGGTATGACCCGCTCGACCCGTCCGATCCCGGATCGATGTGCGTGCACGGAAATCCGAACGTCCTCACCCCCGATGTCGGAACCTCGTCGCTGTCGCACGGCTGCACCGGACAGCACGTGCTCGTCGACGTCGAGCGCTTCGACGACGACCTGCCACCCATCCGGGCCTACGATCCGCCCGTCATCCGCTGACGGTCCGCCTCACAGATCGAGGGACGACTGCACCTCGTGCAGAGTCGCCGCCGATGCGGCCAGGCCCGAGGCTTCCTCCTCCGACAGCGGAACCTCGAGCACGGTGTGTGCGCCGAGGGAGTCGACGACGGTGGGCAGAGACAGACACACGTCGCGCAGTCCGTGCCGGCCCGTCTGCAACGTCGAGACAGGCAGGACCCGCCGCTGATTCCGCAGGACCGCCTCCACGATGCGCGCGGACGACAACCCGATCGCGAGATTCGTTGCACCCTTGCCGTGGATGATCTCGTAGGCACTGCGGACGACCTCGTGGAAGAGGTCGGTGCGGACTTCGGGTCCGAAGACGGGTTCCCCGTCGATGGTGAACGCATCGACGGGCACCCCGCCGACCGTCGCACCGGACCACAGCGCCACCTCCGAATCGCCGTGTTCCCCGACGACGAACGCGTGGACGTTCTCCACCGCGACGCCCGCGCGGTGGGCCAGCAGGTACCGCAACCGCCCGGAGTCGAGAACCGTTCCCGATCCGAAGATCCGGCCGTCGGTGACCCCGGTCGCGGAGATCGCGGCGTAGGTGACGATGTCGACGGGGTTGCTGACGAAGACGATCACCGCGTCGGGGGAGACGGCCAGCAGGCGGGGAGTCAACTCCCGTACCAGGGCGACGTTCGCGGCGGCGAGCTCGAGGCGGGACTGACCGGGTTGCTGCTTGGCTCCCGCAGTGACGACGACGAGATCGGAACCGGCGGTGACGGCGATGTCGTCACCGCCCTCGATCAGGCACGACGGAGCGAACTGGGTTCCGTGGTTCAGATCGAGGATCTCGGCACGCACCTTGCCGGGATTCGTGTCGAACAGCGCCATCACGTCGGCCGAGCCTCGCACCAGGCACGCGTAAGCCACTGCGGTGCCGACACTGCCGGCCCCGATGACGGACAGTTTCGTACTTCTTCCGACAGCTGTGTGAGTCGCGGTCATGGAACGCCATTCTCGCTTCCGGGGCGGCTGTGCGCGACCGGAGTCGGCAGAATCCGCCACGCGGTAACCTCGGCCGACGGGCGCCAGGGACTCTAGCCTCGATGCATGGCCACGTCACCCTTCGACGCCGTCCTGTTCGATTTCTCCGGCACTCTGTTCCGCCTGGAAGAGGACGAGAGCTGGCTCGCGGACATTACCGACTCCGCCGGCGAGCCGTTCGACGTGCATCGGCAGGCCGAACTGATGCGGCGCCTGACCACGCCCACCGGGCAGCCGGTCGAGATGGACGCCGCCGAACACCACGCCTGGACCAATCGTGACCGCGAACCTCGGTGGCACCGAGAGGCGTATCTGACCGTGCTGCGCAGATCCGGCGTTGCCGACCCGGAGCAGGCGACGGCGCTCTACGAAAAAGTGATCGACCCGGAATGCTGGACGGTCTATCCGGACACCGTCCCGGTGATCGAAGCACTCACCGGGGACGGCCTCGCGGTCGGTGTGGTGAGCAACATCGCGTTCGACATACGACCGGCGTTCGAGCGGCTGGGTATCGACGACCTGGTGTCGGTGTTCGCGTTGTCCTTCGAGGTCGGTGCGGTCAAACCGGAACCGGAGATCTTCCGCTACGCCGTCGATACCCTCGGCGTAGACCCACGGCGCACGCTGATGATCGGGGACAGCGCGAAGGCGGATGGTGCCGCCCGGTCGATCGGGTGCTCCTTCGAACTCGTCGACTCTCTGCCCACGACCGAGCGGCACGATGCGCTGTGGGCGGCGCTGGCCGCGGCAGGACTCACTCCGACGGAACCAGGCGCAGGGAGATCGAGTTGATGCAGTACCGCTTGTCCGTGGGGGTGGGATAACCCTCGCCCTCGAAGACGTGCCCGAGATGACTGTGGCACGAGGCGCACACGACCTCGACACGTCGCATACCCAGCGAGTTGTCCTCGCGCAGGATCACCGCGTCCGAGTCGGCCGGGTCGAAGAACGACGGCCAACCGCAGTGGGAGTGGAACTTCTCGGTGCTACGGAACAGTTCGGCGCCACACGCGCGGCATTCGTAGACGCCCTCGGTCTCGGTGTCGGTGTACTCGCCGACGAAGGGACGTTCGGTGCCTGCCTGCCGCAGCACGGCGAACTCGGCGGGAGTGAGCTTCGCGCGCCACTCCTCGTCGCTGTGGACGACCTTGGGCGCGGGTTCCGATCGGGGAGCAGACGTCATGATCTCCACGCTAACCGCGACCGGCGCGCACGTCACGTCCGAGCGGGTTCCTTCTCCGGGAGGAGATGCGACGGTTCGATGCCGTCCGCGAGACGCCCCTCGCGGCGCGCCGCGAGATAACGGTCCACCAGCACGGCGAAGACGACGATGAGCAGCAGCGACCAGCCGAAGGTGGTCTTCATGTACTCCGCTGCCCGCCCGGCTTCCACCCAGCGACTCGACAGCCACGAGTCGTAGCTCAGGAATCCGTAGACCGCGAGCCAGGCGGGCCAGTTCCGCATCACGGAGTTCGGCAGAAGCACCGTCATCAGCAGCGGGAACAGCATCATCGAGTAGTACATCTGCCCGAGCGAACCGAGAAGGAACGAGGCCGCGAGCAGCACGCCACCGGTGGTGCACACGAAGAACACCTCGTCGTGCCGGCAGTAGCGGTAGAGCAGCCACACCGAGACGGCGACCATTACCGCGAGTACCGCGCGCAGGCCGAAGATCAACCAGGCGGGCAGCCCGTAATACATGCCGTTCCCGACGATCGCGCTGTTGAAGTAGTCACGGGACTCGAGCAGATACGGCACGGTGTGTTCGACGAACTGCCAGGCGTCGACCGACAGCGGCCACGCGATCAGCATCAGAGCGAGCGGTACGCCCGCAGCGGTGAGGAACACCTTCCACTGCCCTCGTACGAGTGGTAGCAGCAGCAGTGGCGCGAGGATGGGTTTGACCGCGAACGTCAGGCCGAGTGCCGCTCCCGCCCACAGATCCCGCCGTTTGAGCAACAGTGTCAGGAACGCCATCTCGCCGAGGAGGACGAGCCCGTTGATGTTCGTGAACACGAGGGTGTTCGTGACCGTCTCGGAGGCGAACGCCGCGAAGACCATCACAGGGGCGACCGGCGAATCGAGTCGCAGACCGAACATGCGCAGCAGCAGGTACAGCGCCACGAGAATTGCGATCGCGTTCGCCAGGATGAACAGCCAACGCGACCGCTCGGGGTCGATCACCGCGATCGGCGCGATCAGCAGGGTCCCGGAGGGCGGGTAGAGATAGTGGGGATCGACCCACTGGAACTCGGCCGTGTACACCGGCCTGCGGTTGAGAAAGGCCAGCGCAGCGTTGTAGACCGGGGTGAAGTCGTCGGTTCGAAACCCGTTGACCGCTTTGACGACGACCCGATGCAGGACCGTCATGACTGCAAGGGGCCACATCACCGCCTTGACCACGTCGGCAGTCGTGCGTGCGGTCCGAGGCTCGAGACTTCTGAGGAGCACTACGGCACGGTACACCGCGCCGATGCGGACTCACGCACACGCCCTGCACCGGGACGGCGACCCGGCGTCGCGATCGTCACGCGGGGCACAGACTCCCGTTGGGTGGCAGCTCTCCACCGGACAGATAGATTTCCATCCGCGACTGCACGCAGCCCGAATGCAGCGCCGCCGAATATCCGGCACCCTGCCACGACAGCGCTGCCCACGCGATGCCGCCCGCTGTGAGCACACCGGTGACCGACTCCACGCCGGCGTTGCCCACGATCGGGTCGGCGGCGCCCGAGGAGACGAGCACCGGCACGTCGAGGGCCGCAGGCAGCGGCGGCGGCGGCAGGCTCGGCCACGCCGCGCACGCGGTGAGTCCCGAAGCGATTTCGGCCCCGTAGAGCGGGTACAGCGTGGACCAGTTCTGCGCGAGATCACCTGCGTGGGCCGGGGTCGGCCACCGCTGACCGTCACTGCACTGCGCTACGAACTGGCCGTCCGTCGCAAGGGCCTCCTCGGCGGCTCCGACGAGCTCGATCAGCGGCATGACGTCCCCGTCCCGGGCCCCGGCGAGGACGTCCGCCACTTCGCGGACGCGAGCCTGTAGGTCCGCGCGAGGTGTGCCGAGAACCCCGGTCAGCGCTGTGAGGAAGGAATTGGCCGAGACCGGTGCGAGTTCACCCCCCGCCGCGCGTCGGTGCAACTCCTCGATCGCCGCGCGCGGGTCGTCTCCCAGGGCGCAGTCGAGGTCGGCGCACTGCCGAGCGAATGCGTCGACCGCTGCCTCTGCGCCGCGGGCCTGCGACTCGGCCATGATCTCCGCGTCCGCGGTGGCGGGCGCGGGGGAGTCCAGGACGAGACGCCCCACCGCACCGGGATAGGCGGCGGCGTACGCGAGTGCCACCGTCGCGCCATTGCCCACTCCGAGGATGCCGATCCTGTCCACCTCCCAGACCTGCCGGAGACGTTCGATGTCGTCGGCGGCGTGAGAGGCGCCGAACATCAGCTGTTGCGGTTGAAGGTAGTCGGTACAGGAGATGGTCGCCTGGCGTCCCAGTTCCGCAACACGATCGGCTGCATCGCCGCTGCGGCCGAATTGGCCGAGATCGCCCAGGCCCCGTTGATCTGCGGGGAATATGCAGTCGATCGCGAGCGAGTTGCCGATGCCGCGGCGGTCCACGGCCACGATCGGCCGCATCGCCAGTGCACCGGACATCGGGCCGGTGGCCAGCCCGGTGAGGGCGCGCGTCGACGCGGTATCGGCGCCCGTGGTGAGGACGAGGGGAGCCGCGTCGCCGGGGGTGTCGGCCAGCCTGGCACGCATGACGGCGAGGGGGAAGGTGCCCGGCACGGTGCCGGCAACATCGATCGGGGTGACGACCTCGGCGCACTCGAGAACCAGGCCCGCGGGGCCGGGTGGGGCGTCGAAAGCGGAGATCGTCTCGGCCGTGCAGTCCCGCCAGGCGGGTTCGGTCGCCGGAGCCGGCAGCTCCGGCACGACGGTCTCGTCCTCGGTGGACCGGTCGCCGGAGACGCCCGGATCGTCGCGCACGACGGCGACTTCGGGACGTATCGACGGTCCTGCCCCGCACGCGGTCGACACCGCGGCAACTGCGATCCACACCGCGGCGAGCACACCCGTTCTGCGCATGCGCACAGCCTGCCAGGTTCGGCGGCGACGGCGCGCAGCCGGTGGCCGAAGACCCGCCGGAAGTGTCCTCCCTCCGCATGACGCACAGGTGACGGGCATGTGAAGTAGGTCGCATTCCGCATCCGAGTGAGGATCGAACCATCGCGCGGTCGTACGCTTGACGAATGCACGAACGTCTCGTCGACCGCAATCCGGTGGTGCCTGCAGACCAATTGGTGGCGCAGATGGTGCCTCCCGCGATGTTCGACGAGGTGAGTTTCGACTCGTACATTCCTGATCCGAACGAACCCAGCCAGGCGGCGGCGGTGAAGACCGCGGCGGAGTTCGTCGGCAAGATCGGGAAGATCCGCGGTGGTAAGCGCGGGCTGTTCGGACGCCGATCGCAGCAGCAGGGCGCCGGTCTGTATCTCGACGGCGGTTTCGGCGTGGGCAAGACCCACCTGCTCGCCTCGATCTTCCACAGTGCCCCCGCGCCCAAGGCATTCGGCACATTCGTCGAACTGACTCACGTGGTAGGCGCGCTCGGCTTCAACAAGGCAGTCGAGGAACTGTCGAACCACAGCGTGCTGTGTATCGACGAGTTCGAACTCGACGACCCGGGCGACACCATGCTCGTTTCACGTTTGCTGACCGAACTGTCGGCTCGCGGCGTCTCGATCGTCGCGACCTCCAATACCCTTCCCGGTCAGCTCGGTGAGGGCAGGTTCGCGGCTCAGGACTTCCTGCGGGAGATCAAGAAGCTCGCGTCGATCTTCGAGACCATCCGCGTCGACGGGCCCGACTATCGTCACCGCGACCTCCCGCCGGCCCCGGATCCGATCGACTCGGCCGAACTCGTCGAGCGTGCCGAGGCGACTCCGGGTGCGACACTCGACGATTTCGACGAGTTGTGCGCACATTTGAGCACCTTGCATCCCTCTCGCTACGGCAAGCTCGTCGAGGGCGTGAGCGCGGTCTTCCTCGACGGGGTTCATCCCGCGAAGGATCAGTCCGTAGCGCTGCGGCTGGTCGTTCTCGCCGACCGGATGTACGACGCAAGCATCCCGGTGACCGTTGCCGGCGCGAAGCTCGACGAGATCTTCACGCCCGAGATGCTCGCGGGCGGGTACCGCAAGAAGTACCTGCGGGCGACCTCCCGTCTGCTCGCGCTGTCGCGCTTCGAGGTCGCCGCCGGCTGATCGTCCCCGGCGTGCACGCACCCCGGTGCCGCCGACGGATCACAACGTGCGCTGCATGACGAAATCGTCGTGTGTCTGCGCGCCGACGACGAACGTGCGCACGCCCACCACTGTGAACCCGTGCTTCTCGTAGAAGCGCCGGGCGCGCGCGTTCTTCTGGTTGACGCCCAGCCACAGCCCCGCCCGCCCGAGTGAGGTGGCCCGGGCGATGATCGCTTCCATCAGTGCCGACGAGACGCCGGAACCCTGGTGGCCCGGCATCACGTACATCTTGCTGATCTCGATCGCCGGTCGTGCCGTGACCACTTCGGCCACCGCGGGATCCTCGGGGGCGGCATCCACCGCCATGAGGTACCCGACGATCTCGCCGCCCGTGCGGGCCTCGAGGACTGTGCGCTCGGGGGACGACAGGTACTCGGCGAACTTCTCGGCGCTGAGGGTGCGCTCGATGAAGTCGGCGATGTCGTCCTCACCGGCTTCCGGGGGACAGGCGAGTGGGAAGGTGGTCGCGGCAACCTGAGCGATCGCTTCGGCATCCCAGATGCCTGCCTCGTCGACGGTGACCGATTCATCGAGTGGTGGCATGGACATGCACACAAGTGAAGCACCGGACGAGACGAATCTCCGACCGGCCCCCGGTCGGGCGAGACCCGAAATGGTTGAACCCCAGCCTTGGATGGGGGGTCATGGCTGGGGTTCGACACCATCGGGGGGATGGCACCATTCACGCTACCCGAGGGATTCCTCAGGTTCCAGCCGCACCGGTCACGGTTCCGTCACGCGGCGCGC
Source organism: Rhodococcus sp. NPDC047139 (assembly GCF_040643435.1). Lineage (NCBI taxonomy): Bacteria > Bacillati > Actinomycetota > Actinomycetes > Mycobacteriales > Nocardiaceae > Rhodococcus > Rhodococcus sp. NPDC047139. The sequence goes on from NZ_JBEYUH010000001.1 coordinate 346,339, forward strand.
CGGCCGTGGCTTGCGTGAAACCTCCGTGCGTTGTACCGTCGCCGTCATGAAGCGCGTACTCGTAGTTCACCGCCGTAGCGGGGTCTGATTCGGACCGACCCCTCGCTGCGGGTCGTTGAGCTACGCGTCGGTCCTTCCTTCTCGCGGAAGACCATTACGAACGATGAACGCCTTCATTTCCTTCTCCGGTATCGCACCGATGTTTCCCTGCGGCACGGACGCCGCCGATCCCTTCTTCGCCCGTTACGGGCGCCCCCTTCCTCGTGGACTGCGTGAGGAAGCCGCAGGTATGACCTGGGCGGAATTCGAGTCGACCTACGGGGCCCAGCACGGCCCGGTGCGGCTCGGCGGCTGGACGGCGACAGCCCTGGGAGCAGGGCGCAGTGCATTCGAGGCGACCATCGCGATCGGAGACACCATCCACACTGCATCCGCGACCACCTGCGGGCCGATCGCCGCGATGACCGCGATGCTGTACGACCTCGGACTGAACATCGAAATCCTGTCGTTCCACCGGCACGAGATCGACGGAATGTCCGCAACCTTCCTGCGTTGCCGGTCCGGCGATCGCACGGATTGGGTGATGGGTACCGGCGCGACCGGCAACGAGTCGTCCTTGCGCGCGATGATTGCGGGGATCAACAAGCTCGGTGCGTGAAAGAGGACCCTGATCCGTCGCGGGGAGCCCCGCGACGGATCACCCTCCGCAGGCGAGGAACGCAAATCGCCACGCGAACGAGTGAAGGCCCCTTCGGATTTCCGAAGGGGCCTTCACTTTCTGTGCGCGATACTGGGATTGAACCAGTGACCTCTTCCGTGTCAGGGAAGCGCTCTCCCGCTGAGCTAATCGCGCCGGCATTGTCGTCGCCGGAGTGGAGCGGATGACGGGATTCGAACCCGCGACCCTCACCTTGGCAAGGTGATGCGCTACCAGCTGCGCTACATCCGCATGTGCACGTTGTTTCGGTGAACCGGTTCGACCCACGTGCAGGTCGAACCTGGTGCGCGATACTGGGATTGAACCAGTGACCTCTTCCGTGTCAGGGAAGCGCTCTCCCGCTGAGCTAATCGCGCGAGGTGGAGACGGGAATCGAACCCGTGTGCACGGCTTTGCAGGCCGTTGCCTCACCACTCGGCCACTCCACCGTAAAAGGTCGAGTCCAACCTCTCGAGCGGATGACGGGATTCGAACCCGCGACCCTCACCTTGGCAAGGTGATGCGCTACCAGCTGCGCTACATCCGCATTCGCACCGTTCGGCGTCTTGCTCTCCGTGGTGCGGTTCAAAACACTAGCCGAGCGTCCACGAAACACACAAATCTGCAGGTCAAGGCGGGAAAATCGACGGATCTCGCGAAGATCATCGGCGGGATGGCCCCGTGGTGAGGCCGAGCGCGACTCTCGTCGGAGCCCGCATGCACGCCGCACCGCCTCGCCGCCCCGCCGGAAGGACGGCATGGTGCTGCGCAGTCCTGTCGTGTGCACGCGTCTGGCGAAACGGTGTGGACCAGGGGATTCGTCTTCGTGGCGGGAGCGTGTTAATGTTCCATCTCGTTCGAGCCGCTGCGAAGCGGCCCGGTCCCGTGGCTCAGTGGAAGAGCGTCCCGTTCACACCGGGGAGGTCGCTGGTTCGATCCCAGCCGGGACCACCGAGAAACAACAGTGATGAAGGGCACCCCCACGGGGGTGCCTTTTTTCGTACCCTGATGAAATCGTCGAGCACATGCGTGGCGCCCGGTCGGGCGGGCTGCCCGCGAACGCATGTCTCCTTCGAACCGTAACGACTCCGGTCGGTGCAGGTGGCGTGTGCGCACAGCGGTGGTGCTTGTGGCCTAAGTGTGGGTAGTGATGGCAGGATCGTGGTCGTCGAGGAGGACACGTCCGGATGAGCGTTGCGGACAGCGAATGGCCGGTCGTGGGGGCGACCGGAGCGAGATTCGGATCCGGTCGGTCCCGTCGACGGCGGCAGCCGGCGGACAACGCCGTGCCGTCACGGCTTCACCACGAGTCGGATCCCGCCGAAGGCGAGGTCGCGGAGACCGCGGTGCACCGGCCCGCAATGGAGACAGCCGACCGGAGCGCGGGCGCCGGGACCAGTCTGGAAATCGAGGACATGAACCAGCCAGAGACGTCGTCGTTCGTGCGCCCGTTCGTGCGTAGTGGCGGACGCACCCGGGCCGAGGTCGAGCTGCCTCTCGAGGCGCTCGTATCGGCCGTGCCATCAGCCATGGGCAGTGAGTCCGGTCCGGCGGTGGAGGAGCACCGGATGGTCCTGGCCCTGTGTGTCCAGCCCAGGTCGATCATGGAGATCGCGGCACTCGCGCAGATTCCGTTGGGTGTCGCGCGGGTGCTCGTCGGCGATCTCGCGGCGACCGGTGAGATCACCGTGCACCGCACTGCCGATCGGGTCGGACCGAATGTCGAACTGCTCGAGCGGGTACTCACCGGCCTCAGTCACCTCTGAGCTTTCGATCGGCTCCCTGTGTTCGCCGCCGGGGCGGATGTCGATAGCATGATGAAGTTACCGTGCGCTGTGCGGTTGCTGACCGCAGCACGTGCCCGGCGACGACCCACACATCAGGCATCGAGCCGAGGAGCCCGCCACAGTGAGCACGCCCGCATCCGCGAAACCAGCCACGATCGTCCTGGTACCCGCGGGGACCACTGCGGGCGCGGCGGTCCGCGACGCAGGTCTGCCCACCAAGGGGCCTGAAACGATCGTGGTCGTCCGTGACTCGGAGGGCGCGCTGCGTGATCTGGCCTGGACGCCGGACGAGGATGTCGAGGTGGAGGCCGTCGGCGCCGACACCGAGGACGGGCGCAGCGTCATCCGCCACTCGGCCGCCCACGTGCTCGCGCAGGCCGTGCAACAGGAATTTCCCGAGGCGAAACTCGGCATCGGCCCGCCGATCCGCGACGGCTTCTACTACGACTTCCAGGTCGAGCGTCCCTTCACGCCGGAGGATCTCGCGAAGCTCGAGAAGCGGATGAAGAAGATCGTCAAGGATGCGCAGCGCTTCTCGCGTCGCGTCGTCGACAGTCTCGAGGATGCTCGTGAGGAACTCGAGAACGAGCCCTTCAAGCTCGAGCTGATCGATGACAAGTCCGGAATCGACGACCCCGAGGTGATGGAGGTCGGCGGCAAGGAACTGACGATCTACGACAATCTCAACCCTCGCACGGGTGAGGTCGTCTGGAAGGACCTGTGCCGCGGCCCTCACGTGCCCACCACCAAGTTCATCCCGGCCTTCAAGCTCACCCGCAGCTCTGCGGCGTACTGGCGCGGAGACCAGGACAACGCGGGCCTGCAGCGCATCTACGGCACGGCATGGGAATCTGCCGAGGCACTCGACGCGCACCTCGAACTTCTCGCCGAGGCCGAGCGTCGCGACCACCGTAAGCTCGGCACCGAGCTCGACCTGTTCTCCTTCCCCGACGAGCTCGGCTCGGGACTGCCGGTCTTCCACCCGAAGGGCGGGATCATCCGCCAGGAGATGGAGAACTACTCGCGTCAGAGGCACGTGGAGGCCGGATACGAGTTCGTGTACTCCCCGCACATCACCAAGGGACAGCTCTACGAGGTCTCGGGCCACCTCGACTGGTACCGCGACGGCATGTTCCCGGCGATGCACATCGACGAGGAGCTCAACGAGGACGGCACGGTCCGCAAGCCGGGGCAGGACTACTACCTCAAGCCGATGAACTGCCCCATGCACGACCTGATCTTCCGGTCGCGGGGGCGCTCGTACCGCGAACTGCCGTTGCGCATGTTCGAATTCGGCTCGGTCTACCGCTACGAGAAGTCGGGCGTGATCCACGGACTGACCCGTGTGCGTGGCATGACGCAGGACGATGCGCACATCTTCTGTACTCCGGAACAGATGCGCGACGAACTCGCCAGCGTCCTGAAGTTCATCCTCGATCTGCTGAAGGACTACGGCCTCGACGACTACTACCTCGAGCTGTCGACGAAGAACCCGAAGAAGTTCGTCGGCAGCGACGAACTGTGGGACATCGCGACCGACACCCTGCGCGAGGTCGCCGAGGGCTCGGGCCTGCACCTCGTCCCGGATCCGGGCGGCGCGGCCTTCTACGGACCGAAGATCTCGGTGCAGGTCAAGGACGCGCTCGGCCGGAACTGGCAGATGTCGACGATCCAGCTCGACTTCAACCTGCCCGAGCGCTTCGAACTCGAGTACACCGGACCCGACGGGGCGAAGCATCGGCCCGTCATGATCCACCGTGCGCTCTTCGGATCGATCGAGCGGTTCTTCGGCGTGCTCACCGAGCACTACGCCGGTGCCTTCCCCGCGTGGCTCTCGCCCGTCCAGGTCGTCGGCATCCCCGTCGCAGCCGACTTCGAAGACCACCTCTTCGACGTCGTGGGCAAGTTGAAGGCTCAGGGCATCCGCGCCGAGGTCGACGTCTCCGACGACCGCATGCAGAAGAAGATCCGGACCCACACCACGCAGAAGGTGCCGTTCATGCTGCTCGCCGGCGAGCGCGACGTCGCGGCCGGCGCGGTCAGCTTCCGATTCCGCGACGGTACCCAGATCAACGGTGTGCCGGTCGACGAGGCCGTGCGCCTCGTGACGGACTGGGTCCGACGCCGGGAGAATGCCTCACCCACCGCCGAACTGGTCGGCTCCGGTGGGGAAGGCGACCGGTCGTGACGGGCGATCGCACTCCGGGGCCGGCCGACATCCCGGCCACGGAGGACAATCCCGCATCGCTGGTCGACCGGGGTGTGGGAGAGTCCGACCACCTGCAGCGGCTGTGGTCGCCGCACCGGATGTCGTACATCACGGAGTCCCCGAGGGGGCGCGACGAGCCGTACGAACCCTTCACCGACATCCCCAAGATGTCCGATGAGGAGGGCCTCGTCGTCGCCCGCGGCGAACTGGTGTACGCGGTCCTGAATCTCTACCCGTACAACCCCGGGCATCTGATGATCGTGCCGTACCGCAGGGTCGCGAATCTCGAGGATCTCACGCCCGACGAGAGCGCCGAGCTCATGCAGTTCGCCCAGCGTGCACTTCGCGTGATCAAGCGCGTGTCGCGCCCGCACGGTTTCAATGTCGGTCTCAACCTCGGTGCCGCCGCGGGCGGCTCGCTGGCCGAGCACCTTCACCTGCACATCGTGCCGAGGTGGGGTGGCGACGCCAACTTCATCACGGTGCTCGGCGGGTCGAAGGTGATGGTGCAACTGCTGCGCGACACCCGTGCCCTGCTCGCCTCGGCATGGGAAGAGTGAGGACGCTTCCCGAGCTGCCGAGACCGCAGAGCGCCGTGCACGGTTCCCTCGCTTCCGGAGCCGCTGCCCACCACCCGCGCAATTGCGGCATGTCTCGTGGCAGGATCGGAGCCCGGACACATCGGTCGGACGGGAAGACAGGGGTCGCGGGATGCTGAGCTTCTTCGGGCGGGCGTCGGTGTCGAAGGCCACCGCGCCGCTCGGCAAGGCACTGATCCGTACCGGTCTCTCTCCGGATGCGGTCACCCTGATCGGCACGGTCGCCACGATCGCCGCCGCCCTGACCTTCTTCCCCTTCGGTCAGCTGTTCTGGGGAACCCTCGTCATCTGGCTGTTCGTGATGTTCGACATGCTCGACGGTGCGATGGCGCGGGCCCGCGGTGGGGGAACCCGATTCGGGGCCGTGCTCGACGCGACCTGCGACCGAGTGGCCGACGGTGCGATCTTCGCCGGACTGGCGTGGTGGGCGATCTACGACGAACAGAGCCGCCCGCTGCTCGTCGCCACACTGATCTGCCTCGTGTCGTCGCAGGTCATCTCGTACGCGAAGGCACGTGCGGAGGCCAGCGGGCTGTCCGCCGACGGCGGTCTGATCGAGCGACCGGATCGCCTGATCATCGTGCTGGTGGGTGCCGGCCTGACCGGGCTCGGACTCGACTGGGCGATCCACATCGCAATGTGGTTGCTTGCGGCAGGATCGGTGATCACGGTCTTCCAGCGCGTGCTCGCGGTCCGCAATTCCCCCGGCGCACGGGATCTGCTGCCACTCTCACCCGCCCCGCGCCCGGTCGACTCGGACGATGACGGGGGAGCGCGATGAGCATCGCCGAACGCGCCACCGATCTCGGCTACGCGGCGGGATGGCGGCTCGTGCGGGCGCTGCCGGAAGCGTTCGCACGCAGACTGTTCGACGCCGGGGCCGACTATGCGGCCCGTCGCGGGGGAGGACCTCGGCAACTCAGGTGCAATCTCGCGCGTGTCCTCGGCGTGGCACCGCACGAGGTGCCCGACGATCTGATCGTCCGGTCCGTGCGTTCCTATGCGCGCTACTGGCGTGAGGCCTTCCGCCTGCCGTCGATGGACCTCGACGCGACCGCCGCATCGATCGATTCCTCGATCGAAGGCCGCGAGAACATCGACCGGGCGCTCGCGGAGGGACGGGGTGCCATCCTCGCGTTGCCGCACAGCGGGAACTGGGACCTTGCCGGGGTGTGGTGTGTCCGCACCTACGGCGGCTTCACCACGGTCGCGGAGCGATTGCGGCCGGAATCTCTCTATCGGCGGTTCGTCGAATACCGCGAGGGCCTCGGCTTCGAGGTCTTCCCGGCGAGCGGCGCGGAGTCCTCCCCGTTCGACGTGCTGGCCGCCCGGCTGCAGGACAACAAGATCGTGTGCCTGCTCGGCGAACGTGATCTCGCACGCAAGGGAGTGCCCGTCACCTTCTTCGGCGAACCCACCCGTATGCCGGCCGGTCCCGCGAAGCTCGCGATCGACACCGGAGCCGCATTGCTACCGGTTCACTGCTGGTTCACGAGCACCGGCTGGGGATTTCGCGTCGATCCCGAGATCGATGTGAGCCTCGGACTCGACGCTGCCACGCAGGCGCTCGCCGACCGTTTCGCCACGAACATCGCCGCGCACCCCGAGGATTGGCACATGCTGCAGCCCCTGTGGCTCGACGATCTGTCCGAGACCCGCCGGGCCAGGATGGAGGCGTAGGTGAGGATCGGGATGGTCTGCCCGTACTCCTTCGATGTTCCCGGCGGAGTGCAGGCCCACGTAGTGGATCTCGCGGAGGTGCTCATCGCACGGGGGCACGAGGTGAGCGTGCTCGCGCCGGCCTCGGAGATCACGTCGTTGCCCGACTTCGTGGTCTCGGCCGGCCGCGCGGTCGCGATCCCGTACAACGGATCCGTCGCACGGCTGAGTTTCGGGCCGGTTTCCTACGCCCGGGTCCGCCGCTGGATCAACGACAACGACTTCGACGTCCTGCACATTCACGAACCGAATGCGCCCAGTCTGTCGATGCTCGCGTTGAAGGTGGCCGAAGGGCCGATCGTGGCGACCTTCCACACATCGACGACGAAATCCTTGGTGCTCAGCACCTTCCAGGGTGTCCTTCAGCCCTATCTCGAGAAGATCAGCGGGCGGATCGCGGTGTCCGAACTCGCACGACGCTGGCAGGTCACCTCTCTCGGCGCCGATGCCGTGGAAATCCCCAACGGCGTCGACGTGCCGTTCTTCCGGCACGCTCCGCTGCTGCCGGGCTATCCGCGACCTGGCCGCACGGTGCTGTTCCTCGGCCGGTACGACGAACCGCGCAAGGGCATGGACGTTCTGCTCGGTGCGCTGCCCGCCCTGGTCGCGCACCATCCCGATATCGAGATTCTCGTGGTCGGGCGCGGTGACGAGGACCGGTTGCGTAAGGAAGCCGGGCGGTATGCCGGACACATCCGCCTCCTCGGCCAGGTCGACGACGACGACAAGGCGTCGGCGATGCGCAGCGCCGATGTGTACTGCGCACCGAACCTCGGCGGTGAGAGTTTCGGCATAGTGCTCGTCGAGGCCATGGCGTCGGGGACGGCGGTCGTCGCGTCCCAGCTCGACGCGTTCCGGCGTGTGCTGCGAGACGGGCAGGCCGGTGTCCTCGTTCCCGTCGGCGACGCCGATGCGCTCGCGAGGGGCATTCTCGAGGTCCTCGGCGACGAGAGCCGGCGGCGAGCGCTGGTCGACTCCGGGTCCTCGGTGGTCGAGGCATACGACTGGCCGGTCGTCGCCGAGCAGATCCTGCGCGTCTACGAGACCGTCACGGTCGGTGCCGGCCGGGTGCGGGAGGTCCGGTCGTGACCCTCAGCGCCGTGACGATTCTGGTCCTGTCGCTGGTAGCCGCCATCGTGGTGGCAATCGGGGTGTGGGCCTACTCCACCGCGAACCGCCTCGACCGGCTCCACGTGCGTTCCGATCTGTCCTGGCAGGCACTCGATGCTGCCCTGGCTCGCCGTGCCGTGGTGGTGCGGAGTATCGCCGCGTCGCTCCCGATATCGGATGGACGTGCCCTCGCGCTGCTCGCCGACACCGCCGAGCGAGCCGATCGCGATCGGCGCGAGGAGGCCGAGAACGCGTTGTCGGCCGCGCTGACCCGACTCGACGCAGGGCGTCTGCGACCCCAGCTCGTGGCCGAACTCGCCGACGCGGAAGCTCGTGTCCTCATCGCCCGGCGCTTCCACAACGACGCGGTGCGCGACACACTGGCGTTGCGCACCCGCCGGTCGATCCGCTGGTTGCACCTCGGGGGCACCGCACCGTTGCCCACCTACTTCGAGATCGCCGAGCGTGCAGGAGGAACCGCCACCGCGGCTCCTGCCGCCCCGGTGCCGGACAGCACGCCGACGTCCCGTACCGGCCCGGTACCGGATCGGGCGCGCACGTCCGCGAGGGTGGTACTGCTCGACGAGCACGGCCGTGTTCTGCTTCTGCGCGGGCACGACCCGGCGGCGCCCCACAGGCACTTCTGGTTCACGGTCGGCGGCGCGGTCGAACCCGGTGAGGATCTGGTGACGGCCGCGCAACGGGAGATCGCCGAAGAGACCGGGCTCCGGATCGAGCGGGAACGTCTGTGCGGGCCGATGTGGCGCCGAGTGGCGGTCTTCCCGTTCAACGGCGAGGTACTTCATTCGGAGGAACTGTTCTTCGCCGTCCGGGTGCCGTCGTTCGAACCCGCATCCGACGGCTTCACCGACCTCGAACGGAGCATGCGCCTCGAACATCGATGGTTCGACGACGAGGAACTGCAGGCACTGGTCCGCTCCGACAGTGCGGTCTATCCACAGGACCTGCCGGAGTTGCTCGAAGAGGCCCGGCAGGTCGCGGCGCGGCAGCGTGAGCCGGAGATCCGCGCGATCCACTGAGTCCTCCCGCGAAGTGCCGGTGGACCCGGATGAGCAGTCCACTTTCTGTCAACTGGCTATCGGTTCGGCGTGGTCGTCCGTCCTAGTCTGAGGACTCGCCGCGTGCCCGCCCGTGCGTGCGCGGTGTTCGCCGACCATCCGCAGTGGAGGACAAATCATCGTGACCAGCACCGATACCTCATCCGTTACCGGTACCGCCCGCGTCAAGCGCGGTATGGCCGAAATGCTCAAGGGTGGGGTGATCATGGACGTGGTCACGCCCGAGCAGGCCAGAATCGCGGAGGACGCCGGAGCGGTGGCCGTCATGGCCCTCGAACGCGTGCCCGCCGATATCCGCGCGCAGGGCGGGGTGTCGCGCATGAGCGATCCCGACATGATCGACGGCATTATCGAGGCAGTCTCGATTCCCGTCATGGCGAAGGCTCGGATCGGCCACTTCGTGGAGGCTCAGATACTCCAGTCCCTCGGCGTCGACTACATCGACGAATCGGAGGTGCTCACGCCCGCCGACTACGAGAACCACATCGACAAGTTCGCATTCACGGTGCCGTTCGTATGCGGCGCCACCGACCTCGGTGAAGCACTGCGCCGCATCAACGAGGGTGCCGCGATGATCCGGTCCAAGGGGGAGGCCGGCACCGGCGACGTCTCCAACGCGACGACCCACATGCGTCGGATCCGCCAGCAGATCCGACGGCTGACCTCCCTCCCCGACGACGAGCTCTATGTCGCCGCGAAGGAACTGCAGGCACCCTACGACCTCGTCGTCGAGGTCGCCCGGGCCGGTAAACTGCCCGTTACCCTGTTCACCGCAGGTGGTATCGCCACCCCCGCCGACGCCGCGATGATGATGCAGCTCGGGGCGGAGGGCGTGTTCGTCGGATCCGGAATCTTCAAGTCGGGAAACCCGGCCCAGCGTGCCGCCGCGATCGTCAAGGCAACCACCTTCCACGACGATCCGGATGTGCTCGCGAAGGTCTCGCGCGGTCTCGGCGAAGCGATGGTGGGCATCAACGTCGACGAGATCGCTCAGCCCCACCGGCTCGCCGAACGCGGTTGGTGACCCTCCGGCCCCGCTGCGCGCTCGGGGGACCGCGTGGCGTTCATGTATCGAAGGGCGACCTCGGCCACCTGCCGACTTGCCGGGGACGTGGCGAGCAGTGCTCGTCCGTGCAGTTAGCCTTCTTCCGTACGGCGGACAGAAGGAGTTCCCATGGCGAAGATCGAGCAGATCCTGGCGCTCGAGCAGATCGAGAACGACATCTTCCGGGGTATCGCGACCGAGACGTTGCTGCCTCGGACGTTCGGTGGTCAGGTGGCAGCCCAGGCGCTCGTGTCGGCGGTGCGGACGGTCGCGCCCGATTACGGGGTGCACTCGCTGCACGGCTACTTCCTGCGTCCGGGAAACCCCACGATGCAGATCGTCTATCTCGTCGACCGCATCCGCGACGGCCGCTCCTTCTGCACCCGCCGGGTGACGGCTGTGCAGGACGGCAAGGCGATCTTCATGATGTCCGCCTCGTTCCACGTGCGCGACGAGGGCATCGAGCATCAGGACACGATGCCGCGAGTGCCCGCTCCGGAGGACCTTCCGGATCCGGAAACCATGATCGACGACGACACGATGGCCTGGGCCAAACGGGAATGGGCCGAATGGGACTTCCGTTTCGTCCCTCGCGACCGGATGGACGCCTCGCGCAGGATGGCAGCGCAGCAGCAGGTGTGGTTCCGCTCGCGCGAGGTGCTGCCCGACGACCCGGTCTTCCACGTCTGCACCCTCGCGTACATGAGCGACATGACGCTGCTCGGTTCGGCAAGCGTGGGACACGCCGACGAACGGACGCAGGGTGCTTCCCTGGACCACGCGATGTGGTTTCTACGGCCGTTCCGCGCCGACGACTGGCTGCTCTACGACCAGACGTCACCCTCGGCCGGGCTGGGCCGGGCACTGACCCAGGGGCGGATCTTCGATCGCCACGGCAACATGGTCGCGGCGGTGGTGCAGGAAGGACTCACGCGTTACCTGCGCGATTCCTGATCGGGAAGTTCTCGGACCGCACTGCCCGCACCGGCGACCCCCTTCGGACGGACAGGCAACGGTGACGGCTGTGACGGCTTCTTCTCCCACGATCGGCGTTCTGGCACTGCAGGGCGATGTCCGCGAACACCGGAGCGCGCTCGAAGCGGCGGGGGCGCGGACGATCACGGTTCGCCGCGAACGCGAACTCGACGAGGTGGACGGAATCCTCCTGCCGGGCGGCGAGTCCACCACGGTGAGCCGTCTGCTGCGCGTGTTCGACCTGCTCGAGCCGTTACGGACCCGGCTGAAGGCCGGGCTGCCCGCCTACGGTTCGTGCGCCGGGATGATCCTGCTCGCCTCACAGGTGCTCGACACCACCGACGACGCGGAACACCTCGACGCACTCGACATCGCTGTCCGCCGCAACGCTTTCGGCAGGCAGGTGGACTCCTTCGAGACCGACCTCCACATGGCCGGCATCGACGACGGCCCGGTCCGCGCGGTGTTCATCCGCGCCCCCTGGGTAGAACACGCCGGTCCCGGTGTCGAGATCCTCGCCAGGGTGCCGGACGGACCGGCGGCAGGCCGGGCGGTCGCGGTGCGCCAGGGCGTCGTGATCGCGACCTCCTTCCATCCCGAGATCACCGGTGACCATCGCGTGCACCGGTTGTTCGTGGAGATCGTGCGCTCGGCGACCGGCGGCCGCGCGGAATCCCACAGCAGAGGCGGGTAGAATCGGCGCTCCGACCTGTCGGTTGACGCCGACCACACTTCGCCGGAAGGGGCTCGAAGCGAATGAGCGGCCACTCCAAATGGGCCACCACCAAGCACAAGAAGGCGGTCATCGACGCCAAGCGCGGCAAGATGTTCGCGAAGCTGATCAAGAACATCGAGGTGGCGGCTCGGACCGGCGGTGGCGACCCGGCGGGTAACCCGACCTTGTTCGACGCCATCCAGAAGGCGAAGAAGAGCTCGGTTCCCAACGACAACATCGAGCGTGCGCGCAAGCGCGGCGCCGGCGAGGAAGCCGGTGGAGCCGACTGGCAGAACATCACCTACGAGGGCTACGGACCCAATGGTGTCGCGCTGCTCATCGAGTGCCTGACCGACAATCGCAACCGCGCTGCCGGCGAGGTACGCACCGCGATGACCCGTAACGGCGGCAACATGGCGGATCCGGGCTCGGTCGCCTACCTGTTCAGCCGCAAGGGCGTGGTCGTCCTCGAGAAGAACGGCCGCGGCGAGGACGAGATCCTCGAGGTCGTTCTCGAGGCGGGTGCCGAGGAGATCAACGACCTCGGTGACTCGTTCGAAATCGTCTCCGAGGCGGCCGACCTGGTTGCGGTGCGTACGGCACTGGTCGACGCCGGAATCGACTACGACTCCGCAGATCCGGACTTCCGGGCCTCCGTCGAGGTCCCTGTCGATGCCGAAGGTGCCCGCAAGGTCATGAAGCTGGTCGACGCGCTCGAGGACTGCGACGACGTGCAGAACGTCTACACGAACGTCGACATCTCCGACGACGTGCTCGCCGAGCTCGACGCCTGAGCGAACTCGCGTCGTACCCGTCTGCAGCGGCCGGGGTCGCGTGTCGGTGACCCGGCACCCGGCCCCGGCCGTTATGCTCTCGAACAGGCGTTCGCAAACCTGCGAAACAGGGCCGAGGTCCGTCCGGACCGGCTGTATTCGGGTGTCGAGAGGTGAGTCGGGTGCGCGTGATGGGTGTCGACCCCGGTCTGACCCGCTGCGGTCTGGGAATGGTGGACACCGGACGGGGACGCGACGTGCTCCCCGTGGCGGTCGGCGTCATCCGCACCACCCCCGATCTCGACCTGGCGCACCGCCTCCTCGAGGTGTCCGATTCGGTCGAGGAATGGATGGAGCGCTATCGGCCCGACGTCGTCGCGATCGAGCGGGTGTTCTCTCAGCACAACGTCCGTACGGCGATGGGTACCGCGCAGGCCGGTGGTGTCGTCGCGCTCGCCGCGGCACGTCGTTCGATTCCGGTCATGTTCCACACCCCGAGCGAGGTCAAGGCCGCGGTCACCGGCAACGGCACAGCCGACAAGAAGCAGGTGACCGCGATGATCACCAAGATCCTGAAGCTCGATGCCGCGCCGAAACCGGCCGATGCTGCCGATGCGCTCGCCCTGGCCGTCGCGCACTGCTGGCGGGCTCCGCTGATCGCCAGACTCGCGGCCGCCGAGGCTGCGGCTGCCCAGCAGAAGAAACGGTACGAGGAACGGCTGCGCGAACAGTCGGCCGCACGGAAGGCAGGTAGCCGGTGATCGCCTCGGTACACGGCGAGGTACTCGACATAGCCCTCGATCATGTGGTGATCGAGGCGGGTGGGATCGGTTATCGCATCAACACCACACCCGCGACGCTCGCCGGTCTCAGGCGCGGTGAGCAGGCGCGACTGGCGACGGCGATGATCGTGCGTGAGGACTCCATGACGCTCTACGGCTTCGTGGATTCGGAGGCACGCGAGCTGTTCGGTCTGCTGCAGACGGTCAGCGGTGTCGGTCCCCGGCTCGCGATGGCCACGCTCGCCGTCCTCGAACCCGATGCTCTGCGTGCCGCTCTCGCGGACGGCAACACCGCAGCCCTGACTCGGGTGCCCGGCATCGGCAAACGCGGCGCCGAACGGATGATCGTGGAACTGCGCGACAAGGTGGCAGCCGTCGGCGCGACGGGAGCTGTGCCCGCCGCGGCCGGCGCTTCGCCGCTGCGCGAGCAGATCGTCGAGGCGCTGGTCGGTCTCGGGTTCACTGCCCGTCAGGCCGAACCGGCCGCCGACAAGGTCCTCTCCGAGGATCCGGACGCCGACGTCTCGACGGCTCTTCGCTCCGCACTCAAACTGCTGGGCAGGTCGCGGTGACCGACGAGTACCGGGAGTTCGACGCTGCGGGAACCGACCGCGAGCGGTCACCGGTTACGGCCGAGCATCTGGCCTCCGACAGCGATATCGAGACGAGCCTGCGCCCCACCAGCCTCGACGACTTCATCGGGCAGCCGCGGGTCCGTGAGCAACTGCAGCTCGTCCTGCGAGGTGCCAAGCTCCGTGGCGGGACGCCCGATCACATTCTGCTGTCGGGCCCACCCGGCCTCGGTAAGACCTCGATGGCGATGATCATCGCCGCCGAACTCGGAACCTCGCTGAGGCTGACGTCGGGGCCCGCCCTCGAGCGCGCCGGCGATCTGGCCGCGATGCTGTCGAACCTGGCCGAGGGCGACGTGCTGTTCATCGACGAGATCCATCGCATCGCCCGGCCTGCCGAGGAGATGCTGTATCTCGCGATGGAGGACTTCCGGGTCGACGTGGTCGTGGGCAAGGGGCCCGGTGCCACCTCGATTCCTCTCGAGGTCGCCCCCTTCACCCTCGTCGGCGCGACCACCCGCTCCGGCGCCCTCACCGGTCCTCTTCGCGATCGCTTCGGTTTCACCGCGCACATGGACTTCTACGACCCGCCGGAACTGCAGCGCATTCTGCAGCGGTCCGCGTCGATCCTCGGTATCGATCTGCGCGACGACGCGGCTGCGGAGATCGCCGGACGCTCCCGCGGCACCCCGCGGATCGCCAACCGATTGCTTCGGCGTGTCCGCGACTATGCAGACGTTCGGGCCGACGGTGTCGTGACCCGCACCGTCGCGCAGGCAGCGCTCGAGGTGTACGACGTCGACCCGATCGGTCTCGACCGGCTCGACCGCGCGGTCCTCGGCGCACTCGTGCGCAGTTTCGGAGGTGGCCCGGTCGGCGTGTCCACGCTGGCCGTTGCAGTGGGGGAGGAGCCCGCCACCGTCGAGGAGGTGTGCGAGCCCTTCCTGGTCCGTGCCGGCATGGTCGCTCGCACACCCCGCGGCCGTGTCGCCACACAGGCCGCCTGGCTGCAACTCGGACTCACCCCACCTCCGGAGGCCGCGACCGGCGGCATCGAAGTGCGCGCGCGTGAACCGCAGCTCGATCTCTTCGACCCCGGACCCGACCCCGACACGGGCCTTCCGGACAGCCCCGATCCGTCCGACCCGGACGATCCGGACGCGCGGCGGTAGGACACTCGCCCCGGGAATGGCACACTGGTCTACTGCATCGGTCCATGGAGACCGATCCCGACGTCGTGGTGTCGCCTCCGTCATCACGACCCGCTGGTGTCGCATGCGTCACCACCACCGATAACGACCGAGGACTGACTTCAACGATGGAACTGCTCTTCCCTCTCCTGATCCTGGCCCTGCTCGTCCCGACCTTTCTCGGCGTGCGGCGTCAGAAGAAGGAGATGCAGAAGGTGTCGGAGCTGCAGGATTCCCTGCGCATCGGCGACCGCGTGATGACCACCGCGGGGCTGCACGCCACGGTGTCTGCGCTCTCCGACGACACCGTCGACCTCGAGATCGCCCCTGGCGTCGTGACGACCTGGTCGCGCCTGGTGATCCGGGAACGTGTCGAGCCGGTGACTCCCCAGGAGCCGGATCTGCTTCGCAAGGACGACGATGCGAACCCGCCGGAGGGACGTCCGACCGAGTACTGACAGTCGCCTTTCGGCGAGGTTGGCGGCATCGGGCATTCCCGGTGCCGACACCGAGTGCCGCGCGACTGCACCCGACCATCACTCACTCGCATCGAGGAGACTGACAGACCGTGGCACCTTCCAACGGATCGGTGCATCCCGTGCGCGCTCTCGCCCTGTTCGGGGTGATACTCGCCGCGTTGTATGCGCTGGTCTTCTTCACCGGGGACAAGTCGCCCACCCCGAAGCTGGGCATCGACCTGCAGGGCGGCACTCGTGTCACCCTCACCGCACGAACCCCCGACGGGAGCAGCCCGAGTCCGGACAGCCTCCGCCAGGCCCAGCAGATCATCGAGACCCGCGTCAACGGCCTCGGTGTGTCGGGTTCGGAAGTGATCATCGACGGCGACAACCTCGTGATCACGGTGCCCGGTGAGGACAGTGCCCAGGCCAGGACGCTGGGCCAGACGGCCCGCCTGTACATCCGGCCGGTGATCGGTGGCCCCATCGACGCCTCCCTCACTGCAGAAGATCTCGCAGAGCAGTCCGGTGGCACAGGTGAGCCCGATGCCGGTCTACCCGCCGAACCCGCACCGGAGGAAGTCGAACCGGCTCCGCCTGCGGAGGCTCCCGAGCCGCAGGGGCGCCCGTTCCCCGCGCAGGATCCCACCGCCCCGACCGACGTACCGGCACCGGCCGAAACCACCGAGGCGCCGGCGCCTGCTCCGGAGAACGACGAATCGCTCACCCCGCAGGAACAGGCAGCCGCGGACATCGCAGCAGCCAAGGCGGCGCGCCAGAGCGAGGACCCCGCAGTCCAGCAGCAGGCCGCACTCGCACTCGACTGCTCGGCAGCCGACCCGCTCGCGGGCAACGACGATCCGGCACTGCCGCTGGTCGCGTGTTCGACGGACGGCGCGGCGATCTACCTGCTCGGGCCGAGCATCATCGACGGTCAGCAGATCGAAGACGCGACCTCCGGCTTCAACCAGCAGCAGTCGCGCTACGAGGTCAGCCTGACCTTCGACAGCGAGGGCAGCACCACGTGGGCGCAGTTCACCGCCGCGAACATCGGTCAGCAGGCCGCCTTCGTCCTCGACTCGAAGGTCGTCAGCGCTCCCGTCATCCAGGGTGCGACCCCCGCGGGTAGCGCCACCTCGATCACCGGCCAGTTCACGAACACCCAGGCCGCCGAGCTCGCGAACACCCTCAAGTACGGTTCGCTGCCGCTGTCGTTCGTGGCATCCGAAGCCGAGACCGTCTCGGCGACTCTCGGTCTCGCCTCACTGGAAGCGGGCCTGATCGCCGGCGCGGTCGGTCTGTTCCTCGTGCTCCTGTTCTGCCTCGTGTACTACCGCATGCTGGGATTGCTCACCGCACTGTCGCTCGTGCTGTCGGGCCTGGCCGTGTACGCGATCATGGTGCTCCTCGGCAGATACATCGGATTCACCCTCGACCTCGCCGGCGTCGCAGGTCTCATCATCGGTATCGGCATGACGGCCGACTCGTTCGTCGTGTTCTTCGAACGGATCAAGGACGAGATCAGGGAGGGACGGAGCTTCCGCTCCGCGGTGCCACGTGGTTGGGCGCGTGCCCGGAGGACCATCCTCTCCGGTAACGCGGTGAGCTTCATCGCCGCCGCTGTGCTCTACGTCCTGGCCGTCGGTCAGGTCCGCGGCTTCGCATTCACCCTCGGTCTGACCACGATCCTCGACGTCGTCGTGGTGTTCCTCGTCACCTGGCCACTCGTGTTCCTGGCGTCGAAGTCGAAGTTCTGGTCCAGGCCGAGCATGAACGGTCTGGGCGCAATCCAGCAGGTGGCGGACGAGCGGCGCTTCGCTGCCGCGACCGCTGCGAAGGAGGCGTGACGATGACGGACACGACCACGACGACAGCGTCCGCACCACAGCACGGCCGCCTTTCCCGCCTGTACACCGGAACCGGTGCGTTCGAGATCGTCGGCCGGCGCAAGCGGTGGTACCTCGTGACCGCTGCGATCGTGCTGATCGCCCTGCTCGGCATGCTCTTGAGAGGATTCAGCTGGGGGATCGACTTCGAGGGCGGCACGCGCATCCAGATGCCGGCCGTGGCGGGCGTTTCCGTCGACGAGGTCGAGACGGTCTACAGCGACACGGTCGGCTTCGAACCCGAGGCGGTGCAGACGGTCGGCGCCGGCGACGGCGCCACGGTGCAGATCCGCTCGGAAACACTCGACCAGGCGCAGGTCGACGCGCTGCAGACCGCGCTGTTCGAGGAGTTCCAACCAGCCGGTCCGGACGGAGAACCGTCCCGGAACTCGATCAGCGTCGCGGACGTCAGCGAGACGTGGGGAAGTCAGATCACCAACAAGGCGCTCATCGCGCTGGTGGTGTTCCTGGTCATCGTGAGTATCTACATCACCGTCCGATACCAGCGGAGCATGGCGATCGCGGCGATCGCGGCGCTGTTCTTCGACATCATCGTGACGGCCGGTGTGTACGCGCTGGTCGGCTTCGAGGTCACTCCGGCCACCGTCATCGGCCTGCTCACGATCCTCGGTTTCTCGCTGTACGACACGGTCGTGGTCTTCGACAAGGTCGAGGAGAACACCCGAGGCATCCTGCACCTGCATCGCCGCACCTATGCGGAGCAGGCGAACCTCGCCGTGAATCAGACCCTGATGCGTTCGATCAACACGACCATCATCTCCGTATTGCCGGTGCTCGCACTCATGGTCGTCGCGGTGTGGCTCCTCGGTGTTGGCACGCTGAAGGATCTCGCGCTCGTCCAGCTGGTCGGCATCGTCGTCGGTGCCTTCTCGTCGATCTTCTTCGCGACCCCGTTGCTGGTTACCCTCGAGGAGTGGCGCGGTCCGGTGGCGAAGCACACTCGCAAGGTGCTCGCGAAGCGGCAAGAGGCTGCCGCCCGTGCATCGGGAGCGCAGTCCGCATCGCAGGTGACCGATACGGATACGCGCGGGAGCAGGGCGGTTCCGTCCGTGGGGGGCGCCGTTTCCGTACCGGACAGGGCGGCCATCCGTCGTGGACCCGCTCCCGGAGCGCGACCGACCGGAAAGCGCGCCAAGAGAAGGTCGTGACATGGCGGTGACCCAACGGAACGACGCGACGCCCAGGCGGCGTCGCACGATCCTCGCGTGCGCGGCGATGGCCTCGGCGGTTGCCTTCTCCACAGCGGCGTGCGCTGCGGAGGAGGAACCGCTGCACTCGATCGGGTACGCGATCGACAACACGGTGACGACATACAACGCCAACACCGTCGACGGCGCGGCGTCCGGGGCCCGGCAGGCGTTCGTCCGGGTCCTGCCCGGTTTCGGCTACGTCGGCCCTTCGGGACGGGTGATCGCGGACACGGACATCGGCACGGCCTCGGTCGTGCCGGGCGAGACCCTCACCGTGCAGTACCGCTTGTCCCCGCAATCGGTCTACTCCGACGGCGTGCCGATGTCCTGCGACGATCTCGTCCTGACCTGGGCGGCGTCGAGTGGCCGCTTCACCGTCCCGGACGAGTCCGGAGGGCAGGTCCAGCTCTTCGACGCCTCACGCAGGGGCGGTTACGCCGACATCGACCGGGTCGACTGCCAACCCGGATCGAAGGAGGCCACCGTCTTCTTCCGACCCGGCCGGGAGGACACCGACTGGAGGTCGCTGTTCGGCGCGACCGAACTGATGCCCGCTCACGTGGCGGCGGAGCGGTCCGGCGTGCCCGATCTCGTCGGTGCGATCACGACGAACGACACCGACGCCGTCCGGCGCATCGCCGAGTTCTGGAACACCGGTTGGGCTCTCACACCGGGTGAGATCGATCCCGGTCTCTTTCCTTCCGCAGGCCCGTACCGCATCGAGTCGTACAGCGCCGAAGAGGGACTGACCCTCGTCGCGAACGACCTGTGGTGGGGGAACGCGCCGGGCACCGATCGCATCGTGGTCTGGCCGCGCGGCACCGATACGTCCGCGGCTGCCGAGGACGGGCGCATCCACGTCGTCGACGTGGCGGAGGGGTCCGTCGGGCACAGCGATCTCGGCGACGGGGCGACGATCTCCACAGTGGTCTCGCGCAATCTCGAACAACTGGTCTTCGCCACGAAGGGGGTCTTCCAGGACCCCGCGGCGCGTCGCGCGGTAGCACTGTGCGTGCCCAGGACCCAACTGTTCGACGAACTCGGGGCTTCGGACGAATCGTTGGGCGTCACGGGGCCCGTCACGTCGCGGCTTCTGGCCACCGACTCACCGCTGTACCCTCAGACGGCGGAGCCGGCGGGACGCTACTCCCAGGTCGATATCGACGCCGCACGCACGGAGCGCGAAGCCTCGGGGCAGGATCGGATGCAGGTGCGGATCGGATATCTCGGGCCGGACGAGCGCCGGGCGCGCACAGTCGAGTCGATCGGTGAGTCCTGCCGGGAGGCCGGCATCGACATCGTCGACGCCGGTTCGGAGACCTTCGTACCGTCGCAGCTGAAGGCGGGCGAGGTCGACGCCATCCTGGTGGGCACCGCCGATGCCCTGGGAGCAGGCGGTACAGCCGATATGCAGGACGCTCGCGGAGCGCTGCACACCGGTGCCGGCAGCAACGTCGGAGGTTATTCCGTCGGACGTGTCGACGAACTGCTCGACGGGTTGCTCGTCGCCCGCGACAACGCCGCGGTCGCCGGACTCGCGATAGAGGCCGAGCGCATCCTGTGGGGCGACATCCCGACGCTGCCGCTGTTCGCGCAACCACGCACGATCGGGTTCGCGGGCGGAATGCACGCAGGGCTACCGAACCCGACGACCGCGGGTGCGGGCTGGAATATGGATCGGTGGATACTCAGAGGATGAACGCTCAACGGATCGGCGAACCGCAACTCGTCGAGGAAGCTGCCGTCGCTGTGGCCGAGCACACCCGGTGGGTGGACGATTTCCCGACCGCAGGTGTTCGGTTCGCCGACCTGACGCCGGTCTTCGCGGACGGGCCCTCCTTCTCGGCGATCATCGCGGCGCTGGCGTCCGCGGCCCCCGATGCCGAACTCGTCGCCGGCATCGATGCGCGCGGTTTCCTCCTCGGAGGTGGCATCGCACGGAGCCTCGGTATCGGTGTGCTCGCCGTCCGTAAGGCCGGCAAGCTCCCGCCGCCCGTGCAGACCTGCGAATATCGCCTCGAATACGGCACGGCGGCGATCGAGATCCCCGGTGACTGGCTGCACCTGCAGGGCCGGAAAGTGCTGGTGGTGGACGATGTTCTCGCCACCGGTGGCACCCTCTCGGCCACCGTCGAACTACTCGAACGCGTCGGCGCCGAAGTGATCGGAATCACCGTCGTCACGGAGATCGAAGCCCTCGGCGGCCGGGCGCGACTGCAGAAGTACCCGCTGACGTCGCTCGTGCGGATCTGAGAGTTAGAGTTGCGACAGGTGCCGGTGAACCCGCCGGGCCGGTACGGTCCGGACATGCGCACCGGTAACGCGCCGGGTTCGCAGCCGCGACGGGAGGTGGACGCATGACCCAGAATCTCGACCGGTCCCACAATTCCGGTCAGAATCCGGCGCCCACAGCGGCGTCCACGTCCGCCTCGAGGCGTGTACGTGCCCGCTTGGCTCGGCGCATCACCGGCCAGCGGGGCACCAACCTCAAGCCGGTGCTCGAACCGCTGGTCACCATCCACCGGGAGTTGTACCCGAAGGCCGACCTCTCACAGTTGCAGCGGGCCTACGACGTCGCCGAGGAACGGCACGCGAGCCAGAAGCGCAAGTCCGGCGACCCTTACATCACCCATCCGCTGGCGGTCGCCACGATCCTCGCCGAACTCGGCATGGACACCACGACGCTCGTCGCAGCATTGCTCCACGACACCGTCGAGGACACCGGATACACGCTCGAACAGCTCACCGCCGAGTTCGGTGAGGAGGTCGCCCATCTGGTCGACGGCGTCACCAAGCTCGACAAGGTCGTGCTCGGCTCGGCTGCCGAAGGCGAGACGATCCGCAAGATGATCATCGCGATGGCGCGCGACCCTCGAGTGCTCGTCATCAAGGTGGCCGACCGGCTCCACAACATGCGGACCATGCGCTTCCTCCCTCCCGAGAAGCAGGCCCGCAAGGCGCGCGAAACCCTCGAGGTGATCGCGCCGCTCGCACATCGTCTGGGTATGGCGACGGTCAAGTGGGAGCTCGAAGATCTCGCCTTCGCGATCCTGCATCCCAAGAAGTACGAGGAGATCGTCCGGCTCGTCGCGACGCGCGCGCCGTCTCGCGATACCTATCTGGCCACCGTCCGTGACGAGATCGGGCGGACGCTTGCGGCGTCCCGCATCGACGCGGTCGTCGAGGGCCGGCCCAAGCACTACTGGTCGATCTACCAGAAGATGATCGTCAAGGGCCGCGACTTCGACGACATCCACGACCTCGTCGGCGTGCGGATCCTGTGCAACGAGATCCGCGACTGCTATGCGGCTGTCGGTGTCGTGCACTCGCTGTGGCAGCCCATGGCGGGACGTTTCAAGGACTACATCGCGCAGCCCCGCTACGGCGTCTACCAGTCGCTCCACACGACGGTCATCGGCCCGGAGGGCAAGCCGCTCGAGGTGCAGATCCGTACGCACGAGATGCACCGCACCGCCGAGTTCGGCATCGCCGCCCACTGGCGGTACAAGGAGACGAAGGGGCGCCATTCGGGCGATGTCGCCGAACTCGACGACATGGCCTGGATGCGGCAACTGCTCGACTGGCAGCGGGAAGCGGCGGATCCGGGCGAGTTCCTCGAGTCGCTCCGCTACGACCTGGCAGTGAAGGAGATCTTCGTCTTCACTCCGAAGGGTGATGTGATCACCCTTCCGTCGGGGTCGACCCCGGTGGACTTCGCGTACGCCGTGCATACCGAGGTCGGGCACCGCTGCATCGGCGCCCGCGTCAACGGCCGGCTCGTCGCGCTCGAACGGAAGCTGGAGAACGGCGAGGTCGTCGAGGTCTTCACCTCCAAGGATCCCAACGCCGGCCCGAGCCGCGACTGGCAGTCGTTCGTGGTCTCGCCCCGCGCCAAGGCGAAGATCCGGCAGTGGTTCGCCAAGGAACGCCGCGAGGAAGCGCTCGAGTCCGGCAAGGATGCCATCGCCAAGGAGGTCCGCCGCGTCGGCCTGCCGCTGCAGCGCCTGATGAACGCCGACCTGATGGTCGCGGTGGCCAAAGAGTTGCGGTACGCCGACGTGTCGGCGCTGTACACCGCGGTCGGCGAGCACCACGTCTCGGCTCACCATGTCGTTCAACGGCTGGTCGCGCTGCTCGGTGGGGTCGGTGGCGTCGAGGAAGAACTGGCCGAGCGGTCCACGCCGTCGACGATCCCGACCAGGTCCAGGCACAGCGGCGACTCCGGTGTCCTCGTCCCGGGCGCACCGGGGACGGTCTCGAAGCTCGCAAAGTGCTGCACCCCGGTCCCCGGCGACGAGATCATGGGCTTCGTGACCCGCACCGGCGCGGTGAGCGTGCACCGAACGGACTGCACGAATGCCGGCTCGTTGCGGGAGCAGTCCGAGCGGATCATCGAGGTGCAGTGGGCACCCTCGCCGTCGTCGGTCTTCCTGGTCGCGATCCAGATCGAAGCGCTCGACCGGCATCGGTTGCTGTCGGACGTGACGAAGGCGCTCGCCGACGAGAAGGTCAACATCCTGTCGGCGTCCGTGACGACCACGGGCGACCGGGTGGCGGTGAGCAGGTTCACCTTCGAGATGGGCGACCCGAAGCATCTCGGTCACGTGCTGAACGTCGTCCGTAACGTCGAGGGCGTCTACGACGTGTACCGGGTGACCTCGGCAGCCTGAGAGCCCGTCACATCATCGGATCGTCCCGATCACCAGCGGTGTGACGGGCACGCCGCCCCCGAGCGGACTCGAATCGTCGTGTCCGTGCGCAGCCGCCGCATCGAGCACCGGCATCCCGGCATCGGCGATGCGGCCGAAGGCGGTGAAATCGGGTCGCAGCAGCGAGTCGCCCAACAGCAGGAAGAACTGGCTTCCGTTGCTGTTCTTCAACCCTGCGTTGGCCATCGCGATCGTTCCGCGCGGATACAGCACAGCCGGCGGGAGATAGGACGTCGCGGCCTCCTCCGCGAACTGCGGCACCGGATACTCATCGGCGAAGGTGTAACCCGGTCCGCCGGAGCCTGTTCCGGTCGGGTCGCCGCACTGGTACAGCTGACCGCCCGGATCGGTGGCGAGCCGGTGACACGACGTGCCGTCGTAGAAACCGCGGCGGGCGAGATCGACGAAGCTGTTGACCGTACACGGAGCCTGGGTTCGGTCGAGCACGAGGGGGATCGCACCGATCGATGTGTCGAGGATCAGCTCTGCGATGCCCACCGTCGACGCGCTCGAGGGTGGAAGCGTACCGCCTCGGCCGACGTAGTCG
Source organism: Rhodococcus sp. NPDC047139 (assembly GCF_040643435.1). Lineage (NCBI taxonomy): Bacteria > Bacillati > Actinomycetota > Actinomycetes > Mycobacteriales > Nocardiaceae > Rhodococcus > Rhodococcus sp. NPDC047139. The sequence continues at coordinate 370,402 of NZ_JBEYUH010000001.1, forward strand.
CAGGTGACGGTCGGAGCGGTCGGCGCGGGAACGTCGGGAAGACCGCGGTAGATCGACAGATCCTGCGGAGGGGCCGAGCGTGGCTTCGCGACCTCGGTGACCGTCGCCGTTGAGGACTCGGTCTCGTGCGAACAACCGCTCACGAACGCAGCGATTGCGAGGAACAGCGGAACGACGACGCGGAGGCGGAACGCGAAGCCCCGATAAGTGGTGTGGATCACAGGATCGGGACGTTAGCGGAATGGAACACAACCGGATAGAGGCCGGGAGCGGTTCGGTGAACAATCACCCCCGAGATCACCCTCCAGGCGGTGCTCGCGACGGGTGTTGTGAAACCGGAACGTCCCGCCCCGGAGTTCCGGGACGGGACGTCGTGCGCGCTGTGTGAGCGAGAGGTGTTACGGGGCTTCGGGCCCCACGGTCACCGACTCGATCTGCACGGAGCGGTTGGGTGCACCACCGCCGGCGGCCATCGAGCCGTCGTCGCCCTCCGCCGCGACCTCCTCGATCACGGCGAGCCCGGCCTCGTCCACGGTCCCGAAGACCGTGTAGGTGGGCGGAAGCTGCGAATCCGCGTATACGAGGAAGAATTGGCTGCCGTTGCTGCCGGGGCGGCCGGTGTTCGCCATCGCGACCGTGCCGCGCGGGTAGATCACCGCCTGCCGAAGCTGGGCGTCTCCGGCCGCGTAGAGGTTCTCCGGATACTCGGTGTCGAATCCGTAACCGGGGCCGCCGGTGCCGGTGCCCGTCGGATCGCCGCACTGCAGCACCTGCAGGCCGGGCGAGGTCACCAGCCGGTGGCAGGGGGTGTCGTCGAAGTAACCCTGCTCGGCGAGCGAGACGAAACTGTTGACCGTGCACGGTGCCGCAGCCCGGTCCAGATCGACGCCGATGACGCCGCCGCTCGTGGCGATCTGCGCTGTGGCAGCACCACTGGTGGCGACATCCTCCGAGGCGGGGGGCGTCACCTCCCGTGCGCCGTCACCGGTGGGCGTGTAGCTGCACGAGACGGGATCGCCGCCGGAGGGACGTTCCGGCAGCTCGCCCGTGTAGGCCGGGGACTGCCGGTCGTCGGCGATCGCCGAGCTCGAGGAGGCCGCAGCGGTATCGGTGGATGCGTCGTCGGAACACCCGGTCAGCAGGAGTGTCAGGCCGGCGACCGCGGCGAGGGTGGTGCGCAATCGGATCATCAGTCCATCCTGACCGACGTGATCGTGGTCTCCAGCGCGGGGGCACCGTCGGCGGCTCCGCCTTCGACTCCTGCCGCTGCGATCTTGTCGAGAGTGGCGAGGCCCGTTTCGTCGATCGTGCCGAAGACCGTGTACTGCGGAGGCAGCACCGAGTCGCCGTACACGAGGAAGAACTGGCTGCCGTTGGTGTCCGGACCGGCGTTGGCCATCGCGAGGGTGCCACGCGGATAGACCACCGGTTCCTGTGCGGCAGGGTCGTCGGTGGGGAACTGGTCGGTGGGGAACTCGTTCGCGAACTGGTAGCCCGGTCCACCGGAGCCGCTGCCGGAAGGGTCACCGCATTGCAGGACCTGCAGCGACGGGGACGTCGTCAGCCGATGGCAGGTCGTGCCGTCGTAGAAATTCTGCGAGGCGAGCGACAGGAAGCTGTTGACGGTACACGGCGAGTCGTCGTTGTGCAGGATCAAACCGATGTTCCCCTGGTTCGTCTCCATGCTGACACTGATGTCCGTGTTGCCCTCACCGGTGGTGAGGATGCCTTCGGTGCGCGGTGGCTGCGCCGGTTTCGACGGTTCGCGACCGTCTGCGGGATATGCGCAGTTCACCGTCTCGGGCAGCGGTTCGGTCCGGCCCGCGGGGAGAGCGGCGTACTCGGATCCGGACTCGCTCTCGGTGACTTCACCACCGGAGGCCTCGGAGGCGGTGTCGTCGCCGCGGTTCACCGCCCACAGGGCGACTCCCGCACCGAGGACCACGATCACTCCGAGAGCGGACAGCGCGATCGTCGTGCGGCGCCGCCTGCGCTCGCGTTCGGCGCGACGCTCGAGTTGCCGTTCGAGTTTGCGTTTCGCGGCCTGGCGCCGTTGTGCGTTGCTCGGCACTGCAGTAGTCCTCCCGTGAACGATCGATGTGGTCCAACCGACTTCGAAGCCGATTCGAGTCTGCCACCCGGGACCGGAAAGACCGCGGACAGGGCGCAGCGCATAGTCTGTAGGAGACCTCGAAGGCTCACACCCGTAGGAGCGATACCCGTGCTCGTGACCGGATTCCCTGCCGGGATGTTCCAGACCAATTGCTACATCCTCGCGCAGGACAACGCCAAGGAGTGCGTCGTCGTCGATCCCGGCCAGGACGCGGTCGAACCGCTCGTGGAGTTCCTCACCGGATCCGATCTCACGCCCCGGGCGGTACTGCTCACTCACGGTCACCTCGACCACATGTGGTCGGCGCAGCCGGTGGCCGATCGATACGGCATTCCGGTGTACATCCACCCCGACGACCGGATGATGCTCACCGATCCGCTGCAGGGTATGGGGTCGAGTCTCGCTCCCTTTCTCGACGGCGTCGAGTTCACCGAGCCGCAGCAGGTGGTGGAGTTCGTCGATGGAGACGAGATCGAGCATGCCGGAATCGAATTCGTCGTCGACCACACTCCGGGGCACACGCGGGGCTCGGTGGTCCTGCGCACCCGCACCACCACTCCCGACGGCGTGGCATTGAACGTCGCGCTCACCGGCGACACCCTGTTCCAGGGATCGATCGGGCGGACCGACCTGCCGGGTGGGGATCATCAGCAGCTGCTCGACTCCATCGCCCGCAAGCTGCTCGTGCTCGACGACACCACCAACATTCTCCCCGGTCACGGAGGGTCGAGCACGATCGGACGGGAGCGCCTCTCGAACCCGTTCCTCGAGGGCCTGGCAGAATCCCGCTGACGCGCGAATGCCGCGATCCGTCCGGTGACCAACCAAGAGAATTCCGAGAGAAGGCAGTACCAGTGAGCAAGGCCTCCACGTTTTCGGCGCCGAAAGGTGTGCCCGATTACGTTCCCCCTCAGTCGGCGGAGTTCGTTGCGGTGCGGGACGGTTTGACCCGCGCAGCGCGACTGGCCGGGTACGGGCACGTCGAACTGCCCATCTTCGAGGACACCGGCCTGTTCGCTCGGGGCGTCGGCGAATCCACCGATGTCGTCACCAAGGAGATGTACACCTTCGCCGATCGGGGTGAACGCTCCGTCACACTGCGGCCCGAGGGAACCGCGGGTGTGATGCGCGCCGTGATCGAGCACGGGCTCGACCGCGGACAGCTCCCCGTGAAACTGTCGTATTCCGGCCCGTTCTTCCGGTACGAACGCCCTCAGGCCGGTCGCTACCGCCAGCTGCAGCAGGTCGGTGTCGAGGCGATCGGGATCGACGATCCCGCGCTCGATGCCGAGGTCATCGCGGTCGCCGACGCCGGCTTCCGGTCGCTCGGCCTCGACGGATTCCGCCTCGAGATCACCTCCCTCGGCGACGAGACGTGCCGTCCGCAGTACCGGGAGAAGCTGCAACAGTTCCTGTTCGCGCTTCCGCTCGACGAGGAGACCCGCCGCCGCGCCGAGATCAACCCCTTGCGTGTCCTCGACGACAAGCGCCCGGAGGTCCGGGAGATGACCGCCGATGCGCCGCTGATGCTCGACCACCTCTCCGACACCGCCCGGGCCCACTTCGACGAGGTGCTCGCCCACCTCGATGCGATCGGCGTGCCCTACGTCGTCAACCCGCGCATGGTGCGCGGGCTCGACTACTACACGAAGACGACCTTCGAGTTCGTGCACGACGGGCTCGGAGCCCAGTCCGGTATCGGTGGGGGAGGCCGTTACGACGGACTCATGGAACAGCTCGGGGGTCAGCCGCTCTCGGGCATCGGTTTCGGGATCGGTGTCGACCGCACGGTGCTCGCGCTCGCGGCGGAAGGTAAGTCCGCAGGCAACCCCGCACGTTGCGAGGTCTACGGCGTACCGATGGGTGATGCGGCCAAGAGTGCGCTCGTGCCGATCGCGCACGAGCTGCGCGCCGCCGGCATCCGCGTCGACCTCGCCTACGGCGGACGAGGTCTCAAGGGCGCGATGAAAGCGGCCGACAAATCGGGTGCCGTCGTCGCCCTCGTCCTCGGTGACCGCGAACTCGAGGCAGAAGAGATCGTCGTCAAGGATCTGCGCAACGGCGAACAGCACAGCGTCGCACTCACCGGCGTCGTCGCCCGCGTGGGTGAGGTCCTTGCCGGGCTCTGACGACCGGGACGGTGCCGCCGTCCCGCTCGATCTGATTCCGGTCCGGCTCCTCCGGCCGCGGGCACGGAGGATCGCGCTGCTCTCGTGCGCCGTCGGAATCGTCCTCGGTGTCCTCGTCTGGATCGTCGCGCCCGGCTGGGTTGCCCTGCTCGTCGGCGTCGTCTTCGCGTTGCCTCCGGCGATCGGCGCGTTCCTGGTTACGCGACGGCACCTGGTGTTGCGCGGCACCGTGGTCACGCTCGGGGGAGTGTTCCGTTCACGCAGTGTCGATCTGGCGCAGCTCGCCGGGGTCGAACTGCTCGTCCGGGTCGCCGGGGTCTCGCAGGCTGTCCTTCGCGTCAACGACGGCGAACACAATCCGGTGTCCGTGCCGTTGGCCCTGTACGCGAACGGCGGCGGTCGTGAACTCGACGTGCTGGCCCTGAGGAAACTCGCCGACGCACTCGCCACCAGCGAGATCGCACCTGCCGCAGCGATTGCGTCGGTGCTCGTGGAGCAACTGCGGGCCGAGGCCCGAGACGCCGCGCTCGGCGAACGCCCGCTCTACCGGGCGATCGAACTCGCGCGCGCCGCAGGCCGGGTGCCGCAGACGACGCTCGCGGATCATGAGGTGGCCTCGCTCGTCGAATGACGCCCGGCCGCGCGGCTGTAAGGTCTGCGCCGCCGTTCACCGGTCGTCGGGGGAGCCGATCACCGCGGGAACGACCAGCGGCAGTTCCCCGACCACCTCGGTGCCCACGCCGGCGGCACTCAGAAGACGCGTGGGGGAGCGGTGCTCGTCGTCCACGGCGCCGCGGGTGGGCATCGCGGGGATCATTCCTCCGGTCGCCGATGGCCTCCCGGCCGGGGCCGCTGCTGGCGTCGCGGGTGAACCTCCACCGGAACTCGACACCGCGGAGATCGGCGCGGTCCCGAGAAGAGGTGTGGCCCCGAGGGCGCTTCCTGCTGCGGCATGACCGACGGTCACCCCGGCGGAGACCGTTCCGGCCGCTGCCGTCACGCCGACGCCGGACGTCGCGATGGTGGCGGCGTGAGCAGTGGGCACTGTGGCCGCGTACGCGGTGGGAACGGTGGTGGCGGGAGCAGCAGTGGTGAACGGGGCGGCGGCACTCGACGCCACTTCCGTCGCGGCGCCGGTGAGCGTGCGCACTTCGTGTGCGCCCGCCGACGCCACCGGCGGGGGGATGGGAACGGGCGTGGTCAGGGCGGTCATCGCTGCGGTGTGCACTGCGAGTTCACCCCGTGTCCGCGCTACGACGGCCAGGGCGGCCTGAAGATGTTGGGCGGCCGAGGCCAGTAAGGCGGCCTGCCCCGGGGGTGTCGCCAGAGCGGGTGCGGCCGCGACTGCACTGGTGATGAACGACTGTGCGATGCCGGTCAATTCGACATTGCCGCGTTCGACGCTCGCGGTGGCGGCCCGCGTGACGTCGCCGATCCGGTCGCCCCGTTCGGCCAGTTCGACTGTGGCCTGCTGGGCGCGCACGCCGTGGCCGGCGGCCTCGTCGGCGGTCGCGCCCTCCCAGCACTCCGGAAGTGCGTGCAGCGCACTGCGTCCGAGAGCGGTCGCCGCGTCGAGCAAGCGCGAGCCCTGATGCAGGAACGCCGCGGGATCCAGGGAGTCGAGAACGCCGGTGCCGAACATCGCGCCGAGTTCGGTCAGCGGTCGCACGATCGCGTCGAGGTCGGGTAGAGCGGGTACCGGAATCGATTCGAGCAGTTCCACGATCGAGTTCGGCTCGGGGGGAGACAGGCCGGGCTCGAGGAGAACCGGCTCCGGCAGCGCGGGCAGCGGGGCGTCCAGGACCGGCCCGATCGGCGATGCGCGGAGCGCGTCGAGGACGGTCGGTGAGGTGGCCGGCGCTGCCGTGCCGTCTGCGACCGATCCCCGCATCACAGCCCTTCCGCAGCGTATGCAAGAGCCGAAGCTGTTCCGGTATCGGCGGTTTCGTAACCCGCCGCAGCTTCGAGTGCTGCGGCGCCGTTGGACGCGTAGGCCGCCGAGAGCCGGGCGACGGCGTGCGTGTGTTCGGACTGCGCGGCTGCGAAAGCCGCGAGGAATTCTCCGCCGATCACTCCCAGCGCCGGACTCAGCGCGGAAATGTTGGCCTGGAGGTCGAGTGCCCCCGCCTGTGCGACGTGTTCGGCCGCGCGAAGATTCGTGGCCCCGAACGCTCGAATTCCGTCGGGCACCACCCGGATTCTCGCATCGTGGAACAAACCGCTCATCGAACCCCCCTCGAAGATCAGTGTGGCGAGCACTGTAACTCGAGGGAAGTAGTGGGACCAGTGGGGCGTCGCCTGCCTGTGGACAACGTCATCCGAATCGGCGGTGCATTCTTTGCACCATGGATGCATCGCCGCTCGAGCACATCCGAAGGCGGGATCGGTTGACAGGAATTAGCACATATGTTCGACTTCTGGCATGCGGTGGGCGGCTCAGGTTGTGGATGCTGACGAGGGAGCCCTGCCCGGTCTCGAGCGGGCCGGGCTCGTCCGCAGTGTCCGGACCCCCGACTTCGAGGGCATCACCTTCCACGAGGTGCTGTGCAAGAGCGCCCTGAACAGGACGCCGGAGGTATCCCGTCTTCCGTTCCGGTACACCGTCAACACCTTCCGCGGGTGCAGCCACGCCTGCCGGTACTGTTTCGCGCGACCGACACACGAATACCTCGATCTCGATGCCGGCCACGACTTCGACTCGCAGGTGATCGTCAAGACCAACGTCGCGGCCGTCCTCCGGCGCGAGCTCGCGCGGCGGTCATGGACGAGGGAGCATGTCGCGCTCGGTACCAACACCGATCCCTACCAGCGGGCAGAGGGTCGTTATCGGCTGATGCCGGGCGTCATCCGAGCATTCACCGAATCCGGTACCCCGTTCTCGATCCTCACGAAGGGCACCCTCCTTCGCCGGGACCTGCCCCTGCTGTCCCTCGCGGCGCGGCAGGTCGGCGTTTCGGTCGCAGTCTCGCTCCCGATCGGCGATCCGGAACTCGCCGCGCAGATCGAGCCCGGTACGCCGTCGCCGAAAGCGCGTCTCGATCTCGTGAGGGCCGTCGTCGGCGCCGGATTGCCGTGTCACGTGATGGTCGCGCCTGTGCTGCCCTGTCTCACCGACTCGCGGCAGCACCTCGGCGAACTGTTCGACTCGATTGCTGCAGCCGGTGCGTCGGGAGCGACCGTCATCCCCCTGCATCTGCGCGGATCGACGCGCGGCTGGTTCATGTCGTGGCTGGCCCAGCAGCATCCTGCCTTGGTGCGACGTTATCGGCGGTTGTACGGGCGAGGCGCATATGTCGCTGCCGAGTACTCGCAGTGGCTGAACGAGAGGGTGGCTCCGCTTCTCGAACGCCACTGCCTGTCGGCACGGGAATCCGTGCTTCGCGATGCGGGCGGTGCACGTCCTGCGAACGACCGGGCTTCGGAAACGGAGCCGGCTCTCACCTTGTTCTGATCCTCATGCGGGGATCACTGCGGGTATGCGAGCCGGAACTTCTCGAGCGCGATGCGCGAATCCTCGGGAACGGGGCGCGATCCTCCTTGGGCCGCGGTGCTCACATCCACCGAATCGGCGAGTGCGACGCACCTGTCGCGCTGGAACAGTGCCGAACCGATCACGAGCGATGACGTGCCGATGTGGTGCACGCCCGTAGCAATGACGATCTCGTGGGGATAGAACACCTCGGCCAGGAAATTGATCTCGATCTTCGCGAGTACCGCCCGCTCGAACGGGTGCCTGCCGTCGAGAGCCGACGAGACGGCCTCCATCACCAGTACCCGCGCCTGTTCGAAGTACCTCGCGATGGAGACGTTGTTGATGTGCCCGAGTGCGTCGGTATCACCGAAAAGCGGGGTGATCGTGCGCCGCACCGGATACAGGTCGAGCGAGGTGCGTCGTGGGTCGTAGCGCATCGGTGTACCGCCTCGGGAAGTCGTGAATGTGACCCGGTCAACATATCGATGTGGTGGTGCCGGAAACGTCGGGAGGGGGTGCGGACCGCGATCTAGGAGGCGGGCGTCGGCCGGCGAGCGTCGAGCATGCGACTGCGCATGCGGTCGAAGGCATCGGTCATGGACGAGATGTCTTCGGGCGAGAGCAGGTCGAACATGTTCTCGCGGACGGCCTCGACGTGACCGGGACCGGCTGCCGCCAGCTTCGCGAAGCCGGTTTCGGTCAGTTCTGCCCACGCGCCACGCCGATCCGATTCGCATTCCACACGTCGTACCCAGCCCGCGTTCTCCATGCGGGAGACCGCCCGGGTGATGCCGCTGCGGGTCGTGGTGCTGGCGTCCGCGAGGTCGCGCATCCGCATCCTTCGTTCGGGCGCCTCGGACAGCAGGACCAGGATCTCGAAGTCGGTGAAGGAGATGTCGGAATCCCGCAACAGCTGCTTGTCGAGACTCTGGATCAGCAGGCGGCTCGCTTCCAGATAGGCGCGCCACAGCCGCTGTTCGTCATCGTCCAACCACTTCACGTCTTCCATGACGCCCAGTGTACCCGCATTAGTTGACTGAGCAATCAAATGTGCCACACTGGAGGACAAGGCCCGCGACAACCGAGAGGACTCGACCGGCATGAGCAACACAGACAGTCGGCCCGACGAGATCCACTGCCGGACGGAGGGCCTTCCCGCCGGGAACGCCCGCCGTCCCCTGGTGGAGATCATCACCGCACGCGAGGTTCCCCTCGGCGGTCCCCGGGCGATGTCCGTCCGCCGAACGCTTCCGCAGCGGCAGCGTTCGCTCATCGGGGCGTGGTGTTTCGTCGACCATTACGGCCCCGACGACGTCACCCGGACCGGGGGGATGGATGTCGCGCCGCACCCGCACACCGGGCTGCAGACGGTGTCGTGGCTCTTCACGGGTGAGATCGAACACCGGGACAGTCACGGTGTGCATGCCCTGGTGAAGCCGGGGGAGGTGAACCTCATGACCGGGGGTCACGGAATCTGCCATTCCGAGGTCTCCACCCCGACGACGAGCACGCTGCACGGCGTGCAGCTGTGGGTGGCTCTGCCCGACGCGCACCGCGATGCGCCTCGTGACTTCCAGCATCACGTACCGCCCGTCGTTGCGATGCCGGGAGCTGCAGTCAGGGTCTTTCTCGGTTCGCTCGCGGGCCGGAGTTCTCCTGTGGAGACCTACACGCCGCTCCTCGGGGCGGAGATCGTTCTCGAGCCTGCTGCGACCATCACCCTCGACGTCGATCACTCCTTCGAGCACGGGGTGCTCGTCGACACCGGCGCGGTCGCGTTGTTCGACGCCGTGCTCGAACGTTCCACGCTCGGTTGTATCGGAACCGGCGTGCCCGCACTCGAACTGACCAACACGACCGACGAACCGGCGCGCGTCGTCCTGCTCGGCGGAACACCGTTCGGTGAGGAGATCGTGATGTGGTGGAACTTCGTCGGCCGTGACCACGACGAAATCGTCGCCTTCCGGGACGAGTGGGAGCGCGAGTCGGACAGGTTCGGCAGTGTCGCAGGCTATACCGGCAAGGTCGATCGCCTCCCGGCACCGCCTCTACCCCACGCGCGCATCCGTCCGCGTCGCAACCCACCCACCACAGATCCGACCCGCCAGACAGAGGACCTCTCATGATTACCGCACCCGATCTCGACGTCCGCCGCGCGAACGACCGCCTCCACACGAAGATCGACTGGCTCGATTCCCGGCACTCCTTCTCGTTCGGTCACCACTACGACCCCGAGAACACGCATTTCGGCATGCTCATGGTCAACAACGACGACATCGTCCGTCCCGGAGCCGGATTCGACACCCACCCGCACCGCGACATGGAGATCGTCACGTGGGTGCTCCGAGGCTCGCTCGTGCACCAGGATTCGACCGGGCATTCCGGGGTGATCTATCCCGGACTCGCACAGCGAATGAGCGCGGGGACCGGGATCCTCCATTCCGAGAAGAACGACTCGTGGCGGCATTCCGGCGCCACCGGCGCATATGCCACCGAGCACGACGAGCCGGTGCGTTTCGTCCAGATGTGGGTGCTGCCCGACGAGCCGGGTGTCGACCCCGGATACGAGCAACTCGAGATCGACGACGAACTACTCTCCGGCGGGCTCGTGCCGGTCGCATCGGGTATGAATGCCTACGCCGACCATTCCGCTGTCCGCATCCGCAACAAGTACGCGGCGATGCACGTCGCACGGATGCAACCTGCTCGTCCCGTGGCGTTGCCGGATGCCCCCTTCCTGCACGTGTTCGTCGCCCGCGGCGAAGCCGTGCTCGAGGGGGCCGGTCACCTCGCGGAAGGAGACGCGGTGCGCATCACCGGCGGTGGCGGCCGGCAGATCACCACGGCGTCCGGCGCGGAGATCATCGTCTGGGAGATGCACGCCACCCTCGGCCGTTCCTGAACGGCCGACCGAACGCGAGACGACGACACAGGGCCGTCCCGGACATTCCGGGACGGCCCTGCCGGTCGTGTGCCTGGATGTCCGCGTCAGGCCGCAGCGCCGCTGATCGGCAACAGCCGGTCCAGCACGTCCGAGAGCGTGATCAACCCGACGATCCGGTCGTCCGACGTCACGGTCACCAGATGATTCCTGGTCTCCCGCATCGTGGTCAGTGCCTCGTAGACCGGCGTCGCGGCGTCGATCGTCAACGCCGGACGCATCAGTTCGGCCGCGGTGATTCCGGGCGCGGCGTTCAGGCTGTCCCGAACGTGCACAACTCCCAGGACATGCCCGCCGGCACGCACGAGCAGCCGCAGATGCCCTGTGCGGTCGGCGGTCTCGCGGATCTGCGCACCGGTCGACGTCGGCTCGACGCTGCTCGGTTCGGCTCGGGGAGTGACGATGTCTCCGAGGGTGAGGGTCTCCAGCTCCAAAGCGCTGCTCAGATGCCCGTGATAGCGCTCGTCGAGCGTGCCGACCGTCGCCGAGTGCTCGACGAGGTGGCGCAAGGCGTCGGGATCCTGGCCTTCGGCGACCTGATCGACCGGGTCCACTCCGAGCTTCCTCAGGCACCAGTTCGCCATGTGGTTCAGTCGGACGAGCAGCGGCCGGGTCACCCACATGAACGCGCGCATCGGGAGCGCCAGCATCGTGGCCGATTTCTCCGGATGGGCGATGGCCCACGACTTCGGCGCCATCTCACCGACGACGAGATGGAGGAACGTCACGACGATCAGGGCGAGGATGAAGCCGACCACGTCTGCGAGCCACAGGGGTGCCCCCCAGGACTCGAACACCGGCGTGAGCCAGTGGTGCACCGCAGGCTTCGTCGTCGCCCCGAGTGCGAGCGTGCACACCGTGATGCCGAGCTGGGATCCCGCGAGTAGGACCGACAGCTCGGATGCGCTGCGCAGGGCTGCGCGGGCCGAGCGGCTCGACGGCGCGGCATCCTCGAGCCTGTGCCGCCGGGCCGCGATGAGCGCGAACTCGACCGCGACGAAGAAGGCGCTGGCGGCGATCAGGGCAATCGTCACCACTGCGACCACGAGGGGACTACTCATCGCCGGTCACCTCGCCGGTCAGGACGGACAGGCGTACGGATGACGGTACGTGCTTGTCGATTTCACGTACTTCGGCCACGAGAATCCGGTGCGTCGGCCCCTCCTGATGCACGAGTTCGGCCGGGTCCGGATCCAGTGCCACCCGGACGGTGTCGCCCACCTCTGGGAGCCCACCGAACTCGGTGATCACCAGACCCGCGAGCGTCTCGTAGTCACCTTCCGGAAGATCGTGGTCGAGGGTGCGGGCCACTTCATCGATGTGGGCGTCGCCTCGGACGAGCCAACCGTCGCCGTCCGGGCGGATGACCTCGGTGGCCACCGCTGGGTCGTGCTCGTCGGCGATCTCGCCGACCAGTTCCTCCGCGATGTCCTCGAGTGTCACGACACCGGCGAAACCGCCGTACTCGTCGATCACCAGCGCCATCTCGTCGCCGGCCCGGGTCAGTTCGGTGAGGACCTCCGGAAGTGTGAGCGTCGCCGGCACGATCACCGGTGGTCGGCAGACGGTCGCGGCCGTGCCCGCCGGAGTGTTCGGGCCGAGCAGGTCGTGCAGATGCACGACACCGCGCAGATCGTCGGAAGAGGTACCCACCACCGGATACCGTGTATGGCCTTTGCTCATCCTGTCGAGGATCGCGGTGACCGGATCGTCCAACTCGACGACGTCGACTCGCGAACGCGGAATCATTGCGTGTTCGGCTGTCCGGGTGGGGAACTCGAGGATCCGGTCGAGCAGGGTGGACAGTTCCGGAGGGAGTTCGCCGGCCTCGCGGGACGCGGCGACGATGTGCTCCAGGTCGCGCGGTGTGGCGGAGTGCTCGACGTCGTGTACCGGTTCGATGCGCAGGGCACGCAGAAGGAGGTTCGACGACGCGTCGAACAGCCGGATCAGCCAGCCGAACAGGGCGAGATATGCGCTTGTCGACAGTGCCAGCCATCGGGCGACCGGTTCGGGGCGGGCGATGGCGAGGTTCTTGGGGACGAGTTCTCCGAAGACCATCTGGACGACTGTCGAGAACAGCACGGCGAGCACCGTGCCGACCGCGATACCCACGGTGGTGGGGATGCCGACGCCGCCGAGCAGTTGACCGAGCCCGCTACCGATCAGCGGTTCGGCAACGTAGCCGACGAGCAGGCCGGTGACCGTGATGCCGAGCTGAGCGCCCGAGAGCATGAAGGATGTGCGGCGGGTGACTGAGAGTGCGCGGGCAGCGGCCGTGTCGCCTGACTCGGCCCTTGCCTTGAGGCGAGAGCGGTCCACCGCCATGTACGCAAACTCTTGTGCGACGAAGTAGCCGGTCAGTGCGGTGATGGCAAGGACGACAAGGATGCCGAGGCCGATTCCGAGCGCGGTCAGCATCTGCGGGACCGGGCGTGGGGGACGAGGAGGTCGTCACCACGGGGCGGGGCGGGTCTTCGAGGTTTTCGTTTGGGGCGTTTCATGACTCCCTCGGGGGTCGGAACGATCGGGGCACTCACAGGATAGGACGGAGGGGGAGAGACGGAAGTTCCACCTGCCCTGGTGGGCTATGGTCACGAGATCGTCTCCGATCACTGAACAATGAGTGGATTGCCCGCTTCGGGTATTCCGAACTTATTGCGACATATCCGGCCCGTTGATCGAATGACAATCTACGTTTTGCCCGGTAGAAGAATTTTGTGGTGCGGATTACGCTCTTCGCGCTGCGTCTGGGTCGAATTCGGGTAACAATTGGTGCGCTGTCGACACGTGTCGACACAATTCTGTTGTAGTTCTGTGAGGGGAGAAACACATGCCTGCACTCGAGTTCCTTGTCGACTTCTTCGGCAACGTGACCGACCTGTTCAGCGTGCTGAACTTCTTCACCGGCTCCGCTGACGCGGCCGGCGAAGCGTTCGGCAGCAGCCAGGTCTGAGCCTGAGCGACTTCGAGGGGCCCGCGGGTAATGCCCGCGGGCCTTCTTCGTGCCCGGAGAAACCGACGTTTGGGTCCGAACGACCACGGCTACCCGGCGAGTGCAATTCGCACCATCCAACGCACACAACGTTCGGTGAGAGGACGCGAATCATGGCATCCCATTCTCCACAGCACACCCGGGGTTCGATGACTGCAACTCCGGTCCAGACCGCCTCTCTCGTGGTGGGCGCGGTCTTTCTTCTTGTCGGCATCCTGGGCTTCATCCCGGGTGTCACGTCCGACTACAGCCAACTCTCTGGCGCGGGCCATCATTCCGAGGCCATGCTTCTGGGGATCTTCCAGGTCTCGATCCTGCACAACATCGTGCACCTGCTGTTCGGTGTCCTGGGCCTCGCCGCGGCTCGGGCCGTCTCCACGGCCAGAAGCTTCTTGATCATCGGCGGTGCCGTCTACCTCGTGCTCTGGCTCTACGGCCTGATCATCGACCCGGACAGCAGCGCCAACTTCGTGCCCGTGAACTCCGCGGACAACTGGCTGCACTTCGTCCTGGGCGTCGTCATGATCGCGCTCGGTGTGGTCTTGACGCGCACACGAGCCGGCACGGGGGCCGTACGTCCCTGAGGTCCACCCGCCCGCTCACCATCAGTGCCCCTGCTGTCGAACAGGGCAGGGGAAGGTGCTCGCATCGCCGTGTCCGGTCGGCCGCTCAGGGGTATTCACCAGGTACGCATCTCGAGGAGGAATGATGAACGACGTTCGACCGCTGGCGCTGGTAACCGGCGCTTCCCGAGGCATCGGGCGGGAATTGGCGGCGCTGTTCGCGGCCGACGGATACGATCTCGTGCTGGCGGGTCGATCGGACGCTCTGGACTCGGTTGCCGCCGATCTGCAGGCTACCGGTGTGGCAGTGTCGCCGGTCCACGCAGATCTGCGTACCCTTGAAGGTGTTCGGGCGGTCCACGAAGCCGCTGTGGCCGGCGGGCGCGTACCGGCTGCCGCTGCGCTCAATGCCGGAGTCGGGGTCGGCGGGGCCTTCGTCGATGCCGACCTCGAGGACCTGCTCTCGGTTGTCGATGTCGATGTGCGTTCGACGGTGCATCTGGCGCATCTGCTGCTGAACGACATGGTGCGCGCGGGATCGGGTCGAATGCTGATCACGTCGTCGGTCGTGTCGAAGATGCCGGGGCCTTACCAAGCCGTGTACAACGCGTCCAAGGCCTTCGTGCAGTCCTTCGCCGACGGTATCCGGAAGGAACTCGAAGGTACCGGAGTCACCGTCACCTCGATGTTGCCCGGTGCCACCGATACCGACTTCTTCGCTCGGGCAGGGATGCTCGACACACTGCTCGGGAAGGGCCCCAAGGACGACCCCGCGCACGTCGCAAGGGACGGATACGCTGCGCTCATGCGCGGTGAGCGGAAGGTGGTGCCGGGCTCTGTGCTCGCGAAGTCGATAGCCGCCTTCGCGACGATGGCGCCCGACGCCGTCACCTCGGCCGTCCACCGGGTCCTTGCGAAGCCGCGATCAGGGGGATGATGCGCGAGCGGGGTTCTTGTCAGACGAATTTCTGCCGTGCCGCCGGGCGAGCGGGATGGTCGTAGCGCACGAGTATGTCCGGGTCCGTATCGACATGCTCGAGGAGTGCATCGATGGTCCAGTGATCCTCGGTGCGCGTTTGCCTTTCGAGTGCGCCTCGGGACATCGTCAGCACAACGGAGACGTCGAAGTCGAGGCCGCGGCCGAGGAGCATCGGACCGGCGACGAGAAGGATCTGATCGTCCGCAGCCGGGTGCAGGACTGCGCGTGCCGAACGGTCCGTGCCCTCATCCCACAGACGAGGCAGCCATCGGCCGTGTTCACGTAGCCCGCGCAAGACCTCCCTATCCAGTGCGGCGTAGTCGAACCATTCGTGCCGGTAACTGTCAGGATCGGTTCGTCCGTGCTCGAGCCGGAGGGAGGCAGGGCGGACGAAATCGTGGAGCGCGACGACATCCGAAGCGCGACCCCGAATCCTCAACTCCGTCGCGACCTGCTGCGCGAAAGTCATGGGGTCTGCGGCATCCGGCGCGCTCACGGCGACGCACACGCGTCCGCCGAGGGATGCCGCCCGATCGGCGACGGCGACGACCAGCGCCTCGGGGTCGACAGGACTGAACGACGGCATGGCTTGTCGTTCACGACCTTCCGCTGTCGGAACTCACCAGGACTCGTCGTCCCCGTCCGGCGCCGGTGTATCGAGGAGCCGATCGAGCCAGAGCACCGCCTCGATCAGCGCTTCCATCTGGGAGGCCCAGTCCATGGTGAAGACCACCTCGTCGAGATCGCTGCGGACCGCAACGGAGTCGCCGGCAAGCGCATCGACGACGGCTCTCAACACGGTGCTCTCCGGTTGTGGAAGCTCCTCCGGCCGGACGTGCCGGCCACTCTCGGTCCGGATGGTCAGCTCGAACGTCTCGCCCTCGTGTACCTGCGGTCCGATCTTGTCGACGACAACGTCGGCGATGGACGAGACCGTCCACCTCAGCACACCCCCGTAGAGCGGAGGAGTCGGTGGGGAAGCCGAGTCCGAACCGGAGTTCGACACCAGCGCCGCGACCTCTTCGGTCAGTTCGCTGTAGCCGTTCTCGTGTGCGAGTGCGAGAAGGCGTCCTCCCATGACGGCGTCGCTGCGGGGGTCTCCGGCTGGTTCCTCGGACATGGACAACGAATGCCCGGATGTGTACCGCATCACACATGCCGATGATCACTCATGTGAAACGACTGAATGCCGAGTGGTGAGGTAAGTCACAATAGAACGCTACTCTTGGGGGTATGAACCACATCTCCACTGGTCCGAAAGATGTCACGGTCGGCGTCGGGGACACGATCGAAGTACATGTTCCCGAAGGCACCTCTCGGGAGGTGTGCTGGTCGACCTCGCGGATCGGGAAAGGGCTCGTCCTGCACGACGTGCGGTTCGTGCCGTCGAAGAATCCGCTGCCCGGGGCGACCGGCGAACGGGTCTTCTACTTCAAAGCGCGCCGGCCCGGCACCTGGCCGATCTCCCTGCGTATGCGCCGGCATGAGGATCTGTGTGCCGCGCGCGCGAACATGACCGTCACGGTGGCATAACGGCTTCTCCGTGCCGTCTCCTCGCATCGGCCGCAGGGTCTCAGGGCAGCGCCGGCGGATTGTCGAGATCGCGTGCCGAATAGGTGTCGCACGCGTCGATCCGGCCGGTGCGATATCCCGTGAGGAACCATGCCTGTCGCTGCTCGGACGATCCGTGCGTCCAGCCCTCCGGGTTCACCCGGCCGGTCGCGGCCTCCTGGATCCGGTCGTCGCCGACCGCGGATGCGGCAGAGAGGGCGTCGCGGATGTCTTCATCCCCGAGCGGCATCAGGAAGGGCTCGCCCGTCGCGGGATCGGGCAACTTGTCGGCGTGGAAGGCCCACACGCCCGCATAGCAGTCGGCCTGCAGTTCGGTACGCACCGCACCGGATTCGGGGCCGCGCGGATCCGCCTGCGCACGCCCGAGGTCGCCGAGTTGGTTCTGCAGATGGTGTCCGAACTCGTGGGCGACGACATACTCCTGCGCGAGCGGACCGCCGCTGGCTCCGAACCGTGTTTCGAGTTCCCGGAAGAAGCTCGTATCGAAGTACGCGGTCCGGTCCGCGGGACAGTAGAAGGGGCCGATCTCGCTCGTCGCGTTACCGCATCCGGTGGATGTCGCCGAGGTGAAGAGCGCGACCTCGGGCCGTTCGTAGGCGACTCCGGTCTGGGCGGCGAACTGCTGCTCCCACACCGAGTCCAGCGAGCCGACGGTATAGAGAACTCGGCAGTCGATATTCGAGTTCGCTGCGGCACCGCCGATCTCGCACTCGTCGAGGGTGCTCTCCGCCTGCGGGTCACCCGAGCTGTCGGGGACCCCCGAGCCGAGAAGCGACGACGGGTCACCACCGATGAGCAGTACGAGGACGACCAGAATCAGGCCACCCGCCCCGCCGCCCAGCGCCATCTTGCCGCCGCGACCGCCGCCTCCGGTGCGGACGCGACCCGCATCCATCCGCGCGCCCTCGTTGAACGTCATCGTTCCCGCTTTCTGTCCGCAGTGCTCGAGCGGCACAAGCTTGGCACGACCGGGAGGGGACGGGTGTCCTCGGCCGGGCCGTGTCTTTCGTAGGATTACAGCCGACGAACCCGTCGCTGATCGTTTCGAAAGGAATTCCGTGCTGCGCACCCATCTGGCCGGCTCGTTGCGAGCCGAGCACGCCGAGCAGACTGTCACCCTCACCGGTTGGGTTGCCCGGCGTCGCGATCACGGCGGGGTCATCTTCATCGACCTGCGCGACGCCTCGGGGGTCGCTCAGGTGGTATTCCGCAATCCCGATGTCCTCGAGCAGGCGCACCGGCTGCGCGCCGAGTACTGCGTGCGGATCACCGGAAAGGTGGAGGTCCGGCCCGAGGGTAACCAGAACTTCGAGATCCCGACCGGCGCGATCGAGGTCGACGCATCCGAACTCGAGGTTCTCAACGAGGCTGCCCCGCTGCCGTTCCAGCTCGACGATCAGGTCGGCGAGGAGACCCGCCTGAAGTACCGCTATCTGGATCTGCGCCGCGAGCAACCGGGCAAGGCCATCCGGTTGCGCAGCAGGGTCAACGCCGCGGCTCGCGCCGTGCTCGCCCATCACGAATTCGTCGAGGTCGAGACCCCGACCCTGACCCGCTCGACGCCCGAGGGCGCCCGCGACTTCCTCGTCCCGGCCCGGCTGCAGCCCGGCAAGTTCTACGCACTTCCCCAGTCTCCGCAGTTGTTCAAGCAGTTGCTCATGACCGGTGGTATCGAGCGCTACTACCAGATCGCGCGCTGCTACCGCGACGAGGACTTCCGAGCCGACCGTCAGCCGGAGTTCACCCAGCTCGACATCGAGATGGCATTCGTCAGCCAGGACGACGTCATCCTGCTCGCCGAGGAGGTGCTGCACGCAGTGTGGCGCCTGGTGGGCTACGAACTCGAGACCCCGATCCCGAGGATGACCTACGCGGAGGCGATGCGCCGCTTCGGCACCGACAAGCCCGACTTGCGATTCGGCATCGAACTCGTCGAGTGCAAGGAGTTCTTCAAGGACACAACCTTCCGGGTCTTCCAGGCAGAGTACGTGGGTGCCGTCGTCATGCCCGGGGGCGCGAGCCAGCCGCGTCGTCAGCTCGACGCATGGCAGGAGTGGGCCAAGCAGCGCGGTGCCAAGGGGCTCGCGTACGTGCTCGTCGGTGAGGACGGAACGCTCAGCGGACCGGTCGCGAAGAACCTGACCGACGCCGAACGTGACGGTCTCGCCGAGCACGTGGGGGCCGAGCCCGGCGACTGCATCTTCTTCGCCGCCGGGGCCACCAAGCAGATGCGCGCCCTGCTCGGCGCCGCGCGCGACGAGATCGCCCGCAAGCTCGATCTCATCGACCCCGATGCTTGGGCGTTCGTGTGGATCGTCGACGCGCCCTTGTTCGAGCCGGCGGCCGACGCGACCGCCAGCGGCGACGTGGCGCTCGGCCACTCCGCCTGGACGGCGGTGCACCACGCGTTCACCTCACCCAAGCCCGAATACATGGACACCTTCGACACCGATCCCGGCTCCGCCCTCGCGTACGCCTACGACATCGTGTGCAACGGCAACGAGATCGGCGGCGGTTCGATCCGTATCCATCGTCCGGACATCCAGGAGCGGGTGTTCAAGGTGATGGGCATCTCGGAGGAGGAGGCGAACGAGAAGTTCGGCTTCCTGCTCGAGGCGTTCAAGTACGGCGCACCCCCGCACGGCGGCATCGCCTTCGGCTGGGATCGGATCACCGCGCTCCTCGCCGGTGTGGACTCGATTCGCGAGGTCATCGCGTTCCCCAAGTCCGGTGGCGGTGTCGACCCGTTGACCGATGCTCCGGGAGAGATCACTCCGGCGCAGCGCAAGGAGACCGGTATCGACTTCGTGCCGGAGCCTGCCCCCAAGTCCTGATCGGGAGTCGTCCGTGCCCGAGGTCGCGGTGCCGTGTCTCGACGGCACCGCGACCTCGGCATGTGCACGAGTGGTGGTGCCGGTGTGCGAAGGTTTGTGTGGACCGGCCTCGGGTACTCCGTCTGTCCGGCGCCACAGGGGCGGCGGATCGAGGAGGTATCGATGCCCGACGCACGTGTGATCGTCTACAAGCCGCTCGCTCTCGCAGCAAGCGTAGGAGGCGGCATTCTCGCCGGGGCCGTGTTCAACCAGGTGTGGAAGAAGGTCGGCAGCAGTGACGAACGGCCGGAACCCCAGGATCTGTCGCAGCGCACCCGCGATGTGCTCGTTGCGGCGGCTCTCCAGGGACTGATCTTCGGCGTCGTGAAGGCGGCTGTGGACCGGGGGACGGCCCGCGGTTTCCAGAAGGTCACGCACGTCTCGCCGGAATAGTCTTTCGTGTCCCGACCGTGACCCGCGGTGCGAGATCGGACGGAGAGCGGATGTGAGGGGCGACACGCCCGGAAGATCTGCGAATCTTTCGTACGAAGCGGACAAAAGGAGCAGGTGAGGCGGCCGCGCGTGAAGAAGGTCCCGGTAGATCCGAGTCCTGTGGACAACCTCCCCGTGACTCACAACCTGTAGATTGAGTAGTGATGACCGCAACATTGGCAGACCCCGTGTCCGAAGTGGTACACGCCGCCGAAGCGCTGCTCACGCGCCGTACCGGTGCCACGGTGACTCTCACCGATCCCGTGGATCTCGGCGGCAGTGGCCGTTCGGTGGTCGTACGGGTACGGGTGGCATCCAATCCGTTCTCCCTGCCTCGCACTCTCGTTCTCAAGCAGGTGCCGCCCTCCCGCGGCGCGGGTCACGTGGACTTTCGCGGTTCCGAGACCGACGAGCAGGTCGCCTTCCTGCGCGAAGCGGTTTCCTACCAGTTCACGACCGCGCTGGCGAAGGACCACCGGCCCGGTGCCGAATTGCTCGCCTACGATTTCGATGCCAGGTTGCTGGTGCTCAGCGACCTCGGTGACGCAACGACGATGGCGGAGGTGCTGCGCAACAGCGCCGAGGCTGCCGGCAACACGCTCATGGCGCTGGCGCAAGCTCTGGGACGTATGCATGCCGCGACCGTCGGCCGCGAGGAGGACTTCGCGGCGCTGCTGCGTCGCGCCGACGTCGCCAGAGTGGCCGATGCCGTATCGCAGCAGGCCCTCGATGCCGTCCGCGGCGTGCCCGAACTGCTCGAGGCGGACTTCGGCCTGTCGGTGCCCGAGTCGGTGCGCGAGCGCGCCGAACGTGCTTCCAAGCTCTTCACCGGCGGACGTTTCCGCGCGTTCAGTCCCTCCGATCTATGTCCCGACAACATCGTGGTCGGCGACGAAGGCGTGCAGTTCCTCGACTACGAGTGGGGCGGTTTCCGCGACGCGACGCTCGACATCGCGTACGCACTCAGTTCCTTCCCGCTGTGCCTGTGCTCGGTACCGCTTTCCGTCGACCGCATCCGTGCGATGGCCGACGCGTGGCGGGCCGAGGTCGTGGCCATGTGGCCGCAACTGGCCTACGACGAGGTGCTCGAAGAACGACTGCTCGACGCCCTCCTCGCGTGCATATGGTTGAGCACGCATCTGTTCCTTCCCGAGGACCACGCGCGTATTGCATCGGTACGGGAGCACGGATTGTCGGTCGCTCGCATTCCGGCGCTGCGCGCCCGCTGGTCGCTGCTCGCGGAGTTCGCCGCCGAAACCGGGCACGACGACGTCGCCGCACACGCAGGCGATGTGCTCGCCCACCTCGGGGACCGTGTCGCCGGTTAGTTCTCCAACGGAGGGGCGGGTTCGATCCTCGTGGCACCATCTGCCACTCGGTATCCCGCGACGCGCCGCGCGCCCGTGTTCGGATCCGCACGTTCGCCGATGAAGAACCACTCCATCTGCGTCGCATCGGGAGTCACGTCGAGCACCCCGTAGCCATGCGAATCGAGTTCGATGAACCGGACGTGACGATTGGTCGCGGTCGCCGTCGCCTCCAGCGCGGGCGACGCGCTCCTCGGCGGCACACCGAGCAGCTCGTCGATGTTCGCCGACGTCACCGACGGCACCACGAACTCTGTCGCGACGGTGCCCGCACCCGGATAGGCGGCGGCGTCGACGGGCACGTCCATCGCCCACGAGGTGTGAATGTCGCCCGTGAGGAAGACGACGTTCCGTAGACCGGCCGCCGTGATCGTGTCGAGCAGCCGTCGGCGGTCGGCCGTGTAACCGTCCCACTGGTCGGTGTTGAACGGCAGGCCTCCGGCCGGCACTCCGATGAGCTCGGTCAGTGCGCCGGTGGTCCGTGGATCGAAGGGTGGCAGCAGGATCGGCGAGAACATCACCGAATTACCGATCAGCTGCCACCGCGTGGGGGAGGTCGTCAGGCCGGCGGTGAGCCAGTCCATCTGTTCCCGGCCGGTCATCGTGCGCCCAGGATCGTCGACCCGGCGTCCCGCTCCGAAGATCTGCTGTGAGCGATAGCTGCGCAGGTCCAGCATCGAAAGCTCGGCGAGCCCGCCGAACCGCAGCCGGCGGTAGAGGCGTCCGCCGTTCATGCGGACCGGTATCCATTCGTCGTAGGCCTGCACGGATGCCGCTTTACGTCGTGCCCAGTCGCCCTCGACGAGTGGATCGTGGTTCTCCGCCCCGCCTGCCCACGAGTCGTTCGCCGACTCGTGATCGTCCCACACCACGATCCACGGCACCTTCGCGTGCAAGGCCCGAAGATCCGGATCGGTCTTGTACTGGGCGTGCCGGATGCGATAGTCGGCCAGGCTCACGATCTCGTGCGCCGGCAGATGCGAACGGACGGCCCGGTCACCGGCGACGGGAAACCTCCCGGCCGCGTATTCGTACAGATAGTCGCCGAGGTGCAGCACGGCGTCGAGATCGTCGCGCGCCGCGAGATGACGGTAGGCGGAGAAGAACCCGCCTTCCCAGTCCGAACACGACACGACCCCGAACCGGAGACGCCCGACCGAGGCGCCGGGCGCAGGCGCCGTGCGTGTCCTGCCCGTCGGTGAGACGGTCCCGGCGGCGCGAAAGCGATAGAAGTAGGTCGCGCCTGGCGCGAGGCCGCGTACGTCCACCTTCACGGTGTGATCGGATGTCGCTCTCGCCGTCACCGTGCCGCTCGAGACGACCGCGTCGAAGTCGCTGCTGCGGGCGAGTTCCCAGGTCACCGGAACGTCGGGTCCCGCCCCCGAACCGGGCGTGGCCTCCGGAGTCGGTGTCACGCGCGTCCACAGGATCACTCCGTCGGGCAGCGGATCGCCCGAGGCCACTCCATGGGCGAACACCACGGGGGATGCGTGCGCTGCGGGGGACATCGAAGTGAAGGCTGCAACACCGGCGACGAGCGACGAACGGAGCACGGTACGGCGAGACACATGATCGGCAGACCCTGTCGTGGCCACGGCTATGATCCGACCACAAAGTCGGACATTCGTCCCGGAATTCGCCATACCTGCCGGGAACCGGACGTCGGGCCGAGCTTGTAGCGTCGAGGGCGTGAGTGATCTTTTCGGGGCGAACGACCAGTCCGCCGAACCGGACGCCTTGTTCGAAGCGCCGCGCGAACCCGAAGCCGACGTCGAGCCGGAGCTCCGCCGGGCCTTCGGTGTACCCGGCGGCACGAACGCCCTGCCGTCCGCCACCGGGGCAACTGCGCCGCTCGCTGCGCGGATGCGGCCCGCGAGTCTCGACGAGGTGGTCGGACAGCAGCATCTGCTCGAACCGGGTGCGCCGTTGCGCCGTCTCGTCGAAGGATCGGGTGCTGCATCGGTGGTGCTCTACGGCCCACCCGGAACCGGGAAGACGACCCTGGCGTCACTGATCTCCGGGGCGACAGGACGCCGGTTCGAAGCGCTGTCCGCTCTCTCCGCAGGAGTCAAGGACGTGCGGGCTGTCATCGATCTCGCCCGGCGGCGGCTCACCCACGGCGAACAGACGGTGCTGTTCATCGACGAGGTCCACCGGTTCTCGAAGACCCAGCAGGACGCTCTGCTGGCGGCGGTCGAGAACCGCATCGTGCTGCTCGTCGCCGCCACGACGGAGAACCCGTCGTTCTCGGTCGTGGCGCCGTTGCTGTCCCGGTCCCTCGTGCTGCAACTGCAACCGCTCGGCCCCGGCGACATCCGCTCCCTGCTCGAACGCGCCCGGACCGACACGCGCGGACTCGCCGGTGCCGTGGAGATCACCGACGACGCCCTCGATCACCTCGTACGCCTCGCCGGCGGCGACGCCCGCCGTGCCCTCACGGCCCTCGAGGCATCTGCCGACACCGCCCTTGCCAGGTCGGGCGACGGCGAGGCGATCATCGACCTCGCGACGGTCGAGTCGAGCATCGACGAGGCAGCCGTCCGCTACGACCGCGACGGCGACCAGCACTACGACGTCGCGAGTGCATTCATCAAGTCCCTGCGGGGCTCCGACGTCGACGCCGCGCTGCATTACCTGGCGCGGATGATCGTTGCGGGGGAGGACCCGCGCTTCATCGCGCGCCGCCTGATGATCCAGGCGAGCGAGGAGGTGGGCATGGCCGACCCCACCGCACTGCAGACGGCGGTCGCGGCGGCGCAGGTGGTGCAGCAGGTCGGGATGCCCGAAGCTCAGCTGGCTCTCGCTCAGGCCACCATCCACATCGCGACCGCCCCCAAATCCGGGGCCGTCACCGCGGCGCTCGGCGCGGCGATCGCCGACGTCAGAGCAGGCAAGGCAGGTCCGGTACCGGCCCACCTGCGTGACGGCCACTATCAGGGGGCGCAGAAGCTCGGCAATGCGATCGGCTACAAGTACCCCCACTCGCATCCGGACGGCGTACTCGCGCAGCAGTACGCGCCGGACGAGCTGGTCGGCGTCGACTACTACGAGCCGACCGGGCGCGGGGTGGAACGGGAGTTGTCGGCACGCCTGCCCAAGCTGCGGCGCATCGTGCGCGGCGAGCGATGACCGCCGTAGGGCAGGCGCCGGGGACGGCGCGATAAGCTGAAGAACGGCCGATCGACCGGATCGACCGCCCGTCCGGGCAGTTCCACATCATCGCCAGACCACAAAGGACCATCGACGTGCAGACCCACGAGATCCGCAGGCGCTTTCTCGATCACTTCGTGAAGGCGGGACACACCGAGGTGCCGAGTGCGTCGCTGATCCTCGCCGATCCCAACCTGCTGTTCGTCAACGCCGGCATGGTCCCCTTCGTGCCCTACTTCCTCGGTCAGCAGACCCCGCCGTACTCGCGCGCCACATCGGTGCAGAAATGTGTGCGCACCCTCGACATCGAGGAAGTCGGCAAGACCACACGGCACAACACCTTCTTCCAGATGGCCGGCAACTTCTCGTTCGGCGACTACTTCAAGGAAGAGGCCATCACCTTCGCATGGTCGCTGCTCACCTCCTCCGTCGACGAGGGTGGTTACGGCATCGATCCCGAGAAACTCTGGGCGACGGTCTATCTCGACGACGACGAGGCCTACTCGATCTGGCGCGACGTGGTGGGTGTGCCCGAGGAGCGCATCCAGCGGCGTGGCATGAAGGACAACTACTGGTCGATGGGCATCCCGGGTCCCTGCGGGCCGTGTTCGGAGATCTTCTACGACCGCGGTCCCGACTACGGCGTCGACGGCGGCCCGGAGGCCGACGAGGACCGCTACATCGAGATCTGGAATCTCGTCTTCATGCAGAACGAGCGCGGCGAGGGCGGCGCAAAGGACGACTATCCGATCCTCGGCCCGCTGCCGAAGAAGAACATCGACACCGGCATGGGCGTCGAGCGTGTCGCCTTCCTCCTCCAGGGCGTCGAGAACGTCTACGAGACCGACCTGCTGCGTCCCGTGATCGACAAGGCCGCCGAACTGACCGGTGCGGTCTACGGCGCCGGCCACGAGGACGACGTGCGCTTCCGCGTCATCGCGGACCACGCCCGCACAGCGGCGATGCTCATCGTCGACGGCGTCAATCCCGGAAACGACGGTCGTGGCTACGTGCTGCGCCGGTTGCTGCGCCGCATCGTGCGCTCGGCGCGTCTGCTCGGCGCCGACAAGCCCACGATGCGAGAGTTCATGGCGGTCGTGCGAGACACGATGGCCCCGTCCTATCCCGAACTCGCCACCGAGTTCTCCCGTATCGAAACGGTCGCGGTGGGCGAGGAGACGGCATTCCTCAAGACGCTCGGTACCGGTAGCAAGCTGTTCGAAGGTGCCGTCGAGACGGTGAAGTCGCAGGGTAAGAGTGTGCTCGGCGGCACCGAGGCGTTCACCCTCCACGACACCTACGGCTTCCCCATCGACCTGACCCTCGAGATGGCCTCCGAAGCCGGTCTGACCGTCGACGAGGAAGGTTTCCGCTCGCTCATGGCCGAGCAGCGGCAGCGCGCCAAGGACGATGCCCGCGCGCGCAAGCACGCGCACGCCGACCTGACGGTCTACAAGGAGCTGCTCGACCGCGGGCCCACCGAGTTCACGGGCTTCAGCGAACTGGTCTCCGAAGCCCACGTACTCGCCGTCATCACCGGTGGTGAGCGTCTGCACGCTGCGAGTGCAGGCCAGGATGTCGAATTGATCCTCGACCGCAGCCCTCTCTACGCGGAGTCCGGCGGCCAGATCGCCGACATCGGCAGCATCACCGGGCCGGGTCTGAAGATCAAGGTCAACGACGTCCAGAAGATCGCGAAGCAGCTGTGGACCCACAAGGTCACCGTGCTCGAAGGTCAGGTCGTCGAAGGCGATGCGGTGCTCGTCCAGGTGGATCCGGAATGGCGGAAGGGTGCCACCCAAGGGCACTCGGGTACCCACCTCGTGCACGCAGCCCTGCGGGAGGTGCTCGGACCCAACGCGGTACAGGCAGGCTCGCTCAACAAGCCCGGATACCTGCGGTTCGACTTCTCCTGGCCCGGTGCGCTGTCCGAGCAGCAGAAGCAGGACATCGAAGGGGTGACCAACGAGGCTGTGGCGGCGAACTATCCCGTCAACACGTTCGTCACCGATCTCGACAAGGCCAAGAAGATGGGTGCGATGGCCCTCTTCGGCGAGAACTACGGCGACGAGGTGCGGGTCGTCGAGATCGGCGGACCGTTCTCGATGGAATTGTGCGGTGGCACGCACGTGCAGCACTCCTCGCACGTCGGCACCGTCACGCTCCTCGGCGAACAGTCGATCGGCTCGGGTGTGCGTCGCGTGGAGGCGTACGTCGGCCTCGACTCCTACCGGCACCTGGCGAAGGAACGCGCCCTGCTCGCAGGGCTGTCTTCGACACTGAAGGTTCCGTCCGAAGAGGTGCCCGGTCGTGTCGAGGCACTGCTCGACCGGCTCAAGGCCGCGGAGAAGGAACTCGAGAAGACCCGGGCGGCGAACGTCGCGGCTGCCGCCGGTACGTACGCGGCGAAGGCGCAGCGCGTCGGTGACGTGCTCGTCGTCGCCGAGTCGGCTCCGCAGGGCGTTGCCGGCAACGATCTGCGCACGCTCGCTGCGGACATCCGCGGCCGACTCGGCACCGAACCCGCCGTGGTGCTGCTGCTCGGTGACGCCGACGGCAAGGTGCCCTTCGTCGTCGCGACCACCAAGACCGCGCAGGACAAGGGCATCAAGGCCGGCGAACTCGTCGCAAGCTTCGGCTCCGCGATCGGTGGCCGAGGTGGTGGCAAGCCGGACATGGCCCAGGGCTCGGGTTCGGATCCTGCGGGAATCCCGGCTGCGCTCGACGCGTTCCGGGCCCGTCTGAACGAGCTGGCCGGCTGAGCGTGGCGGATCTGCCGCGCCCGGACCGTCCCGGTGTGGACGATCCCGGCCGTGGTCGCCGTATCGCCGTCGACGTCGGCAGCGTGCGGATCGGGGTCGCGTCGAGCGATCCCGACGGCATCCTGGCCACCCCCGTCGAGACGGTGCCGCGGGCCAAGGACCGAGGCCCGCGGACGCCCGATATCGAGCGCATTGTCCAGATCGTTAGGGAATACGAGGCCGTGGAGGTTATCGTCGGGCTGCCGCAGACACTGCGCGGTGAGCCCGGCAAGGCTGCGAAACTGGCGAGCGATTTCGCGCGTCGGCTCCGTCGCGTCCTTCCCGACGTTCCCGTGCGCCTGGCCGACGAACGATTCACTACGGTCACTGCGGCGCGTGCTCTCCGCGAGAGTGGGGTGAGTGCGCGAGGTGCGCGGCCGGTCATCGATCAGGCTGCCGCCGTGGCCATCTTGCAAGGTTGGTTGGACGAGCGGAGTTCGGGGATGAACGAGTCGGACGGGGACGTGGGGGGTAGCCGGTGAGCCGGCACGGACGCCACGACGACCATTCGGAGAACGCACAGGAGGGTCTGTTCGCGGATCCCTACGCCGGTGGGTACCGACAGCCTCCGGCCGGTCCCGCCGGCGGGACCGAGGATCCGCAACGGTACGACCCTCGATATCGGTACGACGACGGGTACGAAGCCGATCCTTACCGCCGCGACTCGGACTCGTACGGCGGTGATCCTTACGGCGAGGGCTTCACCGGCGAGCGGCGGTACGCCGGTCGCCCGAACCCGGACGATCAGGAGACCACGGTCCTGAACTTCGGCCCGGGAGCATTCGACGGGCCGCCGCCGGGCGCACGCGGTTACGACTCCCGCGACCCCTCGGGCCGCGCCGAGCAGGGTTACGTCGAGCAGGACTACGAGTACGACGACACCTCACGCGGTGGCGGCAACCGTGCCGACGACGATTACGGACGGGACGGTCGCCCCGACGAAGGTTACGTCGACGACGAGTACCCCGGCGGCTACTCCTACGCTGCGCGTATCGAGGACTACCGCGACGACGACGAAGAGGCGGAGGTCGACACCGCAGAGCAGCGCGCGATGCCCGC
Organism: Rhodococcus sp. NPDC047139; assembly: GCF_040643435.1. Classification (NCBI taxonomy): domain Bacteria; kingdom Bacillati; phylum Actinomycetota; class Actinomycetes; order Mycobacteriales; family Nocardiaceae; genus Rhodococcus; species Rhodococcus sp. NPDC047139. Next base: position 398,848 of record NZ_JBEYUH010000001.1, read on the forward strand.
CGCGGTCGGCGGCCCGGACAGCGCCGAGACTCGCGACCCGAAGGCGGTCGGGCGCAAGAAGCGCGGACGAGTCGTAGGTGCGCTGGCGGCGGCGGTGCTCCTGCTCGTCGTTCTCGGTGGAGGTTATCTCGCATACGAGCGGTTCTCCGGCGCCGATCGTCCCCCGGACTTCACCGGCCCTGCCGGCCCCGCGGTGGTCGTCCAGGTCAATCCGGGCGACACCGCCGGGGAGATCGGCACCGAGTTCGTCGACAAGGGTGTCGTCGCGAGTTCCGCCGCGTTCTACGAAGCGGCCGTGCAGAACTCGGGGATGAACGCTCTGCATCCCGGCTTCTATCAGGTCCCCACCAACATTCCGGCCGTCGACGCCGTCGCGGCACTCGTCGATCCGGAGAGCCGGGTGGGAGCACTCGTGATCTCCGAGGGTCGCCAGCTCCACGACATCCGGGACGTCAACACGGGCGCGGTGCGCAAGGGCATCTACACGCTCATTGCCGAGGCGAGCTGCCACGGTGATCCCGCAGCCGAGAACTGTGTCACCTACGAGGAACTCGACGCGGCAGGGTCGACCCCGGACCTGCAGGCTCTCGGCGTTCCGGAGTGGGCGCGTGAGGCCGTCGCCAACGTGCCAGACCGCAGTCGGCAGCTGGAGGGTCTCATCGCGGCCGGCAGCTGGGACTTCGATCCGTCGGCCGAACCTGTCGAGATCCTCGCGCGTCTGGTGTCGGAGAGTGCTGCGAGTTACGACTCCACCGGGATCACCGAAGCCGCCGCACGCGTGGGCCTCACCCCGTACGAGATGCTCATTTCCGCATCACTCGTCGAACGCGAGGCTCTGCCACAGGATTTCGCGAAGGTCGCTCGGGTGATCCTCAACAGGCTCGAAATCGATCAGATGCTCCAGTTCGACTCGACCGTCAACTACGAGCTCGACGAGACCGAACTCGCGACCACCGATGCGGACCGCGCTCGGGTGACACCCTGGAACACCTACGCCATGGTCGGTCTGCCGGCGACTCCGATCTCCTCGCCGAGCATCGGCGCGCTGCAAGCGATGGAGAACCCGGAACCGGGGGACTGGATCTACTTCGTGACGATCGACGACAAGGGGACCACGCTGTTCGCCAACTCCTACGAAGAGCACCTCCGGAACACCGAACTGGCCCTCGCGAGTGGGATCCTCGACAGTGGCCGCTGATCCGGCCCGAGGCGTCCGTAAAGCAGCGGTCCTCGGAAAGCCCATCGCGCACTCGAAATCGCCGCTACTGCACCTCGCGGCCTACCGCGCGCTCGGGCTCGACGGGTGGACCTACGAACGCGTCGAGTGCACCGGCGAGCAGTTGCCGTCCCTCGTCGAGGGGCTCGGGCAGGAGTGGGTCGGTCTGTCGGTGACGATGCCGGGCAAGTTCGCGGCTCTGCGATTCGCCGATGTGCGGACCGAGCGAGCGGTCACCATCGGTTCAGCCAACACCCTCGTCCGGACGGAGAACGGCTGGCGGGCGGATTGCACCGACGTCGATGGAGTGACGGGCGCGTTGCGATCCGGCGGAGTCGGTGACCTGACCGGACGGTCGGCGGTGGTCGTGGGATCCGGCGGCACCGCGCGGCCCGCCCTCGTGGGCCTGAAGGAACTCGGTGTCCGGACCGTCACCGTGGTGGCCCGTTCCGAGGAGAAGGCACGCGCCACCTTCGACTGTCTGGGAGACGGCGTCGAGGCTCGATGGGTGCCGTTCGACGCTCCCGAACTCGCCGACCTCTGTGCCGCATCGGCAGCGCTGGTCAGTACCGTGCCTGCCGGTGCGGCATCGCCCTGGGCGGCCGCTCTGGCGCACGCGCCGTGCATCCTCGACGCGATCTACGACCCGTGGCCCACCCCGCTGGCCGAAGCGGCGAGCGAGCGCGGATCACGGATTCTCGGTGGGCTGCACATGCTGCTCAATCAGGCGTTCGGGCAGGTCGAACAGTTCACCGGCCTGCCGGCTCCGCGACGGGAGATGGCGCGTGCGATCGGCCTGGAATATCCGGAGCCGGTCGACCACTAGCGGCCACAGGTATGGCGGGATCCTCACTGTTCCGGTCCCTTCCATCACCCCGTTCTCTTCCGGGATGTCGAAAATGCGGCCTACCGTTCGTATGGAGGATGAGAGGCCGGAACCGCCGGCCGCTGGGGAAGGAGCCAGTGATGGCGCAATACCTGCTCGGCATCTATCAGCCCGACGGTGACCCACCGCCGCCGGAAGTTCTCGATCCCATCATGAAGAAGGTCGCCGATTGGCAGAGCGCGGCGCGTGAGGCCGGGGTGTGGGTGTTCTCGGCCGGATTGCACCCACCGGACAGCGCCACCGTCGTGCACGCCGTCGGTGACTCGGTCACCACAACGGATGGGCCGTATATCGAAGGTAAGGAACATATCGGTGGATTCGACATCATCGAGGTAGCCGACCTCGACGAGGCATTGAAATGGGCCCAGGGGCTTTCCGAGGCCGTCACCCTGCCCATCGAGGTGCGGCCGTTGGCGTTCGGCTCCTGCGCCGAATAATCCGACGCCTTCGATGACGGATCTGCTCCCCGACCACATCGAACGGATCTTCCGCGACGAGTACGGCCGGGCGGTCGCAGTGCTCACCCGCGTCTTCGGCGATATCGACGTCGCCGAAGACGCGGTGCAGGACGCCTTCTCGATCGCCGTCGAGAAATGGCCGACGGACGGGGTTCCACCGAGTCCCGCCGGCTGGATCATCACCACGGCACGTCGACGGGCGATCGACAAGGCGCGGCGTGAGGCGGCGCGCTCGGCCAAGCACGCCGAAGCCGACCTGCTCCATCCGACGACAGGTGGGGTGCACGACCCCGTCTCGCTCGATCGGCCGGAGATCCCCGATGATCGTCTGCGTCTGATCTTCACCTGCGCCCACCCGGCGCTCGCGCCGGATTCGCGCGTCGCCCTGACGCTGCGCCTGCTCTGCGGACTGTCCACGGCGCAGATCGCCCGAGCCTTCCTGGTTCCGGAAGCCACCATGGGGCAACGGATATCACGCGCCAAACGGAAGATTCGCGATGCGGGCATACCGTTCCGCATACCGTCCGCGGACGAACTTCCCTACCGGCTCGACGCAGTCCGGTCCGTGCTCTATCTCGTGTACACGGAAGGTCACACCACGACCGGCGGGCCCGGACTCGTCGACGCGGATCTGTGCGCGGAAGCCGTGCGCTTGTGCCGTTTGCTGCTCCGGCTCGTACCGGAGGACCCGGAGACCACGGGGCTGCTCGCCCTGATGCTCCTCGGGGAGTCCCGTCGGGCGGCCCGCACGGGGCCCGACGGCGAATTGGTGCTCCTGGCCGACCAGGATCGATCGCTGTGGGATCGTGCCCTGATCGACGAGGGGCAGGCACTCGTACGGCGCACCCTGCGATGGAACCTGCCGGGACCATATCAGATCCAGGCAGCGATCGCGGCCGTGCACTCCGACGGATCCTCGGTCGAGGACACCGACTGGTCGCAGATCGTCGAGCTCTACGACCAGCTGGCAGCCACGACCCCCACGCCGGTCGTCGCGTTGCACCGCGCGGTCGCCCTCGCCGAGGTGGCCGGGCCCGCCGCTGCGTTGGAGATCGTCGACCGTCTCGGTTTCGACCGCTATCACGTCTTCCATGCCGTGCGCGCAGATCTGTTGCAGCGCCTCGGACGGATCGCCGAGGCGGATGCCGCCTACGACACCGCCGCGGCACTGACGGAGAACGCGATGGAATGCGCACACCTTCTGCGGCGGCGTGACGCGTTGCGGCAGAAGCTCAGGTAGCGCTGCCGGCGGCAGGCGCGCGGGCGGTGTCCGGCACCGACCGTTGCCACGGCCACCGGCCGTCGATCTCCAGCTGGAGCGACCAGCTCAGGAACGTTCGGATGACGACGATGATCGCCAGCACGCCCACCGAAGTGAAGGTGGGGGTGACGGCCACCGTCTTGATGATGTCGCCTGCGACCAGGAATTCGAGGCCGAGGAGGATCGATCGGCCGACATTGCGTCGATACGGTTCGTAGATCGGCGCGCCCGGACTGCGGCGCGGCGCGGTGACCGCAATCCACGTCGCCAAGAGAACCCCGATCACGATGACGCAGACGCCCACGACATCGATTGCGGTGCCGACGCGTTCGAGCAGCCACGAAATGTTCATGCAACCAGCCCTTTCCGACCGGGTATCGCAGGCTGCGGCAATCCTCGCAGGAGAACACGTCCACCGTGGGTGTTTGTCCACAGGGGTCGCAGCCATCCACAGATCGGAGGTCCGATCTCCTCGATGGCCCGGTGGATTCGCAGGAGTACGGCAGGCTGCGGGCTGTGGGGGAGACGGTGGTTGTGGTGACGGCGGTCGTCGGCGCGATGACGGGTGTGGGGGTGCGTTCTCTGGCCGGCCGGCTGGCCGGACGTCGTCCACCTCCGGTGAGCTGCGAAGCGGCCTGTCTGATCGTCGCGGTACTCGCGCAGGTCGCCCCCACCGCGACCGGCGTCTTCGCGACGACGGTCTTCGGGTGGTGGTGCGTGTGTCTGAGCGCCGTCGACCTCCTGGTCCGACGGTTACCGAATGTCCTCACCGTCGGCGGCGCCGGGTCGATTCTGGCCACGGCGGCAGTGACCGGGCACGGCCGGGAGGCGATGGTCGGCGCGGTGCTGCTCGCCGCGCCGCTGTGCGTCACGCACCTCGCGCTCCCGCGGTCACTGGGCGCGGGCGATGTGAAACTCGCCGTCGGTCTCGGTGCTGTCGCCGGCATTGCGGGACCGGCCGCGCTGCTTGTCAGCGCCCTGTTGCCATCCGTTCTCACCGCCGGTGCGGCGACGTTCACGCGGGTGGCGCGCGCCCGTCGGCGAAGTGAGAACTGCGGCGTCGTATTGCTTCCACACGGTCCGTCGATGTGCCTCGCGACCGGCGTGGCGCTGATCACGGCGGGCTGACCAGGGGCGGCGTCGCGAGGAAAGAACTCGACGTGGAAGGATGGGAGTGTGCTGCGTTGGATAACTGCTGGAGAATCCCATGGTCCCGCCCTCGTCGCGATGCTCGAGGGGATGGTTGCCGGAGTCGAGTTGACCTCGAGCGACATCTCGGAGCAACTCGCGCGGCGGCGACTGGGTTACGGCCGCGGCGCACGCATGAAGTTCGAGGCGGACAAGGTCACCGTGATCGGCGGCGTCCGGCACGGACGTACCCTGGGCGGACCGATCGCCATCGAGATCGGCAACACGGAATGGCCCAAGTGGGAGACCATCATGGCCGCCGACCCGGTCGATCCCGAACTGCTCGAAGGTCAGGCGCGCAATGCGCCGCTGACCCGCCCCCGGCCCGGCCACGCCGACTTCGCGGGCATGCTCAAGTACGGCTTCGACGATGCCCGTCCCGTCCTCGAGCGGGCCAGTGCCCGGGAGACCGCGGCACGTGTGGCGGCCGGCACCGTGGCCCGGAACTTCCTGCGGCAGGCATTCGGTGCGGAGGTCGTCTCGCACGTGATCTCCATCGGTGCATCCGAGCCTTATGTCGGACCCGAACCCGGCGCGGACGATCTCGCCGCGATCGACGCGAGCCCGGTGCGGGCCTACGACAAGGCCGCAGAGGAGTCCATGATCGCGGAGATCGAGGCTGCGAAGCGCGACGGCGACACCCTCGGTGGGATCGTCGAGGTCGTCGTGCACGGACTACCTGTGGGTCTCGGCTCGTTCGTCAGCGGAGCCGACCGTCTCGATTCGCGACTCGCCGCGGCCCTCATGGGAATCCAGGCGATCAAGGGTGTCGAGGTGGGCGACGGTTTCGAGACCGCACGCCGACGCGGCAGCGCCGCCCACGACGAGATGAAGCCCGGTCCCGACGGTGTCCTCCGCTCGAGCAACCGTGCCGGTGGCATCGAGGGTGGCATGACCAACGGTGAGCCTCTGCGGGTGCGTGCCGCGATGAAGCCGATCTCGACGGTGCCGCGGGCCCTGTCGACGGTGGACATGACCACCGGCGACGAGGCGGTCGCAATCCACCAGCGTTCGGACGTGTGCGCGGTGCCCGCGGCCGGCGTCGTGGCCGAAGCGATGGTTGCGCTCGTCGTTGCACAGGCCGCACTCGAGAAGTTCGGTGGTGACTCGCTCGCCGAGACGACGAGCAATGCCCAGCACTACCTGAAAGGCATCGCGGCGCGGCCGCCGCGGTGATCCCATGACGCCCCGCCTAGTACTCATCGGCCCTCCGGGAGCGGGCAAGTCGACGATCGGCCGGCGTGTCGCGAATGCGCTCGACCTTCCGTTGCTCGACACCGACGCCGAGATCGAACGTGTCACGGGCCGGACCATCCCCGAGATCTTCTCCCAGGACGGCGAACCGGCCTTCCGGGAGATCGAGGAGGAGGTGGTCGCCCGGGCACTCGACACCCACGAGGGGGTCGTGTCCCTGGGGGGCGGAGCGATCCTGTCGGAGCGCACCCGTGCGCGACTCGCCGGACACACCGTCGTCTATCTCGAGATCAGCGTCGCCGAGGGATTGCGTCGCACGGGGGCCGTCGGAGCTGCCGGTACCCGGCCTCTACTGGCCGGCGGTGACCCCGCTCGGAAATACCGCGACCTGATGCGCCGCCGCCGGCCCCTGTACCGGCAGTCGGCGACCATCCGGGTACGCACCGACGGCCGCAGCCCCGGGCGGGTCGTCCAGCAGGTGCTTGCCAAACTCGAGGCGGCGGACGCCTCCACCAGCCAGACCATCAGCGAGGATCGGAGCCCCACACCGTGACCGAACCGGTACGTATCGATGTCGAGACCGCCCAGCCCTATCCGGTGATCATCGGGCGGGGGCTGCTCGGCGACGTCGTCGAAGCACTGTCCGGCACACGGACCGTCGCGATCTTCCACCAGCCGACGCTCACCGCGACGGCCGAAGCCGTGCGTGAAGCGCTCGCCGAGGCCGGAATCGACGCACATCGTGTCGAGATTCCGGATGCCGAGGACGGCAAGGAACTCGCCGTCGCAGGTTTCTGCTGGGAGGTGCTCGGCCGAATCGGATTGACCCGATCGGACGCCGTCGTGAGCCTCGGTGGCGGTGCCGCCACCGACCTGGCCGGATTCGTCGCCGCGACCTGGATGCGTGGTGTGCGCGTCTATCACATCCCCACCACGCTGCTGGCCATGGTCGACGCCGCCGTGGGCGGTAAGACCGGCATCAACACCGAGGCCGGGAAGAACCTTGTCGGATCGTTCCACGAACCGTCCGCAGTGTTCGTCGACCTCGCCACCCTCGAGACGGTGCCACGCAACGAGATCGTGGCCGGGCTCGCCGAGGTGATCAAGACCGGTTTCATCGCCGACCCGGTGATCCTGGATCTGATCGAGGAGAATCCCGAAGCTGCGCTCGACCCCGCCGGAACGGTGCTGCCCGAGCTCATCCGGCGTTCGATCGAGGTCAAGGCCAAGGTGGTGGCAGCCGACCTCAAGGAGTCGAGTCTGCGCGAGATTCTCAACTACGGGCACACCCTCGGGCATGCCATCGAGCGCCGCGAGCGGTACCGGTGGCGGCACGGTGCCGCCGTGTCGGTGGGTCTGGTGTTCGCGGCCGAACTGGGCCGGCTCGCCGGCCGCCTCGACGACGCGACCGCCGACCGGCACCGCACGATCCTCGAGTCGGTGGGGCTGCCCACCACCTACGACCCGGATGCCTTCGCCGATCTGCTCAAGGGGATGCAGACCGACAAGAAGAACCGCGCCGGCATGCTGCGTTTCGTCGTCCTCGACGGGCTCGCCAAGCCGGGCAGGCTCGAGGGGCCCGATCCCACTCTGCTCGCCGCCGCCTACTCCGAAGTGGCGCGCCAGGGCAAGGCCGACGCGGGAACCGTGCTGCTCTAGCACTCATCCCGGTGGGGGAGGTGGCGTCCACGACGGGTCGCGCCCGGTGAGGCCGATCAAGCGGTCCATCGGTGACCCGTCGTCGCCCACCGGGACCGCCGGACCGAACAACCCGTTCTCCTCGCGAGAGCGTTCCTCGTCGGTGATGCTCTCTGCGAAAGCGGTGCACGCCGCGATCTCGTAGGGCTCGCAGACGTAGTCCTGCCCGGTGGCGAGCGCGAGATCCCAGCCGTGGACGACGAGTTCGTCGAGCGCGACGAGTCCGGCGACAGGCGCCGGCAGGTCGAGTCCACCCGCACGGGTCGTTCCCGCCCAGGCAGCGGGATCCTTCCAGGCCTCGCCGAGGCCCGCCATCAAGCCCGGGATGAGCAGGCGCCAGTCCGGCGCCAACGTGCCCGCGAGTTCGGGTGGGGAGTCGGTCTCCGGCCCCCATGCTTTGCGCGCCGCCGCCGTGAACGCGAGCGACAATCCGAGTACGTGGTCGACGAGCACACCCACGGAGGTCCCGGAGCACGGGGTCGGGGACGACAACTGCGCGTCGTCGATTCCCGCGAGGATGTGCTCCATGCGGCGGGTGGCGGGCGTCAGGTCCAGTATTCCGGGTGCGTCGGTCATGGGAATCTCCTCGATGTCGGCTACCCGTACAGACCGACGCCAGCGAGAAAAGTGAGCATCCCGACCCGCCACGGAGGGGCCGGGACGGCCTCACTGCTTCGGATCGACCCGCGGGAACACTTCTGTGGGGGAGTCGTCGTTGCGCCAGGCGGGGTCGGTCTGCCGGGAGCCGGCCGAATCCGTCGAATGCGCCCCGACGCTCACGGGCGCGTGATCCTCACGAGGAGTCGACCAGTCGTCGTCACGGGCGGCCTTGCGCTCGTTCCGGCGCGCGAAGAACCGGCCCAGCGTCACCGCGGCCATCGCGGGCAGGAACACCAGGAGCACGGTGAAGGCGGCGCCCGAGGTCACCTCGAAGAACAGCGACGTGACGCCGACCGGAACGGGGGTGACCGCGTCCACCAGCCAGGTCAGAACCCCACCGACGATCCCGGTGACCGCACCGGCGGCGAGCCAGCGCATCGTCAGGTCCTCACCCTCGTCGGAATCAGGATGTGCGCGGTGGTCGCGGATGCCGTCGAGCCCGGCCCATACGAACGCTGCGATCACCACCACGGCGAAGCCCAGCCAGCGCAGTACCGATCCCTGCAACGGCCACTGGATGAGAGCGGCACCGAGCAGGACGCGCACGACGACGTGGACGAGGGCGAGCCCGAGTCCGCGAAGCAACCAGGGTTTCATGTACCTCAGGGTAACGGGTGGTGAAGTCGACAGTGTGTCCCGTCCCACAATCGTGATCGCGGTAGGTTGAGCGTCATGCCTGCCGACCACGCTTCCCGCCGCCGCGCGCTGCGTGCGCTGCTCGCCGAACGCGAACTCGATGCGCTGCTGGTGACGGATCTGATCGCGATTCGCTATCTCACCGGTTTCACGGGTTCCAACGCCGCTCTGCTCGTGTCCGCGTCGGACGGCGAGGACGAGACCCGCACCGTGATCTGCACCGACGGCCGTTATGTCACACAGGTGGGGGAGCAGGTGCCCGACCTGCGGGCCGTGATCGCTCGCTCATCGGCCGCCCAGCTCCTCCTCGAGTTCGGAAACTCTTCCGCCCGTTGGGGATTCGAAAGTGATGTCGTCACGGTCGACCAGCGGACAGGATGGGACGGCCTCGAGGCCTCCGTCCGCCTGGTGCCCGCTCCCGGACTGGTCGAACGACTGCGTGCCGTCAAGGACGAATACGAAATCGGGCTGTTGCGCGAGGCGTGCGGCGCGGCCGACCGTGCCCTGGCGGATCTGATCGAGGCGGGCGGATTGCGCCCGGGACGTACGGAGAAGGAGGTCGCTCGGGACCTCGAATGGCGGATGTTCGGTCACGGCGCCGACGGGATCTCCTTCGAGACGATCGTCGCTGCCGGTGCGAATTCGGCCGTGCCCCACCACCGGCCCACCTCGGCGGTCCTCGCGGACGGCGACTTCGTCAAACTCGACTTCGGCGCCCAGATCGGGGGCTACCACTCCGACATGACGCGCACCTACGTACTGGGCCGGGCCGCGGACTGGCAGCGCGACCTGTACGAGCTGGTTCTGCGGGCGCAGCAGGCCGGACGCGAGGCGCTCGCACCCGGTGTGGAGTGCTCCGCGGTGGACGCCGCCGCCCGCAGCGTGATCGCCGAGGCCGGCTACGCCGAGCTGTTCCTGCACGGGCTCGGGCACGGAGTCGGGCTCGAGATCCATGAAGCGCCCGGAATCGGCGCGGCCGCGACCGGTACACTTGTCGCCGGTGCGGCGGTGACCGTCGAGCCGGGTGTGTACTTCTCGGGGCGCGGAGGCGTGCGGATCGAAGACACGCTCGTGGTGCGGGAGCATACTCCGGAGTTGCTCACGCTCACCGACAAGACATTGACCGTCGTTTGAGGGCGGTTCCTCGACCCTAGGAGACACGAACCAAGTGGCTGATACCAGTGACTTCAAGAACGGCCTCGTTCTGAAAATCGACGGACAGCTCTGGCAGATCATCGAGTTCCAGCACGTCAAGCCGGGCAAGGGCCCTGCCTTCGTGCGCACGAAGCTCAAGAATGTGACGTCGGGCAAGACCGTCGACAAGACCTGGAATGCCGGTGTCAAGGTCGAAACCGCCACTGTCGATCGCCGCGACATGACCTACCTCTACAACGACGGCACCGACTACGTCTTCATGGACGGCGAGACCTACGACCAGATCTCCATCTCGCCCGAGTTGCTCGGTGACGGCGCGAAGTTCCTCCTCGAGAACATGCCCGTCCAGGTTGCGACGCACGAGGACGTCCCGCTGTTCGTAGAGCTCCCGGTCACGGTCGAGCTGCTCGTCCAGCACACCGACCCCGGCCTGCAGGGCGACCGCTCCACCGGCGGCACCAAGCCCGCGACTCTCGAGACCGGCGCCGAGATCCAGGTCCCGCTGTTCATCAACACGGGCGACAAGCTCAAGGTCGATTCCCGCGACGGCAGCTACCTCGGGCGAGTGAATTCCTGAGTGTCCGGTAACCAGAAGAAGCTCGGGGCCCGCCACAAGGCCCGCAAGCGCGCTGTGGATCTGCTCTTCGAGGCAGAGGCCCGCGACGTGCATCCGGTCGACCTGGCCGCGGACCGCGTCGAACTCGCGGTCGCCGACGATCAGATCGCTCCGGTCCCTGCATACACGCAGACGATCATCCGCGGCGTCGCCGAACATCTCGATGAGACCGACCGGGTGATCGCCGATCACCTGCACGAATGGACGCTCGACCGGCTTCCCGCCGTCGACCGCGCAATCCTGCGCATCGCCGTGTGGGAGCTCTTCCACGCGACCGACGTGCCGCCCGTGGTGGCCGTCGACGAGGCGGTCGAGCTTGCCAAGCAGCTGTCCACCGACGACTCGCCGGCCTTCGTCAACGGCGTGCTGGGCCAGATCGTCGCGGTCGCCGACCAGGTGCGTGCGGCCGCTGCCGCCACCGTCGTCCGGCGGGCGCAGGAGTCGCCGGCGCAGGAGCCGGACGAGTCCTGAGCGTGTGCTCCCGCCGGGAGCGATCGACGCAGTAGGCACCGTGAGTGGGCCCGGCAGGAGTGCTCCTGCCGGGCCCACTTCGGTCCCCGACGCTGTGTTGCGCTTCACCCACCATCTGTGCCGAGGCGGACTTCGACGCTGATAGGCTCGATATCCGTCAGGCATCCTTTAACGATCCGTCCAGTGAGGCGGAGAAGGAGGTCGCTGCATGGCCGTGTCCGAGGACGGGTCCACAGCTTCTACCCCCACCGCGTCTTCCGGCACCGGCGTGCCGGCGCGCGAGCTGCTCTCCGCCGCCGACGTCCATCGGACGATCGCCCGGATCGCGCACCAGATCATCGAGAAGACCGCGCTCGACACCCCCGACGACGCACCGCGTGTCGTGCTCCTGGGTATTCCCACCCGCGGGATCACGCTCGCCCAGCGTCTCGCCGACCGCATCGAGGAATTCTCCGGCGTTCGTGTACCTGTCGGGTCGCTCGACATCACGCTGTATCGCGACGATCTCCGTTCGAAGCCGCACCGGCCCCTCGAGCGCACCTCGGTGCCCGAGGGTGGGGTGGACAACACCCTCGTCGTCCTCGTCGACGACGTTCTGTTCTCCGGGCGCTCCGTCCGCGCTGCCCTCGACGCGCTGCGCGATCTCGGTCGCCCCCGAGCCGTCCAGCTCGCCGTTCTCGTCGACCGCGGCCACCGCGAGCTTCCGTTGCGTGCCGATTATGTCGGCAAGAACGTACCGACTGCGCGCAGCGAGGACGTCCGCGTACTGCTGACCGAACACGACGGGCGCGACGCCGTGGAGATCTCCGGAGGCAAAGCCCAGTGAAACACCTGCTCACCATCGCGGATCTGACCAGGGACACCGCGACGGAGCTTCTCGACGAAGCCGAACGGTTCGAGCAGGCGCTGCTCGGACGTGAGGTACGCAAACTGCCCACCTTGCGCGGCCGCACCATCATGACCGTCTTCTACGAGAACTCCACTCGCACCCGGGTGTCGTTCGAAGTCGCAGGTAAGTGGATGAGCGCGGACGTCATCAACGTCTCGGCGTCGAGTTCGTCGGTCAAGAAGGGCGAGTCGTTGCGCGATACCGCTCTCACCCTGCACGCGGCAGGCGCGGATGCCCTCGTGGTCCGCCATTCCGCTTCCGGTGCGGCCCACCGGATCGCGCAGTGGACGAACGAGTCCGGCTCCGGCCCGGCCGTCGTCAACGCCGGCGACGGCACTCACGAACACCCCACTCAGGCGCTGCTCGACGCACTCACCCTGCGCCAGCGCCTCGGGTCGATCGAAGGCCGACGCATCGGCATCGTCGGCGACGTACTGCACAGCCGGGTGGCCCGGTCGAACGCTCTGCTCCTGAGCATGCTCGGCGCCGAGGTCGTCCTCGTCGCTCCGCGCACGCTGCTTCCGGTGGGTATCGAGACCTGGCCCGTGACGGTCGCCGATTCGCTCGATGCCGAACTCCCCACCCTCGACGCGGTGATGATGCTGCGTGTGCAGGCGGAGAGGATGAACGGTGGGTTCTTCCCGTCCGCCCGTGAGTACTCGATCCGCTACGGGCTCAACGCCAAGCGCGCGGCCATGCTGCCGGAGCACGCCGTGATCCTGCATCCCGGTCCGATGCTCCGGGGCATGGAGATCGGATTCCCGGTCGCGGACGCCCCGCAGAGCGCGGTGCTGCAGCAGGTGAGCAACGGGGTCCACGTGCGGATGGCAGTGCTCTTCCGCCTGCTCGTCGGCACGGAAGGGAACCTGTCGTGACACACACTTCCCATGCGCGACACACAGAAACAGGAGAGACACAGGTGACGCCGCAGGTGCTCATCCGCAACGTCCGCCTCTACGGCGAGGGCGATCCGGTCGACGTGCTGCTCGGCGACGAGCAGATCCTCGCGATCGGAACCGACCTCGCGACCGAGGCCGACGCGGAGATCGTCGACGGCGCGGGACAGATCATGCTCCCGGGGTTCGTCGACCTGCACACCCACCTGCGCGAACCCGGCCGCGAGGACACCGAGACCGTCGATTCGGGTTCGGCCGCCGCTGCGCGTGGCGGTTACACCGCAGTCTTCGCGATGGCCAATACCGATCCTGTCGCCGATTCGGTGGTGGTCACCGACCACGTGTGGCGCCGCGGCCGTGAGGTCGGACTCGTCGACGTGCATCCGGTCGGCGCCGTCACCGTGGGTCTCGGCGGCGAGCAACTCGCCGAGATGGGCACGATGGCCGCGGGAGTCGGCCGGGTGAGGATGTTCTCCGACGACGGCAAGTGCGTCTACGACCCGCTCCTGATGCGTCGCGCGCTCGAGTACTCCGCTTCGCTCGGTGTGCTCATCGCCCAGCACGCCGAAGAGCCCCGTCTCACCGTCGGCGCTGTGGCCCACGAGGGCCCCACGGCGGCGCGCCTCGGACTGGCCGGCTGGCCACGTGCCGCCGAGGAATCCATCGTGGCCCGCGATGCGCTGCTCGCCCGCGACGCCGGAGCACGTGTGCACATCTGCCACGCCTCGACCGCCGGCACGGTCGAACTCGTGCGGTGGGCGCGCTCGCAAGGGATTGCGATCAGCGCCGAGGTCACCCCCCACCACCTGCTCCTCGACGACTCGAGGCTCGAGACGTACGACGGCATCAACCGGGTCAACCCGCCCCTGCGGGAGAAATCCGACGTCGAAGCGTTGCGACGCGGACTGGCCGACGGGACCATCGACTGCGTGGCCACCGACCACGCCCCGCACGCCGAACAGGACAAGTGCTGCGAGTTCTCGCAGGCGCGCCCTGGGATGCTGGGACTGGAAACGGCGTTGTCCGTCGTGGTCGAGACGATGGTCCGGCCGGGTTTGCTGGACTGGCGCGGAGTCGCGAAGGTCATGAGCGAGCGTCCCGCCGAGATCGTGGGTCTCGACGACCAGGGTCGCCCGCTCGAGGTGGGCGAGCCGGCGAACCTCGTACTCGTCGACCCGGACGCCGAGTGGACGGTGCGCGGCCCCGAGCTTGCGAGCATTTCCCACAACACCCCCTACGAAGACATGACCCTGCCGGGCCGGGTCACCACCACTGTGCTGCGCGGGCGGATCACCGCCCGCGACGGTGAGGTGTTCCCGCGCTCGAGCGAAAGTTAGGAACCGGTATGGATCGCTTTGTTCTCACCGTCGGCTTCCTCGCGTTGTGGATCGTGCTCGTTCTGCTGATGTGGAAGGGCTGGAAGGGCCGCGCCCGACGCCAGCAGGATGTCGTCGGTGAACTGCCGACCGTGCCGGCGGAGCTGGGGGAGCGGCTCGTCGAACCGAGTACGGGCCTGTATGTGGGCAGCACACTCGCGCCCAGCTGGCAGGACCGCATCGCGGTCGGGGACCTCGGCTACCGCGCGAACGCGGAACTCAGCCGTTACCGGACCGGTGCGTTGCTCGAACGCGACGGCGCCTCCCCGATCTGGATCCCGCAGGACTCGATCCGTGCGATCCGCACCGAGCGCGGTCTGGCGGGCAAGGTCATGTCCAAGGACGGGGTGCTGGTCATCCGCTGGCAGGCTCCTTCGGGTGCGGAGATCGACACGGGTTTCCGCGGTGACGACAAGTCGATCTACCCGCTCTGGACGAGCGAGGCCGACGAAAATTCTTGAGACGGTGACGATCACAACGACGATGACGATCACGAACATTACGACGATCACGACACGCGAGATCTCAGCCCGTGCGGCCGGCTCTGGTGCGGTCGAAGAGAACGGAGACAACGCATGAGCGGCAGAACATTCGGTGGCGGTACGGCTGTGCTGGTCCTCGAGGACGGACGAGTCTTCCGCGGCATCCCTTTCGGTGCGGTCGGCCAGACCCTCGGTGAGGCCGTGTTCAGCACGGGCATGACCGGTTACCAGGAGACGCTCACCGACCCCAGCTACCACCGGCAGATCGTGGTGGCCACGGCACCGCAGATCGGCAACACCGGCTGGAACCACGAGGACAACGAGTCCGTCGGCCCCACCGGCGAGACCGCCGAGTCGAAGATCTGGGTGGCCGGTTTCATCGTGCGCGACCCCTCGCGTCGCGTGTCGAGCTGGCGCGCGACCGGGTCGTTGCAGGACGAACTCGAGCGGCAGAACGTCGTCGGCCTCGCCGGCATCGACACCCGCGCCCTCGTGCGGCATCTGCGCACCCGCGGCTCGATGCGCGCCGGCATCTTCTCGGGCGACGCCCTCGCCTGGAAGGGCGACGACCTCGACATCGACGTCCTGCTCGATCGCGTGAAGAGCCAGCCGTCGATGCTCGGCGCCGACCTGGCCGGTGAGGTGAGCACCACCTCCGGTTACGTCGTCGAACCGACCGGCGGCGAGGCGCGCTTCACCGTCGCGGCCATCGACCTCGGCATCAAGACCAACACCCCGCGCATGTTCGCCCAACGGGGTATCCGCGTGCACGTGCTCCCGTCCACCGCGACGCTCCACGACATCCTCGACCTGAAGGCCGACGGAGTGTTCCTGTCCAACGGCCCGGGCGACCCGGCGACCGCCGACGGTGCAGTGCACCTGACCAAGGAAGTGCTCGGCCAGGGCCTGCCCCTGTTCGGTATCTGCTTCGGCAATCAGATCCTCGGTCGCGCGCTCGGCCTGAACACCTACAAGATGAAGTTCGGCCACCGCGGCATCAACATCCCGGTCGTCGACCACGAGACCGGCCGGATCGCCATCACCGCCCAGAACCACGGCTTCGCGCTCGAAGGTGAGGCGGGCCAGGAGTTCGACACTCCGTTCGGCCGCGCGGTCGTCAGCCACACCTGCGCCAACGACGGTGCCGTCGAGGGCGTCAAGCTCGCGGACGGCTCCGCCTTCTCCGTGCAGTACCACCCGGAAGCGGCGGCCGGACCCCATGACGCCGCCTACCTGTTCGATCGTTTCACCCGCATGCTCGAGGGAGAGAAGAACTGATGCCACGCCGTACCGACCTCTCCCATGTCCTGGTCATCGGGTCCGGTCCGATCGTCATCGGACAGGCCTGCGAGTTCGACTACTCGGGCACTCAGGCGTGCCGGGTGCTCCGCGAGGAAGGCCTGCGGGTCTCCCTGGTCAACTCGAATCCGGCCACGATCATGACCGACCCCGAGTTCGCCGACTCGACCTACATCGAGCCGATCACGGCCGAGTACGTCGAGAAGGTCATCGCGACCGAGCAGGCCAACGGCACCCCGATCGACGCGGTGCTTGCGACCCTCGGCGGCCAGACCGCCCTCAACACCGCCGTCGCGCTGTCCGAGCGCGGCATCCTCGACAAGTACGACGTCGAACTCATCGGCGCCGACTTCGACGCGATCCAGCGCGGTGAGGACCGGCAGAAGTTCAAGGACATCGTCGCCAAGTGCGGAGGCGAGTCGGCTCGCTCCCGCGTGTGCTACACGATGGACGAGGTCCGTGAGACCGTCGCCGAGCTCGGCTTCCCCGTGGTTGTGCGCCCCTCCTTCACGATGGGCGGTCTCGGCTCCGGCATGGCCTACGACGAGGCCGATCTCGAGCGCATCGCCGGTGGTGGCCTCGCCGCCTCGCCCACCGCGAACGTGCTCATCGAGGAGTCGATCCTCGGCTGGAAGGAGTACGAGCTCGAGCTGATGCGCGACGGCGCCGACAACGTCGTCATCGTCTGCTCGATCGAGAACGTCGACCCGGTCGGTGTGCACACCGGCGACTCGGTGACCGTCGCCCCGGCGATGACCCTCACGGACCGCGAATACCAGAAGATGCGCGACCTCTCGATCGCCATCCTCCGCGAAGTCGGCGTCGATACCGGCGGATGCAACATCCAGTTCGCGATGGATCCGCGCGACGGGCGGCTCGTCGTCATCGAGATGAACCCGCGCGTGTCGCGGTCGTCGGCGCTCGCGTCGAAGGCCACCGGCTACCCGATCGCGAAGATGGCCGCCAAGCTGGCCATCGGGTACACGCTCGACGAGATCGTCAACGACATCACCAAGGAGACCCCGGCCTGCTTCGAGCCGAGCCTCGACTACGTCGTGGTCAAGGCCCCGCGGTTCGCCTTCGAGAAGTTCCCCGGTGCCGACGGCACCCTCACCACCACGATGAAGTCGGTCGGCGAGGCGATGTCGATCGGCCGCAACTTCACCGAGGCCTTCGGCAAGGTACTGCGCTCGCTCGAGACCAAGTCCGCCGGATTCTGGACCGGTCCTGAGGTGGAGGGCAGCCTCGAGGAGCTCCTCGAGGCGATCCGCACGCCGACCGACGGCCGGTTCTACCAGATCGCACGGGCGCTCGAACTCGGCGCGACCGTCGAGCAGCTGTTCGATGCCACCAAGATCGACCCGTGGTTCCTCGAGCAGTTCGCGTTCATCGTCGAACTCGGTGAGCACGTGCGTGCCGCCGAGGATTTCGGTGCCACCGAGCTGCGGTACGCGAAGCACCACGGTTTCTCCGACCGGCAGATCGCGGCGCTGCGCCCCGCACAGTTCGCGTCCGAGGACGACGTGCGCGCTCTGCGTTACGAGCTGGGCATCCACCCGGTCTACAAGACCGTGGACACCTGCGCGGCCGAGTTCGAGGCGAAGACGCCGTACCACTACTCGACCTACGAGCTCGATCCCGCGGCCGAGACGGAGGTCGCCGAGCAGCGCGAGAAGCCGAAGGTGCTGATCCTCGGCTCCGGTCCGAACCGCATCGGTCAGGGCATCGAGTTCGACTACTCCTGTGTGCACGCCGCGCTGACGCTGTCCGAGGCCGGCTACGAGACGGTGATGGTCAACTGCAATCCGGAAACCGTCTCGACGGACTACGACACCGCCGATCGCCTGTACTTCGAGCCGCTGACCTTCGAGGACGTGCTCGAGGTGTACCGGGCCGAATGCGAGTCCGGCACCGTCGCCGGTGTCATCGTCCAACTCGGCGGTCAGACCCCCCTCGGTCTGGCGCGCCGCCTGAAGGCCGCCGGGGTGCCGATCGTGGGTACCTCGCCCGAGGCGATCGACCTCGCGGAGGATCGCGGGGAGTTCGGCCGCGTGCTCGACGAGGCCGGTCTGCCCGCCGCGAAGTACGGCACCGCTACCACCTTCGAAGGTGCGCGCGAGATCGCCGCCGGGATCGGATACCCGGTGCTGGTGCGGCCGTCCTACGTCCTCGGTGGCCGTGGCATGGAGATCGTGTACGACGAGAAGGCCCTTGAGACGTACATCTCCAACGCGACCGAGATCTCCGACGACCGCCCGGTGCTCGTCGACCGTTTCCTCGACGACGCGGTCGAGATCGACGTCGACGCCCTGTGCGACGGCACCGATGTGTACATCGGCGGGATCATGGAGCACATCGAGGAGGCCGGTATCCACTCCGGTGACTCCGCGTGCGCGCTGCCGCCGATCACCCTCGGTCGCGCCGATATCGAGAACGTGCGCCGCTCGACCGCAGCGCTCGCCAAGGGCATCGGTGTCAAGGGCCTGCTCAACGTCCAGTACGCGCTCAAGGACGACATCCTGTACGTCCTCGAGGCGAACCCCCGCGCCTCCCGTACGGTGCCGTTCGTGTCGAAGGCCACGGCGGTGCAACTCGCCAAGGCGTGCGCCCGCGTGATGCTCGGCGAGTCCATCGCCGACCTGCGCGCTGCCGGTATCCTCCCGGCGGACTGCGACGGCAGCCATATCCCGCTCGACGCACCCGTCGCGGTGAAGGAAGCGGTGCTGCCGTTCAACCGGTTCCGGCGTGCCGACGGCACGGGCATCGACACCCTGCTCAGCCCGGAGATGAAGTCCACCGGTGAGGTCATGGGCATCGACGACGACTTCGGCACGGCGTTCGCGAAGAGCCAGACGGCCGCCTACGGCTCGCTGCCCACATCGGGCACCGTGTTCGTCTCGCTCGCGAACAAGGACAAGCGGTCGATGATCTTCCCGGTCAAGCACCTCGCCGACCTCGGTTTCCATGTCATGGCGACCGCCGGAACCGCAGAAGTGCTGCGCCGCAACGGTGTTCCGTGCGAGCAGGTCTTCAAGGTCTCGGGTGAGGACAAGCCCGAGGGAGCGCTCGACATCGTCGACCGGATCCGCGCCGGCGACGTGGACATGGTCATCAACACCCCCTGGGGCAACGCCGGTCCGCGTGTGGACGGCTACGAGATCCGAAGTGCGGCGGTCGCGGCGAACATTCCCTGCATCACCACGGTGCAGGGTGCCTCCGCAGCGGTGCAGGGCATCGAGGCGGCGTTGCGCGGCGAGATCGGAGTCAGCTCGATCCAGCGGCTGCACGCGCGAATGCGTGGCGTAACCGCCGGGCAGTCGTGAGGCCCTTCGGGCAGCGGCTCGCGGACGCCCTCGGGCGCCGTGGGCCGCTGTGCGTGGGCATCGATCCGCACCCCGATCTGCTGTCCGCGTGGGGTCTCGGAGTGGATGTGGACGGCCTCGCCAGGTTCAGCGAACTGTGCGTCGACGCGTTCGGTGACACGGTCGCGGTGGTGAAACCCCAAGTCGCATTCTTCGAGTCCTACGGCTCGGCCGGTATCGCCGTGCTCGAACGCACCATCGCGGAGCTGGGGGAGGCCGGCACACTCGTGCTGTCCGACGCCAAACGCGGCGACATCGGGTCCACGATGGACGCCTACGCACGGACGTGGCTGTCGGAGGATTCCCCCTTGTGTTCCGACGCAGTGACCGTCTCACCGTATCTGGGGTTCGGTTCCCTCGCCCCGGCGCTGGAATCGGCGGCCCGGACCGGCCGTGGGGTGTTCGTGCTCGCGGCCACCTCCAATCCGGAAGGTGCTCAGGTTCAGCAAGCCCGGGTCGCGGACGGTCGCAGTGTCGCGCAGGTGGTGGTGGACGAGTGCGCGGCCTGCAACGAGGGGGCAGACGAGCTCGGATCGGTGGGTGTGGTGGTCGGTGCGACCCTCACCGAGGCTCCCGACCTGTCCGCCCTCCACGGGCCCGTCCTGATGCCCGGAGTGGGTGCTCAGGGCGGCACGGCCGACGACGTGCGCCGGCTCGTGGGCGACCGTCTCGGGGCGGTCGTGCCGAACGTCTCGCGGGACGTGCTGCGCGCCGGACCCTCCGTCGCCGATCTGCGGGCGGCCGTCGCGCGCACACTCGACGGATTCGCCTTCCTGACGAAGTAGGTTCTTTCCCTCGTGCCCGGACCGCTACGTGTGGTCCGGGCACGAGGCGTACATACGCGGGTATGCGCTCTGACCTGCGCTCGGACCGGTGCGACACGCGGAGAATCAAGAAAATTTTCCGGCCCTGCCGAAACGGCGCAAGAGCGGATTCCCGGCCCGTGCGACCGCGCGGGTGACACGGGATCTCTTTTCCGCTGCGGAGGGCCTGTGACCTGCAGGTTTACTCCGTTTCGGCAGGTCGCGTCGATGGCCGTTCGGGCGCTCACGACCGCGGAATCCGCAGCGGAATCGGCGTGCACTACCGCACGGATTTTCGAGCGGAACGCCGGGGGGTGGGTTCGCATTCGTCGGTAGTCGTGAGTACGGTCGCTATCGCCGCTGGTTGCAGCGGTGAAGACTCGAAAGCCAACGATGAGACGGAGGAACCGTGGCCCTTCCCCAGCTGACCGATGAGCAGCGCGCCGCTGCTCTGGAGAAGGCGGCTGCTGCCCGTCGTGCCCGGGCTGAGCTCAAGGAGCGCCTCAAGCGCGGCGGCACCGACCTCAAGCAGGTGCTCAAGGATGCCGAGAACGACGAGATCCTCGGCAAGATGAAGGTGTCGGCTCTGCTCGAGGCCCTGCCGAAGGTCGGCAAGGTCAAGGCGCAGGAAATCATGACCGAGCTGGAGATCGCTCCGACCCGCCGTCTGCGCGGCCTCGGCGACCGTCAGCGCAAGGCCCTGCTCGCCAGGTTCGATTTCGACGCCTGAGCACCGTGGTAGCTGACGCACGAACCGTGACGGACAGCGCACCCGCAACGCGGAGGGGCCGGCTGGTGGTACTGGCCGGCCCCTCCGCGGTCGGGAAGTCGACTGTTGTCCGCCTGTTACGGAGCCGTATCCCGGACCTGCACTTCAGCGTCTCGGCGACCACGCGCGACCCGCGACCGGGCGAGGTGGACGGAGTGGATTACCACTTCGTCAGCCGCGCCGAGTTCGACCGGATGATCGACGCCGGAGATCTGCTCGAATGGGCCGATATCCACGGTGGACTGCAGCGTTCGGGTACGCCCGCGCAGCCGGTGCGCCAGGCGCTCGACGAGGGCCGGCCGGTCCTGGTGGAGGTCGACCTCGCGGGGGCTCGCGCCGTACGGGCAGCGATGGAGGACGCAGTACTGGCCTTTCTCGCGCCGCCGAGTTGGGAGGTGCTCGTCGAGCGCCTCACCGGCCGCGGTACCGAATCCGAAGAGGTCGTCGCCCGCCGGCTGGACACCGCGCGCAGCGAACTGGCCGCGCAGGACGAGTTCGATGTCGTGATCGTCAACGACGATGTCGACCGGGCCTGCGATGAATTGGTATCCTTGTTGGTTGGACCCGGAACCGACTGACCCGTCCGCACCTCGTGTGCGTCCGGCGACCGGTTCCGGCGCCCTCCCATCCCGCGACATCTCAGGAGAACACCGAGTGAGCAGCATCCAGGCAGCCGCGACCGACCTCGAGGGCAATGTCCTTCCGGTCTACGACACCCCCTCGGGTATCACCAACCCGCCTATCGACGAGCTGCTCGAGCGCGCCTCCTCGAAGTACGCACTGGTGATCTACGCCGCCAAGCGTGCCCGCCAGATCAACGACTACTACAACCAGCTCGGCGACGGCATCCTTGAGTATGTGGGTCCCCTCGTCGAGCCGGGTCTGCAGGAGAAGCCGCTGTCGATCGCCCTTCGCGAGATCCACTCGGATCTGCTCGAGCACACCGAAGGCGAGTGAACAACCCCGCTTCGAGCGGCGAGGCCGGATCCGTGCAGCGCCGCCGCATCGTCGTCGGTGTCGCCGGCGGCATCGCCGCTTACAAGTCCTGCGCGCTGATCCGTGCCTTCACGGAGAGCGGACACCACGTGCGGGTCGTCCCCACCGAGTCCGCCCTCGAATTCGTGGGGCGTGCCACCTTCGAGGCGCTGTCCGGCAACCCGGTGCAGACCGGGGTCTTCGCCGATGTGCCGCAGGTGCCACACGTGCGTCTGGGGCAGGAAGCAGACCTCGTCGTGGTAGCACCGGCCACCGCCGACCTCATGGCGAGGGCGGTGGCGGGCCGCGCCGACGATCTGCTCACCGCGACTCTGCTCACCGCGCGATGTCCCGTCATGTTCGTGCCCGCCATGCACACCGAGATGTGGGAACACGCCGCCACCGTCGACAACGTCGCGACCCTGCGTCGCCGCGGTGTCGTGGTGGTCGAACCCGCGTCGGGACGGCTCACGGGCAAGGACACCGGCGCCGGGCGGATGCCCGAGCCGGACGAGATATTCCATCTGGCCTCGCTTCTGCTCGAACGAGCCGATGCCCTGCCCCGCGATCTGGCCGGGCGCCGCATCGTCGTCTCCGCCGGCGGAACCCGCGAACCGCTCGATCCGGTGCGCTTCCTCGGGAACCGGTCGTCCGGCAAGCAGGGCTATGCGCTCGCGCGTCTTGCGGCGCAGCGGGGGGCCGACGTGACCCTCGTCGCCGGTAGCGTTGCCGGCCTCGACGACCCGGCAGCAGTCGACGTCGTTCGGGTCCAGACCGCAGCGCAGATGCGGGATGCGGTCACCAAGCACGCCTCCGGTGCGGACGCGGTCATCATGTCGGCGGCCGTCGCCGATTTCCGGCCCACCACCTTCGCGAACAGCAAGATCAAGAAGGGGGAGGGGGAACCCGACTCCATCGCGCTGACCAAGAACGACGACATCCTTGCGGGTCTCGTTCGTGCACGCGCGGAGGGTTCGCTCTCTGCCGAGACCGTGATCGTAGGCTTCGCGGCGGAGACCGGGGACGAGCACGGCGACGTGCTCACCTACGCCCGGGAGAAGCTCGCACGTAAGGGCTGCGATCTGCTCGTCGTCAACGCCGTCGGCGACGGCAAGGCCTTCGAGGTCGACGACAACAACGGCTGGTTGCTGTCCGCGGACGGCTCGGAAACTGCCCTCGCGCACGGATCGAAGGCGCTCATGGCCAGCCGCGTGCTCGATGCACTGGGACCGCTGCTCGCGGAACGCGGAAGAATCGGGTGATTTCAATACTCGCGCCGACGCCTGTGGAACAGTAGCGTCGGCACTGCGATCGGGTTTTCGGCCCGTTCGGGGAGCGCATGCTCCACACGGTTGTCCGTACAGCGCCTGGCGCATCAGTCGAGAGGGAGTTTCGTGAGCAAGACCGGCGGTCGGCTTTTCACCAGTGAGTCCGTGACGGAGGGGCATCCGGACAAGATCTGTGACGCGATCAGCGACTCGGTTCTCGACGCGCTCCTCGCCGAGGATCCCCGCGCCAGGGTAGCCGTGGAGACCCTCGTGACCACGGGCCAGGTGCATGTCGTGGGTGAGGTCACCACGTCCGCGTACGCGGACATCCCGAAGATCGTGCGCGATCGCGTGCTCGAAATCGGCTACGACTCGTCGTCGAAGGGATTCGACGGCAACTCCTGCGGCGTGAACATCGCGATCGGCGCCCAGTCCCCGGAGATCGCCGGTGGTGTCGACGTGGCCCTCGAGGCCCGCAGCGGTGTGCTCACCGACGACGAGGTGGCGTTGCAGGGCGCAGGCGACCAGGGACTGATGTTCGGATACGCGTGCTCGGACACCCCCGAACTCATGCCGCTGCCGATCTCTCTCGCCCACCGCCTGTCCCGTCGTCTCACCGAAGTCCGCAAGTCCGGCGTCCTGCCGTACCTGCGTCCCGACGGCAAGACCCAGGTCACCATCGAGTACGACGGCGACAAGCCCGTCCGTCTCGACACGATCGTCATCTCCACCCAGCACGCCGCCGACATCGACCTGAACAATCTGCTGACGCCGGATCTGAGTACGCACGTCGTCGATGCGGTGCTCGCCGATCCGAACCTCGGCGGCCTGGCCACCGACGACGTCCGGCTGCTGGTGAATCCGTCGGGTTCCTTCGTGCTGGGCGGACCCATGGGAGATGCCGGCCTGACCGGACGCAAGATCATCGTCGACACCTACGGCGGGATGGCGCGACACGGTGGCGGCGCCTTCTCGGGTAAGGATCCGTCGAAGGTCGACCGTTCGGCCGCATACGCCATGCGCTGGGTCGCCAAGACCGCAGTCGCCGCAGGTCTCGCCGACCGCATCGAGGTGCAGGTCGCGTACGCAATCGGCAAGGCCGCCCCGGTCGGGCTCTTCGTCGAGACCTTCGGCACGGAGAAGACCGACCCCGCCCGCATCCAGCAGGCCATCGGTGAGGTCTTCGACCTGCGTCCGGGTGCCATCATCCGCGACCTCGACCTGCTGCGTCCGATCTACGCGCAGACCGCGGCATACGGCCACTTCGGACGTACCGACGTCGAACTGCCGTGGGAGAACACCGACCGCGCCGAGAAGCTGCGTGCGGCCGCAGGACTGTAGACACCGATCGGGCCCGGGTGGTTGCTGATTTCGACGCCGCCGAGGTCGATCCGGTCGCACGGGTTCTTCCGCTGCTGCCGGTTCCGCACCTCGACCGGGAGTTCGACTACCTGATCCCTCGCGAACTGGACGCGGACGCCCGCCCGGGTGTCCGCGTCCGTGTGCGCTTCGCCGGACGTCTCGTCGACGGCTTCCTCCTCGCGCGTGCGGCGTCGAGCGATCACACCGGTAAGCTCGGCCGACTCGACCGGGTGGTCTCGCCCGAACCGGTGCTCACGCCCGAGATCGCGGCCCTCGCCGAGGAAGTC
Organism: Rhodococcus sp. NPDC047139; assembly: GCF_040643435.1. Classification (NCBI taxonomy): domain Bacteria; kingdom Bacillati; phylum Actinomycetota; class Actinomycetes; order Mycobacteriales; family Nocardiaceae; genus Rhodococcus; species Rhodococcus sp. NPDC047139. The sequence goes on from NZ_JBEYUH010000001.1 coordinate 424,055, forward strand.
GCGACCCGTTATGCGGGAACCCGGGCGGATGTACTCCGTCTTGCGGTGCCTCCGCGCCACGCGCGCGTCGAAGCCGAGACGCCCCGGACGCCCGAGCCCGCACCGGTGCCGGAGATCGACCGCGCCGCGTGGAGCCGATACCGCCACGGGGAGAACTTCCTGGAAGCGCTCGAAGGGGGCCGCGCACCGCGGGCGGCCTGGCAGGCGCTGCCCGGCGAGGACTGGCCGCGCCGACTCGCCGAACTCGCTGCACTGACCCTCGCCTCGGGACGGGCCGCCGTGCTCGTCGTCCCCGACCAGCGCGATCTCGATCGACTGATGTCGGTCTGCGTGGATGTCGCCGGCGCCGATCACGTCGTCGGCCTCGCCGCAGGCCTCGGACCGGCGGAGCGCTACCGACGCTGGCTCGCGGCGCTACGAGGATCCACGCGCATCGTCGTCGGCACCCGTGCCGCCGTCTTCGCGCCGACCCCTGATCTCGGGCTGCTCGTGGTGTGGGACGACGGCGACGATCTGCACTGCGAACCGCGATCGCCGTATCCGCACGCCCGGGAGGTCGCCGCACTGCGGGCGCACGCGGTCGGCGCCGCGGTCGTGATCGCCGGCCACGCCCGCACCGCGGAGACCCAGGCCCTCGTCGACGCGGGCTGGGCGCACGACCTCGTCGCTCCCCGGGAGGTCGTGCGGGAGTGCGCCCCCAAGGTCACAGCGCTCGCCGACAGCGACCATGCGCTCGCGCGGGATCCTGCCGCACGTGCCGCGCGCCTGCCCGCGATCGCGTTCGCCGCCGCCCGATCCGCGCTTGCGGCGGATCGTCCGGTCCTTGTACAGGTACCGCGGCGCGGTTATGTTCCTGCACTGGCGTGCGGCAAGTGCCGCGCCCCCGCACGGTGCCGGCACTGCAACGGGCCGCTCGCCCTGCCCACCGCCGCAGGCCCCGACGGAGCCGCGATCCCGGCCTGCCGGTGGTGCGGCGTCGCCGACGCGCGGCACCGATGCCACGCCTGCGGTGCACGCTCGCTACGGGCCGTCGTCGTCGGGGCGGCGCGGACCGCCGAGGAACTGGGACGCGCCTTCCCCGGGGTGCCTGTCGTGACATCGGGCGGAAACGACGTCAAACACACCGCGCCCGCTGCGGCTGCGCTCGTGGTCTCCACCGTGGGTGCCGAACCGGTCGCAGAGGGTGGTTACGGCGCTGCGCTGCTTCTCGACGGATGGGCACTGCTCGGCCGCGCCGACCTGCGTGCGACCGAGGAGACGATGCGGCGCTGGCTCACCGCCTCGGCGCTCGTGCGGTCGTTCGCCGACGGTGGGCAGGTCGTGGTCGTCGCCGATTCCGGCATCCCCACCGTGCAGGCACTCGTGCGATGGGATCCGGTCGGCCATGCGAGATCCGAGGTCTCTGAAAGGACCGAGGTCGGATTTCCGCCCGCCGTCCACATGGCTGCGATCGACGGGGCGTCGGCGGCCGTCGCCGAGCTGCTCGACGCGACGCAACTGCCGGAGGGCGCCGAAGTGCTCGGACCCGTGCCCCTGCCGCCGGGGCAGCGACTGCCGTTCGGCTCCGAGGGGCCCGAACCCGAGGATGTGCACCGGATGATCGTCCGGGTCGCGCGCGATCGGGGCCGCGCGCTCGGCCGGGCACTGCGCGATGCGCAGGCCACCCGCACGGCGCGTCGCGCCGACGGGCCGCTCCGGGTGCAGGTCGATCCTCCGCGCGTCGGCTGATCCGATGTGCGAATACTGTTTGCCACAGTAACGAAATTACGGTCGTCGCCGATCATTCTCGTGAGTGTCTGGGGAGGCACACACGGAAACGGGAGGACAGGCGAATGGGCGTCGGTCGGAGTTGGAGCGGCGTCGGTGCGTGCGTCGTCGCACTGTTGACGGCGGGCGTGGCCGGCGCACAGCCCCTTTCGTCCGGTGATTCACCGATCATCGGTCTGGGGGAGGGTTCCGTGAGCAGCGTGCCCGCGCCTGAGGGGCCGGTGGCCACAGGACATGCCGACGCAGCGGAGTATGCCGAGAACAATCCCGGTATCGCGCCGGCCGGCAGCAACGACTTCTCGTGCACGCCGTCGGCGGAGCACCCTCGGCCCGTGGTCCTCGCCCACGGCACCGACTCCAACGCCTACTCCGATTTCGCAGCTCTCTCGCCCCTGCTCGCCGCATCCGGGTGGTGTGTCTTCGCGCTGAACTACGGGTTCGCCGACGGCGCCGAGGACTACGGCACCGGCGACATCCGGGTCTCAGCAGGCCAGTTCGGAGCATTCGTCACCGAGGTGCTCGAGGCCACCGGCGCAGAGAAAGTGGACGTGGTCGGCTACTCACAGGGCGCCACGGTCGCCAGATATTTCATCAACGAACTCGGCGGTGCCGACGTCGTCGACCGCTGGGTCGGGCTCGCATCACCGAGTTACGGCGGCACCTTCTACGGCCTCGGAGCGGCCCTCGCCGCCCTCCCCGGGGCGATCGACCTCGTCGAGGGAGAATTCTCCGTGGCGCTCGTGCAGCAAGTCGAGGGATCGGACGTCCTCACCGAGGTCAACACACCCACCGACACCGTCCCCGGCGTGCGCTACACGACGATCGGAACGAACGTCGACGAAGTCATCCAGCCCGCCGGCAACGTGGCACTTCGCGGAGAAGGCGCCGGCAACCACGTCATCCAGGAACTGTGCCCCCAGAACCTGACCGGGCACTTCAACATGGTCTACGATCCGTTCGTGCTGCAACTGGCCCGGCACACACTCGATCCCGAGCGTTACGCACCCGGCGACTGCAACCCGGTTGCGCTCGGCACCGGAATCCCCGAACTGATCCTCCAGTCCAACACCTGATGTCCCGGGCAGAGCCTCCGGCGCGGTGATGCAGGTCGCACGGCACCGACTCCCTAGACTGTGGGAGGTCGACGCCGCCGAGAACTGGAGCAACATACGTGACATCCCCGCAGACCCACCGCGCCGCGCCCTACCTTCGTGCATCGGCGGTGCGCTGACATGCGCGTGGTCTTCGCGGGCACACCCGAGCCCGCCGTCCCGTCGCTGCTCCGTCTCGTCGAGTCGCCGCGCCACCAGGTGGTTGCGGTCGTCACTCGACCCGACACGACCGCCGGCCGTGGCCGCAAGGTGGTGCGATCGGCCGTGGGGAAGGTCGCCGACGAGCACGGTATCGAGGTGCTCACGCCCCGGTCGCCACGGGACCCCGACTTCATCGCACGCCTGACCGAACTCGCGCCGGACTGCTGCCCCGTGGTTGCCTACGGTGCGCTGATTCCGCAGCCGGTTCTCGACATCCCCACCCACGGATGGGTGAACCTGCACTTTTCGCTGTTGCCCGCCTGGCGGGGTGCCGCGCCGGTGCAGGCGGCGATCGCCGCGGGTGACGAGATCACCGGTGCGAGCACTTTCCGGCTCGAAGCCGGACTCGACACCGGGCCGATCTACGGCGTCGTCACCGAGACGATCCGTCCCACCGACACCGCGGGCGACCTGCTCGGCCGTCTCGCCGAAACCGGTGCGAACCTGCTCGAATCGACCCTGGACGGACTCGAGGACGGCATCCTCACCCCGGCGCCGCAGCCCGCCGAGGGCATCTCGCACGCGCCCAAGGTCACCGTCGAGGCGGCCCAGGTGCAGTGGACTCTTCCCGCGCACGTCGTCGACCGGAGGATCCGAGCGGTCACTCCGGCTCCGGGCGCGTGGACGATGATCGGCGACCTGCGGGTGAAGGTCGGTCCGGTGACGGTGACCGACGAGGCTCTCGAGGCAGGCGAACTCGACATCCGCAAGGACGGTGTGCTCGTCGGCACCGGCACCACCGCAGTGCGGCTCGGGACCGTTCAACCACCCGGAAAGAAAGCAATGGCAGCCACGGACTGGGCGCGTGGCGCCCGGCTCGACCCGAAGGTGCGTGCACGATGACCGATTCCGGCAGACCCGACCGAGGCGGACGCAAGTCCGGAGGACGAAATCCCGCGGGGCGCAACAGCCGTAACAGCGGACAGGCGACCGGACGCGATCGGTCCTCGAAGCCGGCGCGCCGATCGTCCCAGCCGACCGTCGACCCCGCCCGCGTCGCTGCCCGGGATGTGCTGCGTGCGGTGCGCGAACGTGACGCCTACGCGAATCTCGTTCTCCCGGCTCTGCTTCGGGAGCGGAAACTCGACGCGCGTGACTCCGCTCTGGCCACCGAACTCACCTACGGCGCTGCCCGCGCGCAGGGGCTCCTCGACGCCGTGATCGCGGAGGCCGCCAACCGTACCGTCGAGGAGATCGACGGAGCACTGCTGGACGTCCTACGTCTGGGTGCTTACCAGTTGTTGCGCACGCGTGTCGCCCCGCACGCAGCGGTGGCCACGAGTGTCGACCTGGTTCGGTCGGAATTCGGTTCCGGCCGGGCAGGATTCGTCAACGCGGTGTTGCGCCGGGTGGGGGAGCGTACGGAGCAGGAATGGATCGAACTACTCGCCCCCGACCCGGAGCGTGATCCCGTCGGCCATCTGGCGTTCCGGTACGCCCATCCGCTGTGGATCGCGCAGGCGTTCGCCCATGCTCTCGGAGCGGATGCATCCGAACTCGCCGATGTTCTCGCCGCCGACGACGCGCGTCCGATCGTGCATCTCGTCGCCCGGCCGGGAGTGATCACTGCGGAAGAACTGGCGCTGGTCACCGGCGGCGAGATCGGACCGTGGTCGCCCTACGCCGTACATCTCGAACATGGGGATCCGGGCCGTCTCGAACCCGTCCGTGAAGGGATGGCCGCGGTTCAGGACGAGGGCAGCCAGCTCGTCGCTCGTGCCCTCACCCTGGCACCCCTGCGCGGCGAGGACCGGGGCCGTTGGCTCGACCTGTGTGCGGGCCCGGGTGGAAAGGCGGCTCTGCTCGGTGCCATCGCAGCGATCGACGGGTTCGCCGTCGACGCCGTCGAACCGGTCGAACACCGCGCTGAACTGGTCCGCAAGACCGCACGCGACCTCCCGGTGACCGTGCACGTCGCCGACGGGCGCGAGCCCGGCCTCGAGCCGGGCTACGACCGGATACTCGTCGACGCGCCGTGCACCGGGCTCGGTGCGCTGCGGCGACGTCCGGAGGCGCGGTGGCGGCGTCAACCCGGCGACGTCGCCGATCTGGTCCGGCTGCAGAAGGAACTGCTGGCCTCGGCGATCGCACTGTTGCGCCCCGGCGGCGTGGTGCTCTACTCGACGTGCTCGCCGCATGTCTCGGAGACCGTGGCGGTCGTGTCCGATGCGGTGCGTCGCCACGGTGTCGAGCAACTCGACACGCGCGAGCTCGTCCCCGGTGTGCCGCAGGTGGGTGAGGGACCGGGGGTTCAGTTGTGGCCGCACCGGCACGGCACCGACGCCATGTTCATGGCGGCCTTGCGCAAGCCCGAGCACTGATGGACGGACGGCGACCGCCGTGGACGACGCGCGCAGCGCAGGTCGTGATCTCGGCACCGGGCGACCGCTCCGAATAGGGTTTCGGTCATGCCCGAGATCGTCACCTTGACCATGAACCCCGCGCTCGATGTCACGACCTTCACCGACGCGGTGGTGCCCACCCGCAAACTGCGCTGCGACGAGCCGTTCTACGACGCCGGCGGGGGCGGGGTCAACGTCGCGAAGGTCGCGCGTGTGCTCGGCGCCTCGGCCGCGGCCGTCTATCCGGCCGGTGGCGCGTTGGGCGAGCAGATGAACGGTCTGCTCGACGACGACGACGTCGAGGCGCACATCGTTCCGATCGCCGGGTCCACCCGCGAGTGCTTCACCGCCATCGACCGCAGAAGTGGCCAGGAGTACCGCTTCGTCACACCCGGCCCCGAACTGACCGCCGAGGAACAGGAACGCTGCCTGGCAACGCTCGAAAAAGCCGCGGAAGGCGCGAAGTACGTGGTGGCCAGCGGCAGCTTCCCGCCCGGTGTGCCCGGTGTCTTCGTGCGCCGTATCGCCGCAGCGGCCCAGCAGGCGGGCGCCCGATTCGTGCTCGATTCCTCGGGGGATGCGCTTACCGGCATCGACTCGGGGGTGTTCCTCGTCAAACCCAGCCTCGACGAACTGTGCGAGTGGATCGGACGCGAACCGGACACGATCGACGAACAGATCGCGGCCGCGAGAGAGCTGGTCACCTCCGGTGTCTCGGAGGTCGTCGTGGTCTCGCTCGGGGCCGACGGAGCGATCATGGTGACCGCTGACGAGGCGGTCCGGGTACCGGCGCTCGCGGCGAAGGTGCGCAGCGCGGTCGGAGCGGGCGACAGCATGGTCGCCGGACTCGTCGTCGGGCTCTTGCAGAACCGTTCCCTGCGGGACGCACTCGCCCTCGGGATCGCGTGTGGTACGGCGGCCTTGCTCACCCCCGGAAGTCGTGTCTGCCGACGCGAGGACATCGACCGGTTCGACGCGCTCGCCCGGGGAGTGTGAGCGCGGCCGGGTCGCCGACTCTGCCCTGGCGGCACTGCGGAATCGAACAGAACGGGGAATCGAACAGACCGGAACGTTTCCGAACGGATCCGATTATTCTCCGAGGCAGCCTCGAAGGTCTTCGCTGGCTCTTCGCAGTTGGTAGGGGCAGGTGTCGACCGACCCCGTTGCCGTGTCGGTGATTGAAAAAGGGCCCGCGCCCTTGTGAGCTGGGTGTTCTC